>NCDY01000129.1 GCA_002280405.1 Rhodobacterales bacterium 32-66-9 | reverse complement strand
AAGGCCGCCGTCGTCGGCTTCTCCCTCGGCGGCATGGTCGCCCGCCGCTTCGCGCAAGACCATCCTTCCCGCACCACCGCGCTTGCGATCCTGCACTCCGCCTACCGACGCGCGCCGGACGCTCAGGCCGCAATCGAGGCTCGCGTGGCCCAGGCCGAAGCGCAAGGCCCCGCTGCCACCGTCGAGGCCGCGCTCCAGCGCTGGTACACCGACCGCGCCCGTGCCCGGCGCCCCGACCTCATGGACCTCACCCGGCAATGGGTTCTGGCGAACGACCCCAGCGTCTACCCCAAACTCTACCGCATCCTCGCCAACGGAGCCGACGAAATCAGCGCCCCGCACCCCCCGATCACCGTCCCGACCCTCGTCCTGACCGCCGACGAGGACCACGGAAACCCGCCCGAAATGGCCGCCGCCATCGCCACCGAAATCCCCCGCGCGCGGCTGGTGATCCTGAAGGGCCTCCGCCACATGGCGCTGGCCGAGGACCCGCCCGCCGTGAACCGCCCCGTCACCGACTTCCTGACCCAGGTGCTGCGATGACTGCCGCCCTTCCCGTCACCGCCCTGCCGCGCTATTGCGACAGCATCCCGGCCCGCCGACCCTGAAAGGAACCCCGATGTCCCTTCCCGAACTCCGCAAGCTCGTGACCTATGACGAGGACACCATCACCGACGGCGGCCGCGCCTGCACGCCGCCCCTGCGCATGATCGCCGTCGCCGCCGTGGTCACGAACCCCTGGTATGGCCGCGGTTTCGTCGCGGACCTGTCGCCCGAGATCAGGCGCATGGGTCCGGCCTTGGGCCAGCTTCTCACCGACCGCCTGATCCGCCTCGCAGGGTCCGGCGACGCCATCGAAGCCTACGGCAAGGCCGCCCTCTGCGGCACTTCCTGCGAGCAGGAACACTGCTCCGCCCTGATCCACACCCTGCGTTTCGGCAACGTCTTCCGCGAGGCGGTTGGCGCGAAGACCTACCTCGGTTTCACCAACACCCGTGGCCCGGCCAACACGCAACTGCAGATCCCCCTGATGGACAAGCACGACGCCGGCCGCCGCTCGCATTACCTTACCGTCCAGTTCTCGATCCCCGACGCGCCCAGCCATGACGAGCTGGTCATTGCCTTGGGCGCTTCCTTGGGAGGCCGCCCGCACCACCGCATCGGCGACCGCTATCAGGACCTGAAGGAGATGGGCGGGGAAGCAGACAACCCGGCGGGGGTGTAGGACCGACAGGGTCGAAAGACAGCAAAACCGCTCATGGTCGCCCTTGATCCGTCAAACTTGTCTCAAATTTACGCTTGCTCATTTCCCAAATACTCTCGGGGGGTCCGGGGGGCGAAGCGCCCCCGGCGGCCTACACCATAAGCCCGGTCAGATGGTCAAAACCGCCCTAACGCCCACAGCCAACCCTTTGAAATCACTGACTTAGAGAACCCGTCCACGCGTGGACACCTACCCGTTGAACAGAAAGTGCAGCACGTCCCCGTCCTTCACTTCGTAGGTCTTCCCCTCGACCCGGAACTTGCCCGCTTCCTTCGCGCCTGCCTCGCCGTTCCCGGCGATATAGTCGTCATAGGCCACGGTCTCGGCCCGGATGAACCCCTTCTCGAAGTCCCCGTGAATGACTCCCGCCGCCTGCGGGGCAAGCGTCCCCTTGGTGATCGTCCAGGCCCGCGCCTCCTTCGGCCCCACGGTGAAATAGGTCTGCAGGCCCAGAAGCGCGTAGCCCGCCTTGATCAGCCGGTCGAGCCCCGCCTCGTGCAGCCCCATCTCTTCCAGGAACAGCGCCGCCTCGTCCTCGGGAAGTTGCGCCAGTTCCTCCTCGATCCGGGCCGAGATCACCACCGACGCCGCCCCCTGCGCCGCCGCCATCTCCGCCACCCGCGCGGATTGGCTGTTCCCCTCGGCCGCGCAGGCCTCTTCGACGTTGCAGACATAGAGGACTGGCTTGGCCGTCAAAAGCTGCAGCATCCGCCACTGCTTGCGGTCCTCCTCGGCGATCACAAGCGTCCGCGCCGGTTTCCCCGCCTCCAGCGCCACCAGGGCCGCGCGCAAGAGCCGGTCCTGGTCCAGCGAGTCCTGATCCCCGCCCCGCAGCTTCTTGGCCAGGGCCGTCAGCCGCCGTTCCACCGATTCCAGCGCAGCACATGGGCGATGGCGTCGCATTCGCGGATGTTGGCCAGGAACTGGTTGCCAAGGCCCTCGCCTTTCGAGGCCCCCCGCACCAGCCCGGCGATGTCGACGAAGGTCATCCGCGTCGGGATGATCTGCCTTGACCCGGCGATGGCCGCCAGCCTGTCCAGCCGCGCATCCGGGACCGAGACCTCGCCCACGTTCGGCTCGATGGTGCAGAACGGAAAGTTCGCCGCCTGCGCGGCGGCCGTCCGGGTCAGAGCGTTGAAGAGGGTTGACTTGCCCACGTTCGGCAAACCCACGATACCCATCCTGAAACCCATCGCGCCCTCCAGCCAACGTCGGGCCGCTTCTAGTCGGCGCGCCCGCGCTTATCAAGTTGCCCCGCACGTCCCGTCCCGTGCTATGCTGTCGCCATCCCGACAGGAGGCCCCCATGCCGATCCCCTATCTCCACTTCCAGGGCCATTGCGCCGAGGCCCTGGCCCTGTATGCCGACATCTTTGGCGCAACCGACCTGCAACTGATGCGCTATGCCGATGCGCCCGACGTCGATGACACGTTGCGCGACCCGACCCGGATCATCCACGGCCAGCTGACCCTGCCCGACGGGGTGCTGATGGCCTCGGACTATCCCCCCGGCATGACCGGAGACCCGCAGGCCGCGGTATCGATCATGCAGGTGACCGATACCCTGGCCGAGGGCAGACGCATCTTCGCCGCGCTGGCCGCGGGCGGCGCGGTTGTCCAGGACTTCGGCTCGACATCCTTCTCGCGCGGCTTCGGGATGCTGAGAGACCGCTACGGCACCCATTGGATGATCTCGGTCGCAGCCGAGGATCCGCTCGACGCGACCGCGGACGCCTGATCCTTGATCTTTCCCGCTCGACCGTGCGAAACCCCGTGAGATGTTTCACGGGGCCGGACACACATGACCAGAATCGACGACACCTTCGCCCGCCTTCGCGCGCAGGGCAAAAAGGCCTTCGTCGCCTATATCATGGGCGGCGACCCGGACGAGGCGACCAGCCTTGCGGTGATGCGGGGCCTGCCGGCCGCCGGGGTGGACGTGATCGAGCTGGGAATGCCCTTCACCGACCCGATGGCCGATGGCCCGACGATCCAGGCGGCCGGTCAGCGCGCGCTGGAAGGCGGGATGACGCTGGACAAGGTGCTTGCCATGGTCCGCGCCTTCCGGGCGGCGGACAAGACCACGCCCATCGTCCTCATGGGCTACTACAACCCGATCTATTCCTGCGGGGTCGACCGCTTCCTGAAGGACGCGCTTGCCGCCGGGATCGACGGGCTGATCGTCGTCGACCTGCCGCCCGAGGAAGATGACGAGCTGTGCATCCCGGCGCAGAAGGTGGGTCTGAACTTCATCCGTCTGGCCACGCCCACGACCGATGCCAGACGCCTGCCCAAGGTGCTGCAGAACACCAGCGGGTTCGTCTACTATGTCTCGGTCACGGGGATCACCGGGGCGGCTGCGGCGGTGGCGACCGACGTCGGGCCGGAAGTGGCGCGGATCAAGCGGTCCACCGACCTGCCGGTGATCGTCGGCTTCGGCATCAGCACGCCGGATCAGGCAAAGGCCATCGCCAGCGTGGCCGATGGCTGCGTGGTCGGCTCCGCCATCGTCAAGGACATCGGGGCCGGTGTCCCGGTGTCCGAGGTGTTGGCGCGCGTCAAGGCACTGTCGGACGGGGCCCATTCGGCCTGACGGCGCCGCGCAGGACCAGAGTTCCGGCTCCCGGCAACTCTGCCGGGACTGCGGCTCAGGTTTCCGGATCCGCAGGCTGGGCGTCGCGCCTCGCATCCATCACCTTGCGCAGCGCGGCAAGCGCCGGCAGCATCCTCTCCACCCGGTCGACCGGATAGTCCGCCGCAATCGCCGCCATGTCCGGCGCCAGGCTTGCCACCGCGTCATTGCGGAACCCGCGCCCCTGGTCGGTCAGAAACACGCATTTCGACCGACCGTCCCGCGCATTCGGGCGCAGCTCGATCAATCCGTGCCGCTCCAGCACCGCCAGACTGTGTGTCATCGAGGTCTTTGGCACCTGAAAGGCCCGCGCAAGCGCCATCGGTGTCTGCCCGTCGCGGACCCGGATCAGGTGGTTCAGCACAGCGAACTGCGGCAGGTTGAACCCCGGCGGCAGCCGCGCCTCGAACATGGCGCGGCTGAGCTGGGCAAGAATCCCGACCTCGTTAAAAAAGGCAAACAGCGTCGCTTCCGGGGTCGGGTTCCGATCAGGCATCCAGGATCTTCGCCTCCAGCGGCCAGCGCGGACTTGGGGCCACCTCGGGCCCGTGACCGATACGCGCCAACATCTGGACTGTCCCGCCCTGCGGCGCAAGCCTGGCGTGGAGGTCGCGGTACAGCGCTGCCATCTCGGAATACTCCTGCAAGGCCTGGCTCAAGGGCTGGAACGCCACCCCCGCCGCCGTTGCCGCCAGGTTCACCCGCAGCCAGTCCGCCCCGGTGGCGATCTGGTCGGGGCGGCTGTTCCCTTCGGTCACCAGCCAGACATGCCCCATCGCCGTATCGGTATTGGCATAGACCGCGTCGAGCCCCGCCTTGTAGGCCTGCGACGACGTGTCCAGGACGCTTTCGCGCGTCATCATCCCGGTCGCGCCAAGCACTTCAAAGACGGGGCCGGTGAAGTCGATCCCGTCGGGGTTCGCATCCACTTCCGCCCGCCCGATGCGGAACAGATCCACGGATTCCTTGTAGGTATGCGGCGTCTCGATCTCGATCCGCAGCGCTTCCCGCGTGAAAGCCCGCCAGTCCGCGACCTCCTTGGGGTCCAGCGTTCCGCCGAAGCGGGCAGTCGTGGCGACGGCAAGCTTTGCCAGCATGTTTTCCGGCAGCGGGCGGGCCGTGTCGTAGGGCTCTTTCGTCGACCGCCGCGCCAGGGCGTGGGCGAACAGGGGATCGGGCGTCACGCCTGCATCCGCCGTAAACACCGCCCGGGCTACGGGACGCGCGTCCAGCGCCCGGTCATCAAAGCCGTCCGGGAACGGAGTGATGTCCACCCGCTGTCCGTCATGGCTTGCCGCCATCCGCATCAGCTCCAGAAAACAGCCAAGGCCAATGGTGATCTGGCGATTGAAGGGGTCGGTCGCGGGGAGAAGTTTCGCGGTGTCGACATAAAGCGTCACCTCGCCCGCCGTTCGCAGTTCGACCAGCCAGGGCTGCCGGTTGTGCGGGTTCGGCGCCAGCAGCGCCCAGGACAGCGCCCGGTGCCGTGCATCCTCGCCCTGACCGGCCTGCCCCCAGGGCAACAGGGCCGTGCGTGGCTGGCGGGTGGCGATGGCGCCAAGGCTGCCGGTGGCGGCAAGGATCACGCCGCCTCCGATCAGGGCAAGGGTGCGGCGGCGGGACAGGGTCATGGCGATCTCCGTTTGATACGATATGGCACTACCTAGTTCCATATCGCACCACATGCACTGCCTGTATTTTCGTTGCACCTTCCCCCCCGGATTGGTAACCAAAGATGACCAATCCAGGGGAAGCCGAATGCCCGTCATCACCTGCATCGAGGATCTCAAGCGCCTGCACCAGAAGCGCACGCCAAAGATGTTCTGGGACTACTGCGAATCCGGCAGCTACACCGAACAGACCTTCCGCGAAAACTCGTCGGATTTCGCGAAACTGCGCTTTCGCCAGCGCGTCGCGCGTGACCTGACGGGCCGGGTTCTGGGCAGCACGATGGCCGGGCAGAAGGTCTCGATGCCTGTGGCGCTGGCCCCCGTCGGCTCGACCGGCATGCAGCACCCTGATGGCGAGATCCACGCCGCCCGCGCCGCGGCCAAGGCCGGGGTGCCCTTCACGCTTTCCACCATGTCGATCTGTTCGATCGAGGACGTGGCCGCGCACAGCCCCGACCCGTTCTGGTTCCAGCTTTATGTGATGAAGGACGAGGATTTCGTCGATGCGATCATCGAACGCGCCCGGGCCGCGAAATGCTCGGCCCTTGTCCTGACGCTGGACCTGCAAATCCTGGGCCAACGGCACAAGGACCTGAAGAACGGCCTGACCTCGCCACCAAGGCCGACGATCCCCAACCTGATCAACATCGCGACAAAACCCCGCTGGGCCTGGAACATGTTGCGCACCCCGCGCCGCCAGTTCCGCAACATCGTCGGCCATGTGAAGGGCGTGCAAAAGCTCTCCGACCTGACCGCCTGGGCCAACGAACAGTTCGACCCCAAGCTTGACTGGTCCAAGGTCACCCGCATCCGCGACCAGTGGCAGGGCAAGTTCATCCTGAAGGGCGTCCTCGACGCCGAGGATGCGAAGATGGCCGCCGATGCCGGGGCCGATGCCGTGATCGTCTCGAACCACGGCGGGCGGCAGCTCGACGGTGCGCTGTCGTCGATCCGCATGCTGCCGCAGGTCGTCCGTGCCATCGGCGACCGGACCGAGGTCTGGATGGACGGCGGCATCCGGTCCGGTCAGGACGTGCTGAAGGCGCTCGGCCTTGGCGCGAAAGGCACGATGATCGGCCGGGCCTACATTCACGGGCTGGGAGCCATGGGCGAGGCCGGAGTGACCAAGGCGCTGGAGGTCATCGCCAAGGAAATGGACATCACCATGGCCCTTTGCGGCGAGCGTGACGTGAAGAACATCGGCCGCCACAACCTGCTGGTCCCCGAGGATTTCGAAGGCCGCTGGGCCTGACACTCCGCTCGTCATCCGACTGCGTCGCTCCTTGCAGCCCTTCGGGACGAGAAGCCGAAGGCGCAGGACGAGCCGACACTTGCTATTTGATCAAATTCCGGCATAAACGCAGCGACCGTTCGCAGGGCGCATGCCATGTCCGCTGAAACCACCGCCGGAATCTGCACCGACCGCCTGGCCGCCTTCGCCCGGCGCGAGGCCGGGATCTACGCCAGGGCCCGCCCAAAGGCCCTGAAAGCCCTCGCCGAGGGCGCATGCCACTTCCTCGGCGGCGTGCCGATGCACTGGATGGCCGACTGGCCGATGCCGCACCTTCCCCTGATCGCCAAGGCGCAGGGCGCACGGATCGAGGATATCGACGGCCGGAACCTTGACGACTTCTGCCTCGGCGATACCGGCTCGATGTTCGGCCACTCCCCCGCCCCGGTGGCGAAAGCCATCCGCCAGCAGGCCCGCAACGGCCTGACCTACATGCTTCCCACCGAAGCCGCCCTTGACGCGGGCCGCCTTCTGACCGACCGCTTCGGCCCCTTCCGCTGGCAGATCGCCACCACCGCCACCGACGCCAACCGCTTTGCCCTGCGCGTCGCCCGGGCGATCACGGCCAAGCCACGCGTCCTCGTCTTCAACGGCTGCTACCACGGCACGGTGGACGACACTTTCGTCAGCCTCCGGAACGGCAAGACCGTGACCTCCCCGGGCCTCCTCGGCCAGGTGAACGACCTGACCGAAACAGCCGTCTGTGCCGAATTCAACGACCTCGCCTCGGTCGAGGCGGCCCTTGCGAAAGGTGACGTCGCCGCGATCCTGACCGAGCCGGTGATGACCAACTCCTGCATGGTCCTGCCCGAGGCCGGGTTCCATGACGGCCTGCGCCAACTCAGCCTCAAACATGGCGCGCTCCTCATCATCGACGAGACTCACACCATCTCCTCCGGCCTTGGCGGCTATACCCGGGTCCATTCGCTGCGTCCCGACATCTTCGTCGTCGGCAAATGCGTGGCGGGTGGGATGCCCACCGCCGTCTGGGGACTGACCGACGAGACCGCGTCGCGGTTCGAGGCGGCGAACGCCCGGCGCGAACCCGGCCGCACCGGCATGGGCACCACGCTTTCCGCCAACCCGATGCAGTTCGCCTGCCTCGTCGCCACCCTGTCCGAGGTCATGACCCCCGACAATTACGCCCATATGGAGAAGCTGGCCGAACGCCTCTCCCACGGCCTTGCCCGCGTCATCGACAAGCATAAAGCCCCCTGGCACGTCGTCCGCGTCGGCGCGCGGGTGGAGTTCATCTGCGCGCCCGGCCCCCTGAAGAACGGCACGCAAGCGGGCTACGCCCACCAGGCAAACTTCGACACCATCCTGACCGACCTTTTCAAAGCAGCCTGACATGCCCCAGACCAGCCCCTCCGGCTCCACCCCTGCCGAGGCGGAAGCCTTTCTAGAAGCCCACCCCGAAATCGAGGCTTTTGACATTATCCTGCACGACGCCAACGGAATCGGGCGGGGAAAGATCATCCGGCGCCATGAGCTTTTGTCTTTTTACAACAATGGCCGCCATCTGCCGATTTCCATCCTCGGCCTGGACATCTGCGGCGAGGATGTCCACGAGACCGGCCTGATCTGGGACCAGGGCGACGGCGACCTGCGCGCCTGGCCGATCCCCGGCACGCTGAAGCCGCTGCACAACACCCAGCCGCCGCGCGGCGAGGTGTTCATGTCGATGTACATGCTTGACGGTGCCCCGATGACCAGCGACCCCCGCCATGCGCTGCAGCGCCAGGTCGACGCGCTTGCCGCCGAAGGCCTGCACCCGGCAGGGGCTTTCGAGCTGGAATTCTTCCTCCTCGACCCCGAACGCGGCCCCGATGGCAAGATGCAGCCCGCCCGCGACGTGCTGGACCACCGCTCAAGCCGCAAGACCGAGGTCTATTCCGTCGACCACCTGCACGGGATGCTTCCGCTCTTCTCCGACATCTACGCCGGGGCCGAACAGGCCGGGATCAAGGCCGAAACGCTGATCTCCGAATATGCCCCCGGCCAGTATGAACTCACGCTCCACTACCGCGAGAACGTGATGCAGGCCGCCGACGACCTGATGCGGCTGAAGCGCATCGTCCGCGCCCAGGCCCGCGCGCATGGCGTCGTCGCCTGTTTCATGGCCAAGCCGAACGAGAACTACGCCGGATCGGGGATGCATTTCCACGTCTCGCTTCTGGACGATGCAGGCAAGAACGTCTTCATCGAAAAGGAGGAGGGGAAGTGGAACCCCACCATCCTCCACGCGCTCGGCGGCCTGAAGACGACCATGGCCGAAAGCATGCTGATCTTCGCGCCCCACGCCAATTCCTGGCGCCGCTTTGCCAGCCAGTCCTATGCGCCGGTCAGCCCGACCTGGGGAGTGAACAACCGCTCGGTCGCGCTGCGGATCCCGGCGGGCGACATCAAGGCCCGGCGGATCGAGCATCGCCCGGCAGGTGTGGACGCGAACCCCTATCTGGTGGCAGCGACCGTCCTCGCGGCCGTGCGCAAGGGGATGAAGGACAAGATCGACCCCGGCCCTGAAACCACCGGCAACGGCTATGAGGACGAGGGCAGCGCCGCGATCCCGACCGACTGGAAATCGGCCATCGACGCGGCCAGGCGGTCGGACTTCCTGAAGGAGGCGCTGGGTGAGGACATGCACCGCACCTTCACCGCGATCATGGCCGCCGAATATGCCCGGGTGATGCGGACGGTCAGCGAAGTGGACTTCGACCTCTACCTGCACACGGTCTGACGGCCCGGGGCCAAATTCCTTCGAAGGAATTTGCAAAAGCCTTCGAAGGCTTTTGGTCACCTGGCCCAGCGGCAGGCCCCGGCACAGACCGGCACGCCCCGCGCGATCGCCGCCGCGATGATCCCGGGCACCCGCGCATCCAGGCCCAGCGGCGGCAGGATGCGTCCCCGGAACGCCGCCTTGGCCAGCGCCGCGGGGATATCGTCGCTGACATGCCCGCCCTCGGCGGCAAAGAACGGCAGGCAGACGCCGTCCCACCCGGCCAGCGAGGCAAGTTGCGGTTCTTGCTCGATGAAGCCCACCGCCACCTCTGCCCCCGTCTCAATCGCGATCCGCCCCGCCACATGCCGCGCGATGTCCGACGGCGCCGGGGACTTGGACGACCCATGCGCCGCCAGGATCACCCGCCTCGCGCCCGCCTCGCGCACCAGTGCGACACACAGGCCATGCACCAGGGGATCGCAGCCGAACGGTTCCAGCACGGTCCACCCGGTTGCCCCCGCTTCGGCCAGCCGCCGCGGAATCTGCACCCGGGCGAACCAGCCTCCGGCCATGAACATCGGAAAGACCACGCCGCCTTGCAGTCCCGCCACCGCCCGCGCCACCGCTCCGGTTTCGGCCAGCGTCGCGGCGCCGATGCGCCACCCCGGCAGCAGCGCCTGCACCTGCGCTGCCAGGGCGTCCAGCGCGGCTCCGGCGGGACGGGGGTCCGACGGCTGGCCATGGGCCACGATCAGGGCGTGCTTGGTCATGCCGCGATAGGTGACACCCGGCGCGCCAAGGTCAAGCCCTGCGGATCCTTCACGGCATCCGCCCCGCGATATAGCGGGCGAAATCGTAGTTCGGCCGCTCCAAATGGCTCAGCGCCCCGGGCGCGGACATCCCCGCAGATAGCCCCTGCCACACCCGCTCCACACAGGCCTTGTCCTCGAGGTTAACGGCATCCAGCAAGGCCTTGACCGACGCCAGATGCCGCTCCGCCTCGGGGTCGGCCATCCACTCGGCACTCATCCCGCCGCCAAACAGGACGTGCACCGATCCCGGCCCGTCCGGCGTCAGCGAAAGATACCAGAAATACCCCGGCGTCAGGGTTATCAGCAGCGCCGGATAGATCGCCAGCAGCCAGGTGATCCGCCGCTCATCGCCCTGCAGGACCGTGTTGGAGCGATGCGCCAACGCCAGCGGCACCGTGTCGTTCTTCACGATCCAGTGGTGGTTGAACGCCGCCTCCCCTTCCGGGCATTGCATCAGGTTCAGATCGCAGGACCCGCCGATGGTTCCGGCATGGCAGACCGGCAGGTGGTAGCTTTCCATGAAATTCTCGGCCAGCACCTTCCAGTTGGTATCCCAGCGGAACGCTTCGCGGAAGACCTCGCGATAGGTCGCCATCGGCAGGTGACCGACCAGCCGTTCCACACCTGCCAGCCTTTCGGCCACCGGCGGGGCCTCCGGGTTCAGCGTCACCATGATCCAGCCCAGCCAGTCCTCGACCCGGACCGACGGCAGCCGAACATCCTCCTTGCAGAAGCCCTCGTTCCGCGCCATCGCCGGGGCGCCTCGCAAGCTGCCGTCCAGATTGTAGGTCCAGGCATGGTAGGGGCAGACGATGGACCGCACGTTGCCCCGACCCTCCAGCAAGGTGCTCATCCGGTGGCGGCAGACGTTCGACATGCCGCGCAGCGCGCCGTCCCGGTCGCGCAGGATGATGACCGGCTCTCCGGCGATGGTCATCGTCAGATAGTCGCCCGGCTCCGCCAGCGCATCCGCCCGGCCCGCACACAGCCAGTCCCGCGCGAAGATGTGCTCTTGCTCGGCTTTCGCGAAGGCCGCAGAGGTGTAGACCGCTTTCGGCATAGCCCGCGCCCGCGCGAACGGGACCGAGACATTCGCGCGCAACTCGGCGATGGCAAGCGAGGGATCGTGCTGGGTCATCGGACACCTCCTGCCACGATCCTGCGCCGCGCCCGTTCCCCGTTCCAGCGGAAATCCGACATCAGCCGGGGAAATGCGCCGTGATCGCAGCCGCAAAGGCCCGTGCCAGCGCCGGATTCGCCTCGGGCCCATAATGGATGCCGTCGATGGCCGACACCTCCACGACCTGCCCCGCATCCAGGAACGGCACGCCGGCCCGCGCCGCCGCTGCCTGCACTTCGCCCGCCAGGGCGCGCGACTTCGCCGCCCCGCCGGCAAACATCGCCGCCAGACACCCCGCCTCGATGATCGGCGGCGGGCAGACCAGCAGCACCCCCGGCGCCCCCCCCAGAGGCCCCGCGCCCGAGGCCAGGATCACCCGCACCAGCCGCTCCAGCGACAGGGCGATATCGGTGGCATTGACCGAGAACCTTTCCTTCAGGTCGTTGGTGCCCAGCATCACCGCGACCAGGTCCAGCGGACGGTGGCTTTCCAGAAGCGCCGGCAGGACCGAATGACCGTTCCGGTGCGCGCCCTCGACCGGGTCGTCGTGCACCGTGGTCCGCCCGGGATGGCCTTCCTCGATCACGTCCCAATCGGGCAAAAGCTGTCGCAGCCGCCCCGGCCAACGCTCCGCGCGCCCGAAACGCCCCGAAAAGCCCAGATCGGGCATCGGCATCGTGCCATGCGTGTTGCTGTCGCCGAAAAGCAGGACCGTCCTGGTCATGCGAGCCTCCCTGTCTGTCGGCGAACACTGCGCATGCGCCGAGGTGCTGTAAAGCCCTTGCCACCGCCGCGGCGCCCCGGCAAAGACGCAGGACTGTCGCCAATAGATGATTGACGTACATCAAACCGGCAAGGATAGTCGCATCACCCTGTCCGGAGCGCGCCTTGCGGCCCACTGTCAACGATATCGCCCGCGAGGCCGGAGTCAGCCTGGCCACGGTCGACCGGGTTCTGAATGCCCGCCCGGGCGTGCGGGACAAGACCATCCGCGCGGTGAACGAGGCCATCTCGAGGCTTGGCTACGTCCGTGATCTGACGGCCGCGAATCTCGCACGCGGCAGGAACTATCGCGTTGCCGTCGTGCTGCCAGATACGGAAAGCCAATTCATTCAATCCCTTGCGAAATCTCTGGCCGAAGCGGGATCCATGGCTGCGACCAGCCGGACCGAACTTCGAATTGCCGAATGCCGGGTGCGACCATTTCGTCGGCATCGACAACTGCGCGGCGGGCCGGACGGCGGGCGTGATGATGGGTCGCTTCCTGGGCGGCGGGCCGGGTCAGGTCATGGTGCTCGGCCAGTCGCTGCTGGCCCGGGACATGATCGAACGACGCCGCGGCTTCGACGAGGTCATGCAGCGCGATTTCCCCGGCCTCGACGTGCTGCAGTCGCTGGAGACCCATGGCTCGCCTGCCACCCTGCGCCAGGTCGTGGCCGAGATGCTGTCGAACGCGCCCGATGTCAGGGGGATCTATGCCATGGGCGACGGCAACCGTGCCTTGACGCAACTCATTGAAGATATGCGACTTAATGGAAAGCTGACGGTAATCTGCCACGAATTGACCCCCCATGTCCGCTTCGCGCTGGAGCAGGGTCAGATCACGGCCGTCATCACCCAGAACCTTGGCCACCTCGCGCGGTCGACCCTGCGCGTGCTGCGCGCCAAGGTCGACAACCAGCCGCTCGACGAGGGCCAGGAACAGATTCGAATCGAGATCGTGCTGCGCGAGAACCTGCCCGCACAACCCGCGCCGGCGCTCGAGCCACGCATCGACCAGGTCGCCTGAGCCGTGCTCCAAATCGCTTTGACGACGGCCGCCGCCCATAATTGAGGTACGTTCCTCAAAAATGCTTTACAGGCCGTCCGGCTTTTGTCTAACGTCCCCTCAATTCAAGAAGACCCGGCATCCGCACGGGTCCGCCATCACCACATCCGGGAGGATTGCATGACACGGAAGACACTCGCCGCATCCGCGGCCATTGCACTGGTCTGGGCGACCCAGGCCAATGCGCAAGCCAATGAACTGACGCTGTGCTGGGCCGCATGGGACCCGGCGAACGCGCTCGTGGAACTCAGCAAGGACTTCGAAGCGCAATCGGGCATCAAGATGAATTTCGAATTCGTCCCCTGGCCAAATTTTGCCGACCGCATGCTGAACGAACTGAACTCGGGCGGCAAACTTTGCGACCTGATGATCGGCGACAGCCAGTGGATCGGCGGCGCGGCCGAGAACGGCTGGTATCTCAAGATGAACGACTTCTTCGACAAGGGACCTACCGCAAGGACTGGTTCGACCGGCCCGAGATCATGTCCGCCTTCAAGGAAAAGACCGGCCGCGACCTCACGCCCCCCGCCACCTTCGCCGAGCTGAAGGAAGTGGCCGAGTTCTTCCAGGGCCGCGACATCGACGGCAAGACCGTCTACGGCGCCTCGATCTACACCGAGCGCGGGTCGGAAGGCATCACCATGGGCGTGATGGACGTGCTTTATTCCTTCGGCTTCAAATACGACAACCCCGACAAGCCCTATGACATGGAAGGCTTCGTCAACTCGCCCGGCGCGGTCGAGGGGCTGGAGTTCTACAAGGCGCTCTACGACTGCTGCACCGCCCCCGGCACGTCCAACACCTATATGGGCGAAGGCATCGACGCCTACAAATCCGGCCAGGTCGCGATGCAGATGAACTTCGCCTTCACCTGGCCCGGCTTCGAGGTCGACCCCAATGTCGGCGGCGGCAAGACCGGCTATCTGGTGAACCCGGCCGGCCCCGGCGGCGAGCGTTTCGCTCAGCTCGGCGGGCAGGGCATCTCGGTCGTCGCGAACTCCGACAATGTCGACGGCGCGCTGGCCTACATCAAGTGGTTCGCGCAGAAGGACGTGCAGGACAAGTGGTGGTCGCTCGGCGGCTTCTCGACACTGCGCTCGGTGGTCGAGGATCCGGGCTTCGCCACCAGCCAGCCCTACGCGCAAACCTACCTCGATTCGATGGCGATCGTGAAGGACTTCTGGGCCGAGCCGTCCTACGCCTCGCTTCTGCAGGCGTCGCAGGCCCGCTTCCACGACTATGTGGTCGCCGGCAACGGCACCGCGAAAGAGGCGCTGGACGGCCTCATTGCCGACTGGACCGAGGTCTTCACCGACGAAGGCAAGCTGTGATCGCCTGCGCAGTCGCATCCCGGATCTGATCCGGGGTCCCGACGTCACCTTCAATCTGCCCCTCTCCCCAAGTGGGAGAGGGGTGGCCACCACGGATCTTCCACCTTCGCCGCTGCAAGGGGGTAGTCTGGTGGCACGTTCCCCACGGAATCAGATCATGCCAAACCCTATCGACATCGCCGCCCGGGCCACCCCGCCCAACCTTGCGCGCAAGGTCCGGGGCCTCTCGGACCGCGCCATCGCCTGGATCTTCGTGGCCCCCACTGATCTGGACCATCCGGCTTTCCTTCACCAACTACGCCGCCAACAAACCCAATGCCGAGTTGAAATGGGTCGGCCTGCGCAACTACACCCGCATCCTCACCGACGCGGACATCTGGGCCACGATGCAGACCACCGCGCATTTCCTGATCTGGACCATCGTGTTGCAGGTCATCATCGGCTTCACCCTCGCCTGGCTGATCAACCGCAAGTTCAGGGGCAACGACCTTCTGACCACGCTCATCGTCGTCCCGATGATGCTGTCGCCCGCCGTCGTCGGCAATTTCTGGACCTTCCTCTACCAGCCGCAGATCGGCGTGGTGAACTACATCGTCGAATTCTTCACCGGCATCCCCGCCGCCAGCTTTTCCATGCTTGGCCCAGGCGGCCTTGCCCCCTGGGCGATCATCATCGTCGACACCTGGATGTGGACGCCCTTCGTGATGCTGATCTGCCTTGCGGGCCTGCGCTCCATCCCCGACTACATCTATGAGGCGGCCGAAGTGGACCGCGCGTCGAAATGGCGGCAGTTCTGGACCATCACCGTGCCGATGGTGTTGCCTTTTCTCATGTTGGCGGTGCTGTTTCGCGGCATCGAGAACTTCAAGATGTTCGATATGGTCAATCTGCTGACCGGCGGCGGTCCGGGCAACGAAACCCTCCTGACGTCGATCGACCTCAAGCGCGAGGCTTTCGAGAAGTGGCGCACCGGCTATTCCTCGGCCTATGCGATCATCCTTTTCGTCACGGTCTTCGGCCTCGCCTCGATCTACGTGAAGGCCCTGAACAAGGTGAAGGAAAGATGAGCGCCTATTCCGTCACCGAACCCTCGAGGGCCTCGAAATGGGGTGCTGGCCTCCTTGTCACCCTCTACACGGTGATCACCCTCCTGCCACTGGTCTGGATCATCTCCACCAGCTTCAAGACCGGGCCCGACAGCATCTCCTACCCGCCGAAGGTGTTCTTCGACCCCACGGTGGAAGGCTACGTCAACCTCTTCACCACCCGCACCCGCCCCGCCGTGTCGGAGCTTGACACCCTCCCGCCCCCCAGCGGCCTGATGGAGGAGATCGCCCGCCGCCAGGGCACGATCATCACCGGCCCCTCCCGCTTCGGCGAACGCTTCCTGAACTCGGTGATCATCGGCTTCGGCTCCACCGCCCTTTCCATCTTCCTCGGCACGCTTGCCGCCTATGCCTTCAGCCGCTTCAAGGTGCCGCTGAAGGATGACCTTCTGTTCTTCATCCTTTCCACCCGGATGATGCCCCCTATCGCCGTCGCGATCCCGATTTACCTCATGTATCGCCAGCTTGGCCTTTCGGACACGCATCTGGGGATGATCCTCCTCTATACCGGCGTGAACATCTCCCTCGCGGTCTGGCTCCTGAAGGGTTTCATCGACGAGATCCCGCGCGAATACGAGGAGGCCGCGCTGATCGACGGCTACACCCGGTTTCAGGCGTTTCGCAAAGTCGTGCTGCCGCAGGCCGCGACCGGCATCGCCTCGACCGCGATCTTCTGCCTGATCTTCGCCTGGAACGAATACGCCTTCGCGGTCCTCCTCACCTCTGGCAACGCCCAGACCGCCCCGCCGTTCATTCCCACGATCATCGGCGTCGGCGGCCAGGACTGGCCCGCCGTCGCGGCCGGGGCGACGCTGTTCCTTCTGCCCGTGATGATCTTCACCATCCTCCTCAGGAAACACCTTCTGCGCGGGATCACCTTCGGCGCGGTGCGCAAATGATCCATCCCCCGCAGATCGCC
>NCDY01000128.1:6255-6986 GCA_002280405.1 Rhodobacterales bacterium 32-66-9 | reverse complement strand
CTATCTGCACCTGCAGTCGATGGACTGGATCTGCAAGGGGCATCAGCTTGCGGACGTGTCGGCGATCATCGGGACGATGGACGTGGTGTTCGGGGAGATTGACCGGTGAGGATTGCAGCGTGCCTTTCCTTTGCATTGGTTGCTTCACCTGCGCTCTCCCAGCAGTTTAGTGTTGCTGGGAATGTCGAAGTTGTGCGGCTTTGCATTTCTGCGGATGACTATTTGTCAGCAATGGTTAACGCGGTTGATACCGTAGGTTCGTACATTGAAATGCCGGACATTGACGATATCCGCAAACGAGCTGTCGCTGAGGTAGACGCTTCTGGCTTAGCAGCGGATTTTCGGCTGTTTAGCTTTGTGGCCGGTCCCAAAGCGCTATCACAAGTGGGCGGTGACGGAATTGCCCTGCGAGCGCTAGCGTTTGATATGATGGAATGCGCCACTTACGCCTGCAAAGATGATAATTCCGCCTTCACACTCATTGGCCTGGCACGGGATCTGAAAGACCAGATGGTGGCGGCGTGTGTTCAGGATTTTCGGGGGCAGCTGTGATGCCTCAAATAACATACCTTCCTGAACTCATTCGTGGATCGCTCTGATGCTGCGCCGCCTTCATCCCGAACAACCCGCCTCTTTCGCTTTCACCCCGGCGAACCTTGCCTGGGCGCGGGCGCAGATCACCAAGTATCCCGAGGGGCGGCAGGCCAGCGCGATCATCCCGCTCCTGTGGC
>NCDY01000128.1:0-6246 GCA_002280405.1 Rhodobacterales bacterium 32-66-9 | reverse complement strand
CGAGTTCTTCCATGCGTTTGTAGGAAAGGCCTTCTTTGTGCAAACGTTTTGCCTCCGCGATCATCCCGCTTTTGTGGCGCGCGCAGGAACAGGAGGGGTGGCTGTCCCGTCCCGCCATCGAACATGTCGCCGACATGCTGGGCATGGCCTATATCCGTGCGCTGGAGGTGGCGACCTTCTACTTCATGTTCCAGTTGCAGCCGGTCGGGTCGGTGGCGCATATCCAGATTTGCGGCACGACCTCCTGCATGATCTGCGGGGCGGAGGACCTTGTGGCGGTGTGCAAGGAACTGATCTCGAAGCAGCCGCATACCCTTTCCGCCGATGGCAAGTTCAGCTGGGAAGAGGTCGAGTGCATGGGCGCCTGCGCCAACGCGCCGATGGCCCAGATCGGCAAGGATTACTACGAGGACCTGACGCCGGACAAACTGCGCGAGTTGATCGGGCGGTTTTCCAGGGGCGAGGTGCCGGTGCCGGGACCGCAGAACGGGCGCTATGCGTCGGAACCGGCAAGCGGGCTGACCAGCCTCAAGGAGTTCGAGTCGGGCCGCAAGCAGTACAACGCCAGCGCCCAGGCGGCGGTGGACCTGAAGGACACGGTCAAGCGGATCGACGGCACCGAAGTGCCGCTGGCGACGCCCTGGCTGGGGGTGGCGGCAAGGCCGGTGAAGGTGAAGGCCGAGCCGAACTCCGCGGCGCGACCGGTGCCAACGCCCAAGGTCGATGCGGCTCCGGTCGCGGCCGGGGCGGGGACGAAGCCCAAGGCGCTGAAGGCGGCGCGCAACGGCAAGGCGGATGATCTGAAGCTGATCCTGGGGATCGGGCCAAAGCTGGAGGCGCTGTGCCACAGCCTCGGCTTCTTCCATTTCGACCAGATCGCCGATTGGACCGAGGCCGAGGTCGCCTGGGTCGACGAGAATCTTGAAGGTTTCAAGGGCCGCGTGACCCGCGACAAGTGGGTGGTGCAGGCGAAGATCCTTGCAGCCGGCGGTTCGGTCGAGGCGGCCGAAGCGGCAGCGCGGGGATAAGCGGGTAAGGGGTGTGGCCGTTTCCGGCAGAGCGGGGCGGCCTTTGGAAAGCAGGACAGCATGGGCGAACCGGAGACTGACACGACGATCGGCACAGGCGGCTGGGCCCTGGTGGTCGCCGCTGGCCTGGTGTCTTTTGCCGTGCTGTGGTCGCTGCTGAACTATCACCTGTTCCCGGCGGCTGTCTTTGCCCTGGCGATCGCTCTGGTCGTCCTGCTGATTCTGCACCGGCTTGCCCTTGCCGTGACCCGATACGAGGATGGCGAAGCCCAGCGTCAGGTGCGCAGGATCGTGCCTGCCTCTGCCGCGATCGAGGGCGGAGCCCGGGTCAGCGGCATCGAAGGTGCCCAGGCCTCGCCGGTTGTTGCGGTGCCGGTGCGGCCCGCTCTGCGGTCCGACCCGGCAAAACCGGTGCCGCTGCGGCCCTCGGACGTGGTGACGCCCTTGTCCAGACTTGAACCGGCACCGATCCTTCCGCCGCAGCCGGTCGCGGTTGCCCCGGCGGCGCATCTGGCCGCCGAGACGGTCCCGGCGGAAGCCCCGGTGAAAACGCCGGTCGCGTCAGCGGTGCCGGAGGGTGCAAAGGCGCCAAAGGCCGCAGCCATGCCGAAAGCCGCAGCCAAGCCCAAGGGCGAGCCCAAGCCAAAGGCAGAATTCAAGGTGAAAACCGATCTCGTCGCCAAGGCCGCAGCCGCGCCGATGGTCGGGCCGGCGGTCGGGCCCGCGGTCGGGCCCGCAGACAGGCCCAAGGGTGGCTCCAAGGCGAAAGCCGGCGAAAAGCCCAAGGCGGCGGCACAGCCGAAGGCAGCAAAGGCTGCCTCGGTCGGTCTTGTGCGCCTGACGGCACCGCGTGGGGGCAAGGCGGATGACCTCAAGCTGATCGACGGGGTCGGTCCGGCGCTGGAAAAGCTGGTGAACAGCCTGGGCTTTTACCATTTCGACCAGATCGCCGCCTGGACGGACGCGGATATCGCGCTGGTCGATGCCGAGTTGAAGTCGTTCAAGGGACGCGCCGCGCGCGACAGATGGGTGATCCAGGCGAAGATCCTGGCCAATGGAGGAACGGTCGAAGAGGCCGCCACCGCCGCAAAGGCGTGACAGCCGGGGTAGCACTGCGCCCCGGAGAAACGGGCCGCATCAAAGGGAGTGACACGGAATGCGTAAGGCAGAGAATGTGAATGCCCCTTGGCTGGGCGGCTGGATGATCGGGGCGGCGGCCGGGCTGGTCGCCTTCGCCGCCTTGACGATCATTGGTGAGTTCGACCTGACGCCCGCAGTGGTGATCGGGGCTGTGGTGGCAGTGCTTGCCGGGCTGATCCTCGGCATGCCCTGGGGTGCTGGCGACGGTGCTGGCGACAGGGTGCGGTTCGCGCGGGCAGTCTCTCCGCCGGCAGCGGCAGATGCTTCCCGTCCGGCCGAGCCGAAGCCGGAGCCGGTGGCGGCAGCCGTTGTGTCGGCCCCCCGGTCGGATGCGTCGAAGCCCGCCGCCAAGCCCGGGACCAAGGCAAAGCCAAAGCCAAAGCTGGCCAAACCCGCGGGGCCGGTTCGGCTGACAGCGCCGCGCAACGGCAAGGCCGATGATCTGAAAGAGATCGAGGGCATCGGGCCGGCGATGGAGAAGCTGCTCAACTCTCTGGGCTTTTATCATTTCGACCAGATCGCCACTTGGTCGGATGCCGATGTGGCGCTGGTCGACGCCGATATGAAGACCTTCAAGGGCCGGATCACCCGTGACAAATGGGTGTCACAGGCCAGGATCATCGTGACCGAAGGCCTTGAGGCTTTCCGCGAACGCGCCAAGACAAACACCTACTGAGAACCATGGCACAGAACCGTCCCGATCCAGACGATGCCAAGCGCGCCCGACAGGCGCGACTGGTGGCCTATGTGCTGGCCGGGACCATGGGGCTCTGGCTGCTGGCGCAGTGGCTGGGGGGAGAAATGGGGTGGGACGCGCGCTATGTGTTCCTCTTCGACTTCGCAGCCATCGCGGCCTTTGTCTGGGCAATGGTGGTGACGTATCAGATCTGGCGGGGACGCCGGGGTTAGGAAGACTGGGATGCTCAAGGATCAGGACCGCATTTTCACCAACCTCTACGGGATGCATGACCGCAGCCTGAAGGGCGCGATGCAGCGCGGGCATTGGAACGGCACCGCCGAAGTCATCAAGCGCGGGCGCGATGTGATCGTGGAGCAGGTGAAGGCTTCGGGCCTGCGGGGCCGGGGCGGCGCGGGCTTCCCGACCGGCCTGAAGTGGTCGTTCATGCCAAAGCAGTCGGACGGACGGCCGTCCTATCTGGTGGTGAACGCCGACGAATCCGAACCCGGCACCTGCAAGGATCGGGAAATCATGCGCCACGATCCGCACACGCTGATCGAGGGCTGTCTGATTGCGTCTTTCGCGATGGGGGCGAACGCCTGCTACATCTACATCCGCGGCGAATACATCCGGGAACGTGAGGCTCTGCAGGCGGCGATCGACGAATGCTATGACGCGGGCCTTCTGGGCAGGAACGCCGCGAAGTCGGGCTGGGACTTCGACCTTTACCTGCATCACGGCGCCGGGGCCTATATCTGCGGCGAGGAAACCGCGCTGCTGGAAAGCCTGGAAGGCAAGAAGGGGATGCCGCGGATGAAGCCGCCGTTCCCGGCGGGGTCGGGGCTTTACGGCTGCCCGACCACGGTGAACAACGTGGAGTCGATTGCCGTCGTCCCGACGATCCTGCGCCGGGGGCCGGACTGGTTCGCCTCATTCGGGCGGCCGAACAACGTAGGCACCAAGATCTTCGGCATCTCGGGCCATGTGGCAGCGCCTTGCGTCGTCGAAGAGGCGATGTCGATCCCGCTGAAGGAGCTGCTGGAGCGGCACTGCGGCGGGGTGCGGGGCGGCTGGAAGAACCTGAAGGCGGTGATCCCGGGTGGGTCATCCGTGCCGCTTCTGACGGCGACGCAATGCGACGACGCGATCATGGACTTCGACTGGCTGCGCGAGCAGCGGTCGGGTCTGGGGACGGCGGCGGTGATCGTGATGGACCAGTCGACCGACGTCATCAAGGCGATCTGGCGGCTGTCGAAGTTCTATAAGCACGAAAGCTGCGGCCAGTGCACCCCCTGCCGCGAGGGCACCGGATGGATGATGCGGGTCATGGACCGGCTGGTGCGCGGCGAGGCGGAGGTCGAGGAGATCGACATGCTGTTGTCGGTGACCAAGCAGGTCGAGGGCCATACGATCTGTGCCCTTGGCGATGCCGCCGCCTGGCCGATCCAGGGCTTGATCCGCGCTTTCCGCGACGAGATCGAGGACCGCATCAAGGCCAGGCGGACCGGGCGGGTCAGCGCGGTCGCGGCGGAGTAGGCGGGCCATGTCCTCGGTGGTATCAAAACTGGTTGCGCGCTATCGCTACAAGGGCGGGATTGCCGGATTTGCGCATGACGGCGACCGTCCGGCATCGCCGTCGGCATCGACAGCCGTCGAGGATCTGTTCTGGGAGAACGAGGGCCCTGTTGTCCACAAATGGCATCACTACCTGCCAATCTATGACCGATATCTCGGACCATGGCGCGGTCGCCCGGTGCGGATGCTGGAGATCGGGGTAAGCCGGGGCGGCTCGATGGCTTTGTGGCGCAAGTTCCTTGGACCTGAAGCGGTACTGTTCGGCATCGACATCGATCCAGCCTGTGCCGCCTTTGACGGTCAGGCCGCGCAAGTGCGTATCGGTTCGCAGGCAGACCCGGAGTTTCTGCGCAAGGTTGTCGCCGAGATGGGCGGCGTCGATATCGTGCTGGATGACGGCAGCCATGTCTCGCGACACATTCGCGCCAGTCTTGACGTGCTTTATCCTCTGGTCTCGGAGGGCGGTCTCTACATGATCGAGGACCTGCACGCCTGCTACTGGCGCAGCTACGGTGGCGGATATCGCCGTCCCGGCAGCTTTCTGGAAACCGTAAAGACGATGATCGACGATATTCACCATCGGTATCACGATCAGGGCGAACACATTCCGGCGACGGCGGGCCATCTGGGCGCGATCCACGTTTACGACAGCATGGTCGTGCTGGAAAAGATGACCGTGTCCCCGCCGCGCCACAGTCGGAGGGGGCGGGAATGACCGCCGTCCGGTCGCCTGGCAGGCTTGTGCTGCTTGCGCTAATGCCGGTTGCCGGCTGCGTTGCCGCCGCCCCTGCCGACCAGCGTATTCCCGAGCCTGTGCGGGTCAGCAATGGCGGTCTTCCGTTCCAGATGTGGGAAGGTGCCCTGGCCAGACGTGCGGCGGATGCGGCCTGTGGGGGCCGCGTGAACGTCTCGATCTACGACCGCTTCGACCGGGCGACGGGCGAATGGGTCTTTTCGGAGGGGTGCGCATGACGAATGCTGCCGTCTCCGGTCACACACCGCCGGGAACCCCGCTTTGTCATGGCATATCAAGGGGCGTTGCCCCCACCTCATGGCTACGAGCAGCCAAGGAGGCCAACATGTTTCGTACCATCATCCTGTCCCTGACCCTTGCCGCCACGCCCGCGCTGGCGCTGGTGCCGATCAACGAGAACCTCGAGATCCGCGAGAAGCTTCTTCAGGGGTTCATCGGCGACGCCATCGCCGACAACTGCCCGACCATCGAGCCGCGCAACCTGCGCGCGCTGGGTGAGTTGAACAAGCTGCGCGATTATGCGCTGAAGCAGGGCTACGAGGCCAGCGTCGTGCGTGAGTTCGTCACCTCGAAGGTAGAGAAAGCGAAGTTCAAGGCCGAAGCGGCGGACTGGCTGAAAGCCAAGGGTGCGGAGCCGGGGAACGAGGCCGCCTATTGCGCCATCGGGGAAGAGGAAATCGTGAAGGAAAGCCTGATCGGATATCTTCTGAGGTCCACGAAATGAGCAAATCCCGTCACCTGGCCGAGTTGAACGTGGGGCGCCTTCTGGCACCCACCGACGACCCCCGCGTGGCCGAGTTCATGGCGGCACTCGACCGGGTGAACGGGATGGGCAAGCGTAGCCCTGGGTTCGTCTGGATGATGGAAGGGTCAGGCGCGCCCGGCACCGGCAACACCGAAGCCAAGATCGACGGCGACCCGCAGTTCGTGTCGAACCTGACCGTCTGGGAAAGCGTCGAGACGCTGGAGCATTTCGTCTTCAACACCGTCCACCGCACCTTCTACGAACGTCGTGCCGAGTGGTTTCAGGTGCTGGGCCGGATGCATTTCGTCATGTGGTGGGTGCCTGC
>NCDY01000127.1 GCA_002280405.1 Rhodobacterales bacterium 32-66-9 | reverse complement strand
CGGAGCGCTGACGCGCAAGGCTTTTGTCTCGTCGTCGGCCTTCGCCTCCTCCTCGCGATGCGCTCCGCGCGGGGAGTATTTCCGGAAATGGGCAAATGCGCTTGCTCATTTCACAAATACTCTGGGGTATGCCGGTGGTTTTGCCAATGGTTCAAGAAACCACCGACATGGGGGGTGAAACCCCCATCGCCCGAGGAGGAGGCGAAGGCCGACGACGAGACGAAAGGGCTTCGCGCGTCAGCGCTCGATTTGACGCGCGGCGGGGTTCGGGCTAGGGCCGCGGCATGGATCTGGTCGAGACGGTGATCGAGGACGCGCGGTGGGAGGCTTTCGGGCTGGAGGCCCTGGCCGACCGCGCGGCGCGTGTGGCGCTGGCGGGGGCCGGGCTGCCGGTCGAAGGCTTCGCGCTCAGCCTGCTGGGGTGCGATGATGCGCGCATCGCGGGGCTGAACCGGGATTTCCGCGGCAAGCCCCAACCGACCAATGTGCTGAGCTGGCCGTCAGAGGAGCGTGCGCCGGAGGTCGCGGGCCAGGTGCCGGAGCGACCGCAGCCGGGCACGGCCGATGACCCCGAACCCCTGGGCGACATCGCGATCGCATGGGACACCTGCGCGCGGGAGGCCGAGGTGCAGGGCAAGCCGCTGGCGGACCATGTGACGCATCTGATCGTGCATGGTCTGCTGCACCTTCTGGGGTATGATCACGCTACGGACGAGGATGCCGCATTGATGGAACGGTTGGAGGTGCGGATACTTGCCAGTCTCGGGGTTTCTGACCCATACTAGCCGCACACCCGGCAGACGGGTGGAATCTGGACAAAGGACCGATGGGCAGTAGCACCGACGGGTCTTCCGCCGCGCAGGTCGCGCCGCCCGAGACCGATGACTCCGCCTCAGACCAGGGCCAACGCGGCTTTTTCGGCAGGCTCTTTTCCGCCTTGAGCCCGGCATCCGAACCTGAAGACAGCTCGTCGCGGCCCGGTGCGTCCACCGCTCAGCAAGGGTTGCATGCCCTGCGCCGGATGCGGGTCGATGACGTGGCGGTCCCCAAGGCCGAAATCGTGGCGGTGCCCCTCGACATCGGCAAGGATGAGCTGGTCGAGGTCTTCCGGGCGCATGGCTTCAGCCGGGTTCCGGTCTACAAGGGCACGCTGGACCATCCGCAGGGGCTGGTGCTGTTGAAGGATCTGGCGCTGCAGCACGGGTTCGGGGCGTCGGGACGCTTCAGCCTGAAGCGGCTGCTCCGGCCGATCCTGTTCGCGCCGCCGTCGATGCCGACCGGGGTGCTTTTGCAGAAGATGCAGCGCGAGCGCGCGCACATGGCATTGGTGATCGACGAATACGGCGGCGTGGACGGGCTTGTCACCATCGAGGACCTGATCGAAACGGTGATCGGCGAGATCGAGGACGAGCATGACGAGGACGAGGGTGCGCTGTGGAAAGAAGAGAAGCCCGGGGTGATCCTGGCGCAGTCGACGGCGCCCCTGGAAGAGATCGAGGCGGCACTGGGCCTCGCCTTGCGCACCGGCGAGGACGACGAGGAAATCGACACGCTGGGCGGACTTGTCTTCCTGCGCAGTGGCCGGGTGCCGGCGCGCGGCGAAGTGATCGAGCACGAAAGCGGCGTCCAGTTCGAGATCGTCGATGCCGACCCGCGCCGGATCAAGCGGCTCAGGGTGCGCGTTCAGACTCCAGTCACAGGGTGATGCATGATTGATATCTGGCTTGTCGGAAAGCGTCGGCTGGTGCTGGCTTTCGGACTTGGGGCTGTTTCCGCTCTGGGGCAGGCACCGCTTGGCTTCTGGTGGGCAACGATTGCCGCATTCGCCGGGCTGATCTGGCTTCTGGACCGGGTGCCGGACCGGCGCGGGGCTTTTCTGACCGGGTTGTTCGCGGGCGCCGGGCAATTCGTGCTGGCGCTCAACTGGATCATCGAGCCCTTTCTGATCGACGTCGCGCGTCAGGGCTGGATGGCGCCGTTCGCGGTCCTGCTTTTGTCATTCGGGCTGGGCCTCTTCTGGGCCGGGGCGGCGGTCACGGCGCGGCTGTTTCCCGACCGGTCCCTGGGCTTTGTGGTAAGCTTTGTCGCCTTTGAATGGCTGCGCGGCGTCGTCCTGACCGGCTTTCCCTGGGCGATGGCCGGGCATGTCTGGATCGGCACTCCGGTCGATCAGCTGGCGGCGCTGGGGGGGCCGTCGCTCCTCAGCCTGCTGACCCTGCTTGCCGCCTGGCTGCCGGTCCGCTGGCGCTGGCGGGGCGGGGCGGCGTCGGCCGTCCTTCTGGCCGCGGGGTTGACCTTCGGCCTGCTGCGACTGGCCCAGCCCCTGCCCGAAGCGGGCGGTCCGACGCTGCGGCTGGTCCAGCCGAATGCCGCCCAGGCGGCGAAATGGGATCCGGAACGGGCGCGGGAGTTCTTTGACCGGCTCTTGACCCTGACCGCCAGGGGCGGTCCGGCGGACCTGACGATCTGGCCCGAGACCGCGGTCCCCTACATGCTGGAATATGCGCCCGACGTTGCGGGCATGGTCGTGGCGGCCTCGGGCGGCAGGCCGGTTGCCCTTGGCATCCAGCGGGCGGAAGGCGACCGCTTCTTCAACAGCCTGCGCGTGCTGGAAGGCGCTGGGGTCGAGACCGCCCGCTATGACAAGGCGCATCTGGTGCCATTCGGCGAATACATTCCCTTCGGCGACCTGGCCTACCGCTGGTTCGGCCTGCGCGCCTTTGCGGCCCAGGCCGGCAACAGCTATTCGGCGGGGCCCGGGCCGCAGGTCTTGAACCTCGGCCGTTTCGGCAAGGTGCTGCCGCTGATCTGTTACGAGGCGATCTTTCCCCGCGGCGTGAACGCGATGCCGGAGCGCGCCGACTGGATGCTGCAGATCACCAACGACGCCTGGTTCGGAAAACTGACCGGTCCGTTCCAGCATTTCGCGCAGGCGCGCCTTCGCGCGGTGGAACAGGGCTTGCCGCTGATCAGGGTTGCGAACACCGGGATCACCGCGGTGGTGGATGCCCGCGGCCGGGTTGTCGCGGAATTGCCGTTTGGCGTCATGGAGGCGCTGGACACCCGCATTCCCGGCAAGCTTCCGCCGACGCCCTACAGCCGCTGGGGCGATGCGCCGGTCCTGTTGTTGCTGGCCGGCCTCGCACTTGGCGCGATGGCGTGGCGGCGGCGGTCTGCCCATTGACGGGGCAGGTCCCTGCGTCTAGTCAGACGCATCTTGAACCCCCGCCACAACGGCTTCCTGGCGTGGCGGGGTGAACCCGAACGGAGCACTTCCCCAAAATGACCACCTCGACCCGCCGCCTTGACTATGTCTTCACTTCCGAGTCCGTCTCGGAAGGCCACCCCGACAAGGTCTGCGACCGCATCTCGGATGCCGTCCTGGATGCCTTCCTGAAGGAAGAGCCGCACGCACGAGTCGCCTGCGAAACCTTTGCCACCACCAACCGCGTGGTGGTCGGCGGCGAGGTCGGGCTGTCCTCAAGGGAAGCGACCGCGGCGATGGTGAAGCGGGTCGACGGCATCGTCCGCGATTGCGTGCGCGACATCGGCTATGAGCAGAAGAAGTTCCACTGGTCGAAGATCAAGGTCCACAACTACCTGCACGAACAATCGGCCCATATCGCGCAGGGCGTGGACCGTGACGGGGCGGGGGACCAGGGCATCATGTTCGGCTATGCCACGCTGGAGACGCCGGAATACATGCCCGCGCCGATCCAGTATGCCCACGCGATCCTGCGCCGCCTGACCGAGGCGCGGAAGTCGGGGGCCGAGCCGACGCTTGGCCCGGATGCGAAAAGCCAGCTCACGCTGCGCTATGCGGGCGGCAAGCCGGTCGAGGTGACCTCGATCGTGCTGTCCACCCAGCACACGTCGAAGCGCCAGACCTCGAAGGTCATCCGCAAGATCGTGGAACCCTATATCCGCGAAGTGCTGCCCGACGGCTGGATCACCCGCAAGACCGAATGGCATGTGAACCCCACGGGGACCTTCGTGATCGGCGGCCCTGATGGCGATGCGGGTCTGACCGGGCGCAAGATCATCGTGGATACCTATGGTGGTGCTGCCCCCCACGGTGGCGGCGCGTTCAGCGGCAAGGATCCGACCAAGGTCGACCGCTCGGCCGCCTATGCCGCGCGCTATCTGGCGAAGAACGTCGTCGCGGCGGGCCTTGCCGAACGCTGCACCCTGCAGGTCAGCTATGCCATCGGCGTGGCCAAGCCTTTGTCGATCTATGTCGACACCCACGGCACCGGCCAGGTTGATGCGGCCCGGATCGAGAAGGCCGTGGCCGAGGTGATGGACCTGACCCCGCGCGGCATCCGCACGCATCTGGACCTGAACCGTCCGATCTATGCCCGCACCTCGGCCTACGGCCATTTCGGCCGCGCGCCGGAAGCCGATGGCGGCTTCTCGTGGGAACGGACCGATCTGGTCGAGGCGCTGAAAAAGGCGGTGTGACCGGAGTGTCTCCGCCCGGTTGCGGGCGGAGAAAAGGATCAGGCGGGTGCAGAGTACTTCTTGGCGATTTCCCCGGCGCGCTTCTGCGCTGCGGTAAACTCAGCCGATGAGAATGCCTGCACGGTCTTCAGGCCGGACACCGCTCCCGAGGCTCCGGCCACGATGAGGGCGGCCAGCATGTCCTGCAGATTGTCGGTCTCGGTGATCATCAGGAAATCTGAATCCCCTGTGGTCATGTAGAAGGACTTGAGCTTTCCGCCCGCCGCCTGAACCAGCGCCGAGGTTGCCGCCTCGCGGTCGGATGGCTTGGCCATCAGGCCCTTCATGGCGGCTCCGGTGTAGCTTCCCGTGACAATGTAGCGTGCCATTCGTTTTCTCCCCCGGCACCTCCCATCTTTCGTCGCAGCGTCGAAAGATCGGTGCCAGAAGAAACACTAGCATGCGCAGGGTCGAATGTATCGCCGGATGCGAATGTCTGGGAACTGCCGGGTGCCGTGCATGAACCGCCCAGGCGACTTGACCCATGGTTCCCGCTCTGCTTGATGGCCCCGGATCATGTACGGGGCTTTTCGCATGTCTGACGCGGGCACTCGCCGCAACTTCTACGGTCGCATCAGGGGCAAGACCCTGCGTGCCAGCCAGAAGGAGTATCTGGCCGACGACCTTGGCCCCCTGACCCTGCGCGGCGTGACGCGCGAGGAGAACCCTTCGCGGTCGCAGCTCGACCTTGGTTTCGTCAAGGGACCCCTCTGGCTGGAGGTCGGCTTCGGCGGTGGCGAGCATCTGGTGCACATGGCGGCGGCGAACCCGGGCGTGACACTGATCGGGGCCGAGCCATATGTGAACGGCATCGCGATGCTGCTGGGCAAGATCAGGGGGGCCGGCGTGCGGAACCTCTGGCTTCATCCCGGCGACGTGCGCGACCTTTTCGACGTGCTGCCGAATGGCTGCCTGACGAAGGTTTTCCTCAACTACCCGGACCCCTGGCCCAAGGCCCGCCATCACCGCCGCCGGTTCGTCACGCCGGGCTATCTGGCCGCGCTGGCGCGGGTGACGGCGGCGGGGGCCGAGTTCCGGGTTGCGACCGATATCGCCGACTATGTCCGCCAGGCGCTGGAGGAGGTTCCCCGCGCCGGCTTCGCGCTGCTTTCGCAGCGGGGTCCGGGCGAGGCGTGGGAGGACTGGCTCTCGACCCGCTACGAACAGAAGGCCCTGCGCGAGGGTCGGACACCGCAGTACCTGACGTTCCGGCGTCGGGCACCGGACTTCTGAGGCAGAAGTCCGGACCGATTTCTGCACAGAAATCGGGGTCGCATGGGCGGCAAGGTTGCGGTATCAGGCTCCCGGAACGTGAAGGGAGACCCAGATGTCCGGCCATGGCGACGCGCAACCGATGAAATCCCGCAAGTCCGGGCCGTTGAAGGGCGTGGCATCCGTTCCTGGCGACAAGTCGATCTCGCACCGGTCGCTGATCTTCGGGGCGATGGCGGTCGGCGAGACACGGATCTCGGGTCTTCTCGAAGGCCAGGACGTGCTGGACACGGCATCGGCGATGCGGGCTTTCGGTGCAACCGTGACGCGGCTGGGCGAGGGGGCCTGGACGGTGAACGGGGTCGGTGTCGGCGGGTTCCGGGAACCTGAGGACGTGATCGATGTCGGCAATTCCGGCACCGGGGCGCGGCTGATCATGGGGACGATGGCGACGACGCCGATCACCGCGACCTTCACCGGGGATGCCAGCTTGCGCAAGCGCCCGATGGGGCGGGTGACGGACCCCCTGGCGCTGTTCGGCGCGCGG
>NCDY01000126.1 GCA_002280405.1 Rhodobacterales bacterium 32-66-9 | reverse complement strand
CCCCCCCATCGGCAGCGGATCGGCGGGAACAGGATGTGGCTCGGGCCGGGCCCGCGTCTGCACCGTGACATGGTCGGCATAGTCCCAGCTGGCGATCGTGCCTTCGGTCCCCACCAGGATGAAACCGCATTTCGGCTGCGGCTGGATCACCCAGGGGTCGGTGAAGGTGCCCCAGCGGGTCTCCATCTTCGACAGGCCCGTGACATAGCGGCAGATGGTGATGGAGTGCTGGTCGACCTCGATGCCCGGTGTCTCGTCGGTGACGCAGGTCACCTCGAGCGGGGCCTCGCCATCGCGGTACCAGGTGCCAAGGGTCGCGCCATAGCCGAGGTAGTCCAGAAGGCTGCCGCCCCCGCTTGCGCGCTTGTACCACCAGGAGGCGGGTTTCTGACGTTCAACCTCTTCGCGGGTGACCTCGATCTTGTCGGCCAGGTGATACAGCGGCCCGCGGTTGCCGCCGTAGGAGTGGATCTCGGTCACATCACCGATCAGGCCCGCGTCGACCAGCCGCTTGGCGGTGACGTGGCTTTCCACCCAGCGCAGCGGCCAGTTGATCGCCAGATATTTGCCGGTGGCGGCGACGGCCTCGATCATGGCCCGCGCATCGGCGACCGAGGCCGCGAAGGGTTTCTCGACAAGGACATGGACGCCGCAGGCCGCGAGGCGTCGGGTATAGTCCGCATGGTTCGCCGTGGCGGCGCAGAGGATGGCAAGGTCGGGTTTCGTCTGTCTCATGCAGCTGTCGAAGTCGGTGAACACCCGGTCCTCGGGGATGCCGAAAGTCTTGACGGCGCGCTGCATCGTGCTGCGGTCGGGATCGAAGATGCCGGCGATCTCGGCGTCGGGGTGGTCATGGACGCAGCGCAGGAGGTCGCCCATGTGCATGTGGTCGAAACTGATGCCGACGATGCGGAACCTTGCCATGAAAAAACCTTTCAGTTTCGCTCGGTCAAGCGGATGAACAGTGCCGTGACCGACAGGATGATCAGCCCGAACAGGATGCGCCGCCCGCCTTCGGGGATTTGCATCAGCGTGAGCATCGTCGTCAGCACGGTCAGGATCAGCGCGCCGACGATGGTCCCGCCGTAGCCGCCGCGTCCGCCGAAGATCGAGGTGCCGCCGATGACCGCTGCAGCGACCGAGGGCAGGTCGAGCGGCAGGGCCAGCGACAGCGAGGCCGTCTTGATCTGGCCGAGGTACAGAAGCCCGGTCACCCCGGCGATCACGCCCGACAGCGTGTAAAGTGTCAGATGCACCTGCCAGACGCGCACGCCCGACAGCCGGGCGGCGGCCTCGTTGGCGCCGATGGCATAAAGGAGGCGACCAAAGCCGCTGCGGCGCTGGGCCCAGATGATCAGGACCGCAAAGGGGATGAACAGCGCCAGGCTGTTCGGCAGGCCGAAGCTGCGGCCGGTGCCAAGCCAAAGCAGGAAGTCTGGGATCTGGACTCCGGTCGCGATGACATACCGCTGGTAGACGAGCAGGAAGCCGGTGGCGATGAGCGCGGTGCCCAGCGTCATGATCAGCGGATGCACGCGGCAGACGGCAATGCCGAACCCGTTGACAAGGCCGATCACGACAGCAGAGGCAAGCGCGATGGCAATGGCCGGGGGCACCCCGATCAACGGCGCAAGAGTTGCGGTCAGATAGGCGGAAATCGTGGCGACCGTGCCGACGGAAAGGTCGATGCCGCCGGTCAGCATGGTCAGGGTCTGGCAGGCGGCAAGCATGGCGAGGGGAATGGCGATCTTCAGCGTGTTGCCGGCCCAGAACATGCTGAGGACGCCGGGGTTGAGGATCGCAAGCACGGCGATCAGCAGGACCAGCAGCCCGATCAGCGGCAGAAGCGGGCGGTCGACCATCAGGCGACCAAAGCGCGACAGGGACGAGGGCGTATCGGTCAGTGTCATCCCTTGCGCCCCCGTGCCGCCAGAACCGCGCCGAACATCACCACCGCGACCATGATTGTCCCCTCGACGATCGCCGCCACGTTCGGATCCACCGACAGAAGCGTCAGGTCCATCCGCACGGTGCGTAAGGTAAAGACGGCGAGGACTGGCCCGAGGATGCCGCCGCGCCCGCCGCCCAGCACCACGCCCCCCAGCACCACCGCCGCGACCGAGGCGAGAAGGTAGGGGCCCGGGATCGGCTCGCCGATGCCGGTGCCCATGGTGACGCTCAGGCCCCCGAGGGCGGCGAAGAGGCCGCAAAGCGCATAGGCGATGATCCGGGTCTGGCCGACGGGCACGCCCGAGCGGAACGCGGCGAGAGGGTCGGAGCCGATGGCGTACAGGCGAAGGCCCAGCTTGGCTCTGCGGATCGGGAGCCAGATCAGCGCGGTGACGAGGGCGAGGAAGACCACGGCCCGGGGAAGCCAGTCGAGGCCGGGGAAGCTGCCGGTGGAAAGCGCGCGGAGCCAGGGGACAGCGGCACCGCCCGGGGCGTTCAGGATCAGAAGCGCGACGCCCTGCCAGACGAAGAGCATGGCAAGGGTGACGACGATGTCGGGAACGCGCGAGACCACGATCAGAAGACCGTTCACCGCACCCATCAGAAGGCCAAGGCCAAGGACGCCCAGCACGATGAACGCCGCCTGGCCATCCGAGGCCCCGTCCATCAGCACGGCTCCGGTGACGCTGGCGACGGCCATCATCGCGGCGATCGAAAGGTCGATGCCCCCGGCCAGGACGACGATGGCCATGCCGACCGTCGCCAGAGCAAAGGGCAGTGCCGCCCGTGCCAGACTGTCCAACCCCGAGACGCCAAACCCCGGCTGGATCAGCTTGGTCGCCAGCAAGAGCGCCGCAAGCAGCACGGCAAGACCCAAGGTCCAGGCATTCGCATCGAACCAGCGCCTCATGCCGGGGCCTTTTCGGTCAGCCCGTAGGCCGCGCGCATCAGCGTGGCCTCGTCGGCATCCCTGGCGTCGATCACGTCCACCACCCGCCCGTTGAAGATCACCACGGCACGGTCGCAGGCCAGGCGGATCTCGGCCAGTTCGGAGGTGTAGAAAAGAACCGCCGCGCCTTGATCGGCGAGGTCGCGGACCAGCGCATAGATCTGGCGTTTGGTGCGGATGTCGATGCCGCGCGTGGGGTCGAAGAGGAGGAGCGTCTGCACCCCCTTCGCGATCCAGCGGGCGATGGTGACCTTCTGCTGGTTGCCGCCCGACAGCCTGCGCACCTCGCCCAGGGCGCGGGTGTCGATCTGGAGGGTGTCGATGGCCTTGTCGACCTTGGCGGCCTCGTCCCTCATGCGGATCGCGCCCCAGTTTCGGACCCGGGCCAGCAGCGGCACCGCGATGTTTTCGCGGACCGAGCGGGACATGAGGAGGGCATGCGCCCGGTCGCCGGGGACGAGGGTCAGCCCGGCGGCGATGGCGTCGGCGGGGTGGGCGAAGGTTTTGGGCGCGCCGTCCACCTGCACGGTTCCGGCGCTGGGTTTGCGGTTGCCGGCGAGGGTGTCGAACAGCTCGTCCTGACCCTGGCCTTCCAGCGCGACGACGCCGAGGACTTCGCCCTGGTGCAGGTCGAAGGAGACATCGGTCAGGCGGGTGCCGGTCTTGAGGCTGCGGACACGAAGTCGGGGCGTCTCGGAAGGGATAGGTTTCACGGGCCGCTCCGCCGACACGGCAGCGGCGACAGCGCCGCCCAGCATCATCTCGACGATGCGCTCCTCGATCCCCGGTTCGATCTTCACATCCCCGACCGTGAGACCGTCGCGCAGGACGGTCGCGCGGTCGCAGATCGCGGCGATCTCGTTGAACCGGTGCGAGACATAGATGACCGACCGACCGCCGTCTGCCTGGGCGCGGACCACCTTCAGCACCCGGTCGACGAGATCGGTGGGCAGCGCGGCGGTCAGTTCGTCAAGCAGCAGCACGGCGGGTTCGAGGGCGAGCGCGCGGGCAAGATCCACGATCCTGAGCGATGCCAGCGGCAGCGACCGGATCATCGCGTCCGGCGCCAGACCAGGCAGACCAAGTTCGGCGACCCAGTGCCGGAACGGCTCGATCGCGGTATCGGCAAGGCGCAGGTTGTCGGCCACCGACAGGTCCGGGATCAGCGAGGGTTCCTGATAGACCGGCACCAGACCCCATTTCCGCGCGCCGGCGGGACTGGCCACCGTGCTGTCGCGGCCCTTGATCTTCACATGGCCGGCGTCGGGCTTCAGCACGCCGGTCAGGATCTTGACGAAGGTGGATTTCCCTGCGCCGTTCGCCCCCATCAGGGCCACGACCTGCCCGGCGGCCACCTGCAGCGAGGCGTTCTTCAGGGCCACCACCGCGCCAAATCGCTTGGCGACACCCGTGGCGTCAAGAACGGCGGCGGCATCCGGCATGGCGGGCTTTCGGTCAGGGAAAGGCGACCCCCGAAGGTTCTCCGGGGGTCGGATCGGATCAGCCGGACGGGCCTATTCGCCCGGGCCCTTGCAGGCGATGATCTGGTCCATCGTGTAGGTGGTCCAGCCGTCGATCGACACCGAAACCGGCCATTCCGGGCTGAGGTTCGGGTTCGCCGCAGCCGCAAGCTTGGCGCGGCCTTCCTCGGTGACATTTTCCCAGAGGGCCGGGTTCACCAGCACCGTCTTTTCGGCAGGCATCTTGCCGTCAAGGATCTGGATCGCCAGCGCCACGCCAGCGCCGCCGACCGAGCCGGGGTTCGTCACCGCAGCACCCTTCAGCCCCTCGACCGAGGTCAGCTGCGCCACGAAGCCCGCATTGTCCGCGCCGACGATCGGCACCAAGGGCGCGCCGCTTTCGACGAAGGCATCCACGATCACATTGTCGATGCCAGAGGTCCAGACGCCCTGGAACGGCACACCGGCAGCGATGATGTCGTTGATCTGCTGCTTGCCCTGGTCCTGCTGCCAGCCGGTGAAGACTTCCTGAGCCACGGTGATCTCCGGGAATTCGGCCATCGCGCGCTTGAAGCCCTTGTCGCGGTCGTTGTCGGCACCCGCACCCGCCGCGCCGCGCATGTAGACGACGGCACCCTTGCCGCCCATCTGCTCGAACAGCCACTTGGCACCAAGGTAGGCATATTCCTCCTGGTTGTTCGACAGAATGTAGGCCGAGGGTTCGGTGACCGCCTGGTCCACCGCCACCACCACGATGCCCGCGTCGGTGGCTTCCTTGATCGCGGCGTTGATCCCTTCGGCGTTCGCCGGGTTGACCACGATGGCGTCGACGCCCGCCTGGATCAGGTTGCGGATATCCTCAAGCTGGCCCGCGGCGTCGGTGTTGCGGTGGGCGATGTTCAGGGACGCGACCTTGCCCGAGGCCAGCGCCTCGGCCTTCATCGCGCAGACCATCTCTTCGCGCCAGCCATTGCCCTGCACGGTGTTCGAGATGCCGATCTTGTATTCCTGCGCCGCGGCCATGCCGGCGAGGCCAAGCGTCATGGCGGTTCCCAGAAGCAGTCTCTTCATGTGCGATCCTCCCAGATCTTCGGTTGTCGTTGGTCGTCTACTTCACGAAGGGGCGCAGCACGTCCCGCGCCACGGCGAAGCCGCGTTTGACCTTTTCGTCGGTGCCTTCGAAATCGCGGTCCTCGTGTTCGATGATGATCGGGCCATCGTAGCCCGCGCGATAGAGGGTGGCGAAGAAATCCGGCCAGTCAACCTCTCCCAGCCCGGGCATGCGGGGCACCTGCCAGCCGATCCCGGCGCTGAGGATGCCGTGGTCGTAAAGCCCGTCGCGGTCGATCATCAGGTCCTTGGCATGGACATGCACCATCCGGCCCCCGAATTCGCGCACGAAGCGGCCCGCGTCGATCATCTGCCAGACCAGGTGCGAGGGATCGTAGTTCATTCCCACCGCATCGCCCCAGGTCTCGAAGATCCGCCGCCAGAGCCGTGGGGCATAGGCGATGTTGTGCCCGCCCGGCCATTCGTCGCCGGAAAAGATCATCGGGCAGTTCTCGAAGGCCAGGGTCACGCCGGCGTCTCGCGCATGGGCCACGATCGGCGCGAAGATCTCGACCGCCCGGCTCCAGTTCTGGTCCACCGTCAGGGTGCGGTCACCGCCGACGAAGGTGTTGACCACCTGCACCCCCATCAGCCCCGCCGCAGTGATCACGCGCTTCAGGTGGCCGATCACCGCCTCGCGGTGGCCGGCATCCGCATGCAGCGGGTTCGGGTAATAGCCTCGGACCCGCGTTCCCGCGTCATCTGCTCGATGGGCAGGTGCGCCGTCCCGGCATAGCGCCGCTTCTCGCCGCCCGCCCGGGGCCAGCAGGCGATCTCAAGCGCCTGAAACCCTGCGCCTGCGGCCCAGTCGGCAACCCCTGCAAGCGTCGTGTCGCCGAAGGGTGCGGTCAGGATTCCCAGCTGCATAGCTTTTTCCCCCCCGCTACCCTTGTGCCACGTCGACCCAGGCCCCGCGCGCCGCACTTGCGAGAACCGCGTCGCAAAAGAGCATTTCGTGGTGCCCGTCCTGGAACGTCGCCCAGGTCGACCCCTCACCCCGCCCGCCCCGCGCGACATCGCCGTAGACCTGCCGGAAGAACGCCGCCCAGGTGTCGGCGAACCCCTCGGGGTGCCCCCCCGGCATGAAGGCGGCGGCCGCGCCCGTGGGGTTCATCAGGGACGGGTCGCGGAGGAGGACCTGGTTCGGGGCCTCGCGGTGGCCGATCCACAGCTCCTCGGGATGTTCTGCCGACCAGGCAGCCGAGGCTTTGGAGCCGGAGATGTCCCAGCTGAGAAGCCCCCGGCGGCCGTGGCTGATCTGGCTGGTCGACAGCATCCCCCGCCCGCCGTTGCCATAGCGCAGAAGGATCGTCGCCGCGTCGTCGGTCTCGATCTTGCGGGTCTCGGTGGGGCCTTTGGTGGCGGTGAAGGTCTCGACCGGGCCAAGTGGCTTCTGGCGTTCGGGGATGAAGGTGGCAAGTTCGGCCATGACGGCCACGGGCGTCTGGCCGGTGATGAAATTCGTCAGGTCCACCCAATGCGTGCCGATGTCGCTGACCGACCGCAGGGGGCCGCCTTCATCCGCCTCAAGCCGCCAGTTCCAATCGGTGTCACGGGCCAGCCAGTCCTGGTGGAACTGCCCGGTGATAAGGCGGAGGTCGCCAAGATCCCCCGCCTTCATCATCCCGTGCGCGTGCTGGTTCAGCGGGTAGAACCGCGTGTTGTAGCAGACTGCCGCGACCTTGCCGGAGGCGCGCGCCATAGCCAGCATCTCGGCCGACTGGGCGGAGGTCATGGCGAGGGGCTTTTCGCAGATGACGTGCTTGCCGGCGGCGAGGATCGCCTTCACCTGCCCGTAATGCGCCACGTTGGGCGAGGTGACGTGGACGACCTGCACCGTCGGATCGGCCAGCATTTCGTCCAGCGACCCGTATGCCTTTGCCACCCCCAGCGCCCGCGCCCTGTCGGCCCCGCGCGCGGCGCTGGAGCCGAGGACGCCGATGATCGGGATGCCAAGGCGGCGCAGGGTGGAGAGGTGCACCGAACCGATGAAGCCGGTGCCGATGACGGCGGCGCCGATGCTGGAAAGGTCAGACAACGGAATATCCTCCGTCTATGGCAAGGCAGGTGCCGGTCATGAAGCCCGCCGCCGTCGATGCCAGAAACAGGACCGGTCCGGCAATGTCTTCGGGCTGGCCCCAGCGGCCCATCGGGGTGCGCAAGTTCACCGCCGCCACATGGGCCGGGTCGGTGCGGCTGCGGGCGGATTGCTGGGTGACGATGAAGCCGGGGGCCACGGCGTTCACCCTTATCCCATCCCCGGCCCAGGCAATCGCCAACGACTTCGTCAGTTGCACCACGGCGGCTTTCGAGGCCCCGTAGGCCGGGTTCCGGGGGCTGCCGAACATCGCATACATCGAGGCGATGTTGATCAGCGCGCCTTTCGCCGCCTTCAACTGGGCATGGAACGCCTCGGCCATCCGGAAGGTGCCGTGCAGGTTCACATTCACCACATGCGCAAAGAACTCCGGCGCCATCTCCTCGCCCCGCGCCGTGATCGCGGCGCAATTGACCAGCACATCCACGCGATCATGCATCGCAGCGAAGCCCTTCACCGCCGCCCCGTCCGTCACGTCCAGCTGCGTATAGCCAAACCGCGCCGCATCCTCGGGTGCGGGTTCTGCCTCGGCCCCGGTGATCGCCACGGCAGCACCAGCCTCCTGGAACGCCCGCGCAATCGAGGCCCCGATCCCGGCGCGGCTGGCGCCGACCACCACGACCTCCGCTCCGGCAAAGTCGAACCGGCTGTGCATCATCGCGTCCTCCCCCGGCCATCCTTGGCCAAGGCCCGAGTCGATGCAACGGAATTTTCATTTTGCCGAATATGAGCGGTTTCGACCGCCCCGAGCCGCCGCCCCAGCCCCACGATCATCGCCTGAGCCACCACCATCGCCGGCACCTGGCTGCGGAAATGCCCCAGCCGCGCCTCGTTCACATACATGACATGTGTCGCGAGCCCCGCCACCGGGCTCAGCGCATTGTCGGTGATCGCCAGCACCCGGTTTCCCCGCGCGACAGCCAGCTTAACCACCTCCACCGTCTCGGGCGTGTAGTCGTCGAAGGTCATCGCCAATAGCGTGTCCCCCGGCCCCATCGCCGCGACCTGCATCCCCCGCATCGCGCCCAGATTGTCGATCAGCTGCGCCCTGCGGCCAATGCTGCCGAACCCGTACACCGTGTAGGCCCCAAGACCGAACGCCCCCCGCGCCGCCGCGACATGCACCACGTCGCTGGCCGCCAGCACCTCGACGCAGGCCGCCAGTTCGGCCCGGTCCAGCGCCTCCTCGATCCGCATCAGGGACTGCACCGCGGCCTGCACGAATCTGCCGAACACCGCACCCGGCTGATCCAGATCGCTGTCCCCCACCCCGGACAGCCGTTCCGCATAGGGCAGGCGCGGGCCAAGAAGCCGCTCGCGGAACACCAGCTGCAGATCGGAAAAGCCCTGAAATCCCAGCTCTTTGGCGAAGCGCGTTATCGTCGCCGGCGGCACCGCGGCCAGGTCCGCCAGCCGGACCAGGGTGGACACCGCCACCTCTTCGGGATGGTTGAGGAAGAACTGCGCCACCTGGGCCAGCCGTCTTGACAGCCGCCCGGACCGCGCCACCAGCGATGCCCGCAGCGCCTCGAAATCGCGGGGAGGGATCAGGTCCGACATGCCTCAGATCGCCCCGCCCATCGGCACCGAGGCGTCGGACAGCAGGAACACCGCCAGCCGCGCGCATTCCTCTGCCGTCACCAACCGCCCCGGAGGCGGCGCCGCCGCGACCCGGACAAGGCCCGCCCCGGTGACGATCACCGCCTGCCGCCGCAGTCCCTGGTCCATCCGCCACATTCCTTCCACGCGCCCCCGCACGCGCCTCGCACGGGCATCGTGCCGCCGCGCGGGGTGTCGGGGAAGACCCTTTCTTGGATCGAGCCGATCTTTCTTTGCCGAGCGGCTGGTCCCCGACCCGGGATCGAAAGTGATTGACAAGCGAAGCCCGCCGATTTCC
>NCDY01000125.1 GCA_002280405.1 Rhodobacterales bacterium 32-66-9 | reverse complement strand
AGCGGCATCCGCCCGCGCTGGGTGAGGTGGAGATAGTCGACAAGCGCGCCCATGGCCGCCACCTCGGCCCGGTCGAAACTGCCGAAAGCGTCGAGCGAGGCGACGCGGTAGAGGTCGCACAGGCGCTTTTCGGCGTTGGTGGAATCGAAGCTGCCGCGGCTCAGGGGGGTGACGGCGAGACCAGCATCAAGAACGGGGGCGATGTCGCGCTCGCGTATCTCGGAGAGAAGAAGCTCGCGCGGGGCGATGCGGGCGAGGTCGGGGGAAAGGCGGGTGAGGGAGGAGGGCATCACCCGGAACTCGCCAGTCGAGATGTCGGCCCAGGCGAGGGCGGCCTGGTCGCGGACCTCGGCGAAGGCGGCCAGGAAGTTGTGGCGGCGGGCTTCGAGGAGCCCATCCTCGGTCAGCGTGCCAGGGGTGACAAGGCGGACGACGTCGCGTCTGACGACGGATCTTGAGCCGCGCTTCTTGGCTTCGGCGGGGTCCTCAAGCTGCTCGGCGATGGCGACGCGGAACCCCTTGCGGATCAGGGTAAGAAGGTAGCCTTCGGCGGAATGGACCGGAACGCCGCACATGGCGATGGGGTCGCCGAGGTGTTGCCCGCGCTTGGTGAGGGCGATGTCGAGGGCGGCTGCGGCGGCAACGGCGTCGTCGAAGAACATCTCGTAGAAGTCGCCCATCCGGTAGAACAGAAGCGCGCCAGGGTTCTGGGCCTTGATCTCCAGATACTGCGCCATCATCGGCGTGACGGTGTCTTCGGTCACTGCTGCCCCCCGGGGTGTGGGGGGAGAGTATCGGGGGTGAGGCTTTCGGGGAAGGGGGTGTCCACGCGTGGACGGTTTCCGCGAACGTTTGGAGTCAAGGGGTTAGCTGTGGCCGTTTACCGGGCGTCAGGATTTTCGCGACGGGCTGCCTTTGAATTGAGCGCTGACGCGCAAGCCTTTTGTCTCGTCGTCGGGCTTGCGCCTCCTCCTCGGTGATTGGGGGCGCTTCGCCCCCCAAGCCCCCCGAGGATACTTGGGGAAGAGAAAGCCCTGGTTGCTGCGGTCAGGTCAGGTCGGCGACGAGGGCGTCGAACACGGTGCGGGTGCGGGCGAGGCGGCTTTGGTCTTCGTGCATCACCACCCAGGCGCCGACTGCCGGCGTGACGTCGGGGAGGAGGCGGACGAGGCCCGCGCTCTCGCCGATGACCACCTGGCAGATGCCGAAGCCAATCCCCGCCCGGATCGCGGCAAGCTGGGCGAGGTCGTCGTCGCTGCGGAAGACGGTGCGTTGGGGCGGAACAAGGCCGTGCTGGCGGAGACCGTCAGCGAGGGTTTCGCTGCGGTCCTGGCCGATCATCAGCCCGGTTGCGGCGAGGGTGGGAAAGTCGAGGCCCTCCAGGCGTTTGGCAAGCGATGGTGCCGCGAAGAGACCGACCCGCATCGGGGCGACCTTGCGGGCGACCAGCGCCTCTTGCTGCGGCGGGGTCAGTCGGACGGCGATGTCGGCGTCGCGGCGGAGGAGGTTCGAGACATCATTGGTGAGCACAAGTTCGATTTCCAGCGCGGGCCAGCGGGCCATGAGGGCGGAAGGCGCGATGCTGCTGGCGGCAGCGGTTGCGGGTTATGCGCAGACTGGCGCGGGTTGGGGGCTGTTTGCGTTGCTGTTCCTGGTGCCGGATGTGCTCATGCCGGGGTATCTGGGCGGGCCCCGGCTGGGCGCGGCGATCTACAATGTCGGGCACAGCACGATCCTGCCGTTCGGGATGATCGGCCTGGGTCTGATGCTGCCGGGAACAGCGGTGTTCGCGGTCGGGCTGATCTGGATGGCGCATGTCGGGTTCGACCGCGCGCTGGGGTATGGGCTGAAATATGCGACGGGATTCAAGCAGACGCATCTGAGTGCGCCCTTGGTTCCGTGACTCGGGGTGAACCCCGACCTACAACACGTAGCGCGAGATGTCGGCAGAGCGGGCGAGGGCACCGAGGTTGGTTTCGACGAAACCCGCGTCCACGGTGACCGACTGGCCGCCGCGGTCGGGGGCGTTGAAGCTGAGTTCCTCGAAGACCCGCTCCATCACCGTGTAAAGGCGGCGGGCGCCGATGTTTTCGACGCTGCGGTTCACCTCGGCGGCGATGCGGGCCAGGGCGGCGATGCCGTCGGGGGTGAAGGTGACCTGCACATCCTCGGTCGCCATCAGGGCCTTGTACTGGCGGGTGAGGGCGTTTTCGGTGTCGGTCAGGATGCTGACGAAGTCCGCTTCGGTCAGGGGGGCAAGCTCGACGCGGATCGGCAGGCGGCCCTGCAGTTCCGGCAGCAGGTCCGAGGGCTTGGCGATGTGAAAGGCACCGGAGGCGATGAAGAGGATGTGGTCGGTCCTGACCGGGCCGTGCTTGGTGGAGACGGTGGTGCCCTCGATCAGCGGCAACAGGTCGCGCTGGACGCCCTCGCGGCTGACATCGGCCCCGCGCGCGTCACTGCGGGCGCAGATCTTGTCGATCTCGTCGAGAAAGACGATGCCGTTTTCCTGAACCGCCTCAAGTGCGACCGCGCGGACGGCTTCGTCGTCGAGCAGTTTGTCAGCCTCCTGCCCGATCAGGATGTCGTAGCTTTGCGCCACGGTCATCCGCTTGCGGTTGCTGCGGCCGCCGAAGGCCTTGAACAGGTCCTGCAGCCCCTGCATCTGCTGTTCCATGCCGGGCACCCCGAAGCCCACCGGCATCGGCGAGCTGTCCTGCACGTCGATCTCGATCATGGTGTCGTCAAGCTCGCCGCGTTTGAGTTTCGCGCGGAACATCTCGCGGGTCTGGTCGCGGGCGTCCTTGCCGGCGATGGCCTCGACCACCCGATCTTCGGCTGATTTCTGCGCCTTGGCCTTCACTTCCTCGCGCATCTGGGCGCGGGTGTCGTTCATGGCGACATCGACAAGATCGCGCACGATGGAATCCACGTCGCGGCCGACATAGCCGACTTCGGTGAATTTCGTCGCCTCGACCTTCAGGAACGGAGCCTTGGCCAGCTTGGCGAGGCGGCGGCTGATCTCGGTCTTGCCGACACCGGTGGGGCCGATCATCAGGATGTTCTTCGGGTAGACCTCGTCCCGCAGATCGTCGCCCAGGCGCTTGCGGCGCCAGCGGTTGCGCAAGGCGACGGCGACGGCGCGCTTTGCCTCTTTCTGGCCGATGATGAAGCGGTCAAGCTCGGAAACGATCTCGCGCGGGGTAAGGTCCGTCATTCGGTGGACCCATAGGGCGGCAGACGGGATTTGCCGGGGAAGTCCGGCAGCATCTGCATAACGCGGGCGCGCAACTGCACCCACCAGGTGCCGATGGCGGTGATGAAGGCGCCAAGGATCAGGAGGATGAAGATCCAGCCACTGCCGTCGCCGTCACCCATCAGCCAGGCGATAACGATAGCGATATAGGCGATGGCGGCGGTCAGGAAGGACCGGCGGTCGATCACCAGGGCAAGAATGGTGATCAGCACCAGCGCAAAGGCGAGAAGCCCGGTGCCGCCGCCGTTCATCAGCGTGACGGCAACTGTGTTCACGAGGGCGGGGGCGGCAAGCAGGTGGCACCAGAACGCCGTCGCCGAGTGTCGGCCGAGGCGGTGCGGATCGCGGGTGTCGAACCACATGCCGACAAGGAAGGCCCCGATGCCGAAGATCAGCGTCGCGGTTGCGAAAGCGGGGCTTTCGCCAAGGTCGAAGAACGCCCGATAGCTCCCCGCGCCGACGAGGCCGACGACGTTGGAGGCGGAGGCGGTGAAAGAGTAGATTGCGCCAAGCGCGGCACCGCCGGTCAGGAAGGCGGCGAATGGCAAGCGGAATCGGCGATACCAGGCGACCATTCCGACCGCAGCGAGGAAAAAGCCGCCGATCGCGACGGCGCGTTCGTCCATGTTGCTGCGCGCAAGGACAGTGAAGGCGAAGATCAGGATGCCGACGCCGAAAGCCGAGGCGAGCACCATCGAGGGCAGGGTCATCCGGCGTTTCAGCGTGAAGTATGTGGCCCACCACCACGCGATTGCCGCGGCGGCCAGCGGGATCAGGGTCAGAAGCGCGAAACCTCCGAAGGCCGCGAGGAGGGCGGTCACCCCCGTCAGCAGGATCACCAGGCCGATCGAGATGAAGATCTCGGAGAAGCCGCGGAAGAACTCGAACGGTTCGTCCTCGGACGGCAGGGCCGCGCGCTTTCCGGCGCGGTCGTTGGCCAGTGCGGACAGCGAGGCGGCCTGCGCTTCGCTGAGAATTCCGGCAGCGACGGCGGCGCGCAGGTCTTCCGGGGTCATTCGGGGCATCTTTCGGCAGGAAATTGTTCATGCAGAGATAATGGGTTTGAGGCGGTAAACCAAGTGAGCTAAATTGGTATCTACCAGTGTATATACATTCATAAGTCTGTATTCGTCTGGTGCATTTGTGAAGTCCGGCTTGCAAGAGCCTGAAAAGATCAGGAAAACAAGACAACGGTCCTGAAGGGAGTGTGTGAATGGTTGATGAGGCTCCGAAACGGCTGAGCATTGCCGAGAAGCGGGCGTTGAACGGTCCCCTCATGCTGCAGACCGACGATCAGGTCGAGGAGCTTGCGGTCGAGGCGCTGTCCGCAGGGGGGTGGACGGACGCGGTCCTGCCGGAGCAGTCGCGGAAGAAGCTGATCTCGCTTCGGGTGGACCCTGAGGTGATCGAGTTCTTCAAGGCGCAGGGGCCGGGGTATCAGACGCGGATGAATGCCGTGTTGCAGGCCTATATGCTGGTCAAGAAGGAAATGGGTCAGGGCTGAGCCGTGATCCGCTCTACCGTCAGGTTCCCGTTCGTATAGACGCAAATGTCCGCTGCAATGGCCATGGCGCGGCGGGCGACCTCTTCGGCCGAAAGGTCGGTGGTCATGAGGCCGCGCGCGGCGGCGAGGGCGAAGTTGCCGCCGGAGCCGATGGCGGCGACGTCGTGTTCTGGTTCCAGGACGTCGCCCGCGCCGGTGATGACGTAAAGCGCCGTCCCGTCGGTCACGATCAGCATGGCTTCGAGGTTGCGCAGGTATTTGTCCATGCGCCAGTCCTTGGCAAGGTCGACGCAGGCACGGGCGAGTTGGCCAGGAGCGGCCTCCAGCTTTTTCTCCAGCCGTTCCAGCAGGGTGAAGGCGTCCGCGGTCGATCCTGCGAAGCCGGCGATCACGTCATGCCCGCCGGGAGAGAGGCGGCGGACCTTGCGGGCGGTGCCTTTGATCACGGTCTGGCCCAGCGAGACCTGTCCGTCGCCCGCGACCACAACCTCGCCGCCGCGCCGGACCGCGAGGATGGTGGTGCCGTGCCAGCCGGGGAAGCTGTCGTCTGCCATGGGAACCTCCGTCTGGTTCTATATGGTGGGGCCGGGGGCAAGAGCAACGCAAAACGCCCGCACCTTGCGGCACGGGCGTCCGGGCAACCCTGGGCCCGACCTAACGGCGCAGGCCGAGACGGGTGATCAGCGTGGAATACCGCGCATCGTCCGTCTTCTTCAGGTAGTCCAACAGCTTGCGGCGCTGGGCGACAAGCATCAGCAGGCCACGACGCGAGTGGTTGTCGTTCTTGTGGCCCTTGAAATGCTCGGTCAGCGTCGCGATGCGCGAGGACAGGATGGCGACCTGAACCTCGGGCGAGCCGGTGTCGCCCTCTTTGGTGGCGTATTCGCTGATGAGGCGGTATTCGCCGTTCGAAGTGCCGGTGCTGAGGTGTTCTTTGATCCACAGATTCTCCTCCACTTCGCGGTTGAAGATTTCCTTGGGGTCCTTCACGCCGCCGCGGGAGAGGTATTTGCCTTCGGCCACGACGCCTACGCTGACCATGTCGTCGTGCTGCGGGATGTGCCAGAACCAGCCCTTGTCGGGAATGTAGGCTACCATTGTCTGGCCTTCATCAATGCCGGGCTCACGCCTGGAACCCTTGTAGTAGGTCCACACCGCCACCTTGTTCAGGTAGGGATCTCGCATGCGCCAGTTGTTGCGTGTCGCGCTGAAGGCCTCCTTGCCCGTGCAGTCGAGCGTGATCTTCGCTCGGTATTCAGTGATGTTGCCATCCTTGTCCTTGGCACGTGCGCCGACGACGCGACCATCCTCTTTGATCAGTTCCTGCACCGCCGTCTCCTCTTTCACCTCTGCACCTTTCTCACGTGCATGGTCCAGCAGCATCTGGTCAAACTCCGAGCGCAACACCTGCCAGGTCTGCGCCACACTTTCGCGATCATAGCGATTGAAGAAATAGAAGGGCTGCGAGGCCTTGCCGTTCGGGTGCACGAAGGCGACGCTGTATTTCTTCACGAAGTGAGACTTCTTCATCTTCGGGAT
>NCDY01000124.1 GCA_002280405.1 Rhodobacterales bacterium 32-66-9 | reverse complement strand
ACTCCCTGGGCCGAAGTCACGGGCCTTTGTGCCACCCGTCCCGATTGGCAGACCAGCTATGGTCGGCTGGACTTCACCGTCCTGGGACAGACGCTCCCGCTGGCCTTCCGGTGACCCGCAAGCCGCCGATGCCCGGTGCCGCGCTCTTGACACCAGCCGCGCCGCACACTCCGCTATCCGCATCGCTGCCGACCGGAGTCGCCTGATGTTCATTCCCGCCCAGGACCTCGACCACCGCGATCTGCTTGATGCCCTGCAGGGCCAGCTGCGCTTTCACGCCGGCACAAATTCCGGATATCCCCGCTTTCTGCCAGCCTGTCTGCGCGGCAGGCCTGTCATCCCGGAACCGCTCGCACCGCCGCCGAGGTCCGCGCAACGGTGTCTCGACCTCGGCACCCGGCCGACCCGGGCCGCCACCGATGCCAACCTCCGCAACCTTGCCGGCTTCACCGCCCGGCACAGCTTTCCCGCCTGTCTCGCGGCGGCCCTCGGCCACGCCCGGTTGCGGACGGCGGCCTGACGACATGACCACGTCGGCCGCACCAGACCCGAGGCCCCCGGTCGCACTGGTCGGCTGCATGCGCAACGAGGGCATCCACATCCTCGAATGGCTCGCCTATCACCGGGCCATCGGCTTTCATCCCGTGGTCATCTGCACGAACGATTGCGAGGACGGCTCCGACGCCCTTCTGGATCGCCTTGCCCAAGCCGGTGTGGTCACCCATTTGCGCAATCCCCTGCCCCCCGGCACTCCACCGCAGTCTGCCGGGATCGCCCGCGCCATGGCCCATCTCGACACGACACCGGTCGACTGGCTGGCCCATCTCGACAGCGACGAATTCCTGAACATCGCCCCGGGAGCCGCCCCGGTGCAAAGCCTCATCGCCCGTGCCGATGACGCCGACAGCATCGCGCTGCCCTGGCGCCTGTTCGGCGACAACGGCCACGCCCGCTGGCCCGGCGAAACCTTGCCCGCCTTCACCGCCTGCGAGACCGCGATCGATCCCGCTACCGTCAAGTTCAAATCCCTCTTCCGCTTGCGTTCCTTCGCATCCGCGTCCGACCACATGCCGACCGGCCCCCTGGTCGCCGCCCCCCGAGCCGTCAATGCCGCAGGAGAGCCCCTCTCCTCCTCCGTCCTTCACGGCCCGCCAAGATCGCGCTACAGTCCCGCCAATGCCGCCGTCCGCGGCGGAGCCGAGGTCAACCACTATGCCATCCGCTCGACCGACGTTTTCCTCATGAAAAACGATCGCGGTCGCGGCATGGGCCCGCCTTCCGACAAGTATCATCTCGGCTCGAAATGGCACGCCCGCGCCAACCGGAACGAGGCGCAGGACCGCTCGATCCTCGCCCGCTGGAACGAGGTCGCCCAGGAGATCACCCGCCTTCGCGCCCTTCCGGGAGTGGCCGAAGCCGAAGCCGCCTGCCGCGACTGGTTCACCGCCACCCGTGCGCGGCGTCTTACCCCCGAAACCATCGCCCGCTGGACGAAGAAGGCCGCCGCATGACCCCCGAACTGACCGCCCTCGCCCTTGCGGGCCTTCTGCAAGCCGTGCAGTTCCACCTCTTCGCCATTCCGGCCAACAGGGAACTGGGCACCGGCTACACTTCCGGCCCCCGCGACCATCCGCCGACGCGGCAGCTCTCCACCCGGACCGGTCGCATGCAGCGCGCGATGAACAACCACTTCGAAGGGCTGATCCTGTTCACTCTGGCCGTGGTCGTGGTGACCATGGGCGACCAGTCCACGCCGGTCACCCGATACGCCGCCTGGGCCTATCTCGCGGCCCGCGTCCTCTATATCCCCGCCTATGCCCTCGGCTGGCGCCCTTGGCGCTCGGCGATCTGGGCGGTAGGCTTCTTTGCCACCCTGACGATGATCGTGGCCGCGCTCGTGTAGCCCGATCTTCCGTCAGCAACCATCCTGCAGGGCGCCGCGGGTGCAAACCCCCGGTCCCCGATCCGAACACAAGGACCAGACCCATGGCAGATTTCGACACCATCATCATCGGCGCCGGCCCCGGCGGCTATGTCGCCGCAATCCGCGCCGCGCAGCTTGGCCAGAAGGTCGCCTGCGTCGAAGGACGCGACACCCTGGGCGGCACCTGCCTGAATGTCGGCTGCATCCCGTCGAAGGCGCTGCTGCACGCCACCCACATGCTGCACGAGACCCAGGAAAATTTCCAGAAGATGGGCCTGATCGGCACTTCCCCGAAGGTCGACTGGACAAAGATGCAGGGCTACAAGGATGATGTGGTCCAGGCAAACACCAAGGGGATCGAATTCCTGTTCAAGAAGAACAAGGTCACCTGGATCAGGGGCTGGGCCACCATTCCGGCACCGGGACAGGTGAAGGTCGGCGAAGAGACCCACACCGCAAAAGCCATCGTCATCGCCACCGGGTCGGAAGCCTCCTCCCTTCCTGGCGTCACGGTGGACGAGGAAACCGTGGTCACCTCCACCGGCGCGCTGACCCTGGGCAGGATCCCGAAGAGCATGGTCGTGATCGGTGCGGGCGTCATCGGCCTCGAAATGGGCTCGGTCTACGCCCGCCTCGGGACGGCAGTCACCGTGATCGAATACCTCGACGCCATCACCCCCGGCATGGACGCCGAGGTCGCCAAGACCTTCCAGCGCATCCTGACCAAGCAGGGTCTGGCCTTCGTCCTCGGCGCTGCGGTCCAGTCGGTGACCAAGGCCAGGAAGGGTGCAACGGTCAGCTACAAGGTCAGAAAGACCGACACCGAGGCCACCCTCGACGCCGAGATTGTCCTCGTTGCGACGGGTCGCAAACCCTTCACCGGCGGTCTCGGGCTCGAGGCGCTCGGCGTCGAGACGGGCCCGCGCGGCACGGTGAAGACCGACGCGCACTGGCAGACCAACATCCCCGGCCTCTATGCCATCGGCGATTGCGTCGCCGGACCGATGCTCGCCCACAAGGCCGAGGACGAAGGCATGGCCGTGGCCGAGGTCCTGTCCGGCAAGCATGGCCATGTGAACTACGGCGTCATCCCCGGCGTCATCTACACGACACCCGAGGTCGCCAACGTGGGCCTGACCGAGGAACAGCTGAAGGCCGAAGGCCGCGCCTACAAGGTCGGCCGCTTCCCCTTCATGGGCAACGCCCGGGCCAAGGCGGTCTTTCAGGCCGAGGGCTTCGTCAAGCTCATCGCCGACGCGGCCACCGACCGCATACTCGGCTGCCACATCATCGGCCCCGGCGCAGGCGACCTGATCCACGAGGTCTGCGTCGCGATGGAATTCGGCGCCGCGGCCCAGGACCTCGCCCTTACCAGCCACGCGCACCCGACCTGGTCCGAAGCCGTGCGCGAGGCAGCACTTGCCTGCGGCGACGGGGCGATCCACGCCTGACAGGACAGCGCGTCGTCGGCGTCTCGTCTCCCCGCAAGACGCACCGCCCGCGCGCGAAATGCCACGGTCGCCCGCCAGCGGTCCCCGCCGGAAGCGCCTCGGCGGCGCTGGCCCGATAGCCTTGTGCGCAGGGTTCAGGCGTTCAGCAGCAACCCCACCCCCAGGAGGATGACGGCCGTGCCCACCACCTGCCGCCGGCTCACCGGCTGACGGAACACCAGCGCCGACACGCCCAGCGCCAGGATCACCTCGACCAGCGCCAGAGTCCGCACATTCGCCGCCGTTGTCAGGGAAAAGCCGATGAACCAGAACTGCGAGGCAAAGGCCCCCAGAAACCCCGCCAGGATCGAGGGCCGCCAGACCCGGAACGACCCCGCCAGCGCGCCTCGATCAAAGGCCAGCAGCCAGACCAGCAGCACCCCGCTTTGCAGGACCAGGCTGACCACCAGGATCGTGCTCGCCCGGATCAGGAAACTGCCCTCCGGCAGCGCGAGGATGCCGCCGCGAAAGCCGATGGCCGCCAGCCCGAACAGGAACCCCGCCAGAAGGCCCGTCGCCACTGGTGCCGCGTCGCGCAGCATCCCCCGCGCCGTCTCGGGCCGCGTCGACAGGATCAGCACCCCCGCCGTCGCCACCAGGATCGCCACCAGCTTGGCCGGGGTCAGGGGATCGCCGATCACCACGGTCGCGACCAGCGCCACGATCACCGGCTCGGTCTTGATCCAGGCCGTGGTGACCGCAAAGGACCGCGACTGCATCGTCACCAGCATCAGCGCCGTCGCCCCGATCTGCGCCAGCGCCCCCAGCGCCGCATAGCCAAGACTGCCCGCCGTAAGCGCCGGCGGAGCCTCGCCCATCCCCCAGGCCGCCAGCCCGAGGAAGATCACCGCAAAGGGCAGCCCGAACAGGAACCGCACCTGCGTCGCCCCCAGCGTCCCGATCTCGCGGGTCAGGCCGGCCTGCGCCGCGTTCCGGGCGGTCTGGGCGACCGCCGCGACCAGCGTGGCCAGCACCCAGCCCAAGCCCTCAGGCCCCCCGCACCGTGTCGATCATCAGCTGCACATGGTCCGGGTTTGCCTCGGGCGTGATCCCGTGGCCCAGGTTGAAGATATGCGGCCCCTTGGCGAACGCCCTGACCACATGCTGCGTCGCCGCCACCAGCGCCTGCCCCCCGGTGACCATGTGCTCGGGTGCCAGGTTGCCCTGCACCGGCCCGTCGATCTGGACATTCGCCGCCGCCCACTCCGGGCTGACCGAATTGTCGATCGCCACGCAATCCGCCCCCGTCCGGTGGGCAAAGCCGATATAGCCCTGCCCCGCCTCGCGCGGGAAGGCGATGACCGGAATCCCCGGATGCCGCGCCTTCAGGGCGGCTATGATCTTCGCCGCCGGGGCCTCGGCAAAGTCGCGGAAATCCTGCCCCTTCAGCGACCCGGCCCAGCTGTCGAACAGCTTGACCACCTCGGCCCCGGCCTCGACCTGCGCCGACAGATACTCCACCGTCGCCTCGGTGATCCTGTCGATCAGCGCCTGGAACGTCGCCCGATCCTCGGCCTTCAGCTTGTGCGCCGCCGCCTGATCCTTCGCCCCCCGCCCCGCGATCATGTAGGTCGCCACCGTCCAGGGCGCGCCCGCAAAGCCGATCAGCGTCACCTCCTTCGGCAGTTCCCGCGCCAGGATCCGCACCGTCTCGTAGACCGGCGCCAGCGTCTCGTGGATCGCGTCGGCGGGCTTCAGGTTCGCCACCTGCCCCGGCGTGTCCGTCGTCTCCATCCGCGGCCCTTCACCGGTCTCGAACCACAGCTTCGGCCCCAGCGCCTGCGGCAACAGCAGGATGTCCGCGAAAAGAATCGCCGCATCAAAGCCGTAGCGCCGGATCGGCTGCAAGGTCACCTCCGCCGCCAGGTCCGGCGTATAGCACAGGCTCAGGAAATCCCCCGCGCGTCCCCGCGTCTCGCGATACTCCGGCAGATACCGCCCCGCCTGGCGCATCATCCAGATCGGGGGGGTGGGCAGCACCTCGCCCTTCAGCGCGCGCAGGATCGTCTTGGTCATCTTCGGCCCTTTCGTATCCGGTCCATGGGTCCGCTGCCCGTCCGGCCTTGTCAAGAGTTGTCAGCCCCGGCTGACACGGCTAAGCCTTGGCACCATGAGCGATGATCTGCCCACCCCCGCGACGCCCCTGAAGATCGGCACCCGAGGCTCGCCCCTCGCGCTTTGGCAGGCGCACGAGGTGCGACGCTCCCTCATGGCCGCCTTCGCCCTGGGCGAAGCGGCCTTTGAAATCGTCGTGATCAAGGTCACCGGCGACCAGATCCAGGACAAGGCCCTGCGCGACATCGGCGGCAAGGGCCTCTTCACGCGCGAGATCGAGGATGCCCTTCTTGACGGGTCCATCGACATCGCCGTGCATTCGATGAAGGACATGCCGACCCGGCAGCCGGATGGCCTGATCCTCGACTGCTACCTGCCCCGCGCCGACGTGCGCGACGCCTTCGTGTCCCCCCGCTACGCCTCGATCTCCGACCTCCCCCACGGCGCGACTGTCGGCTCCTCCAGCCTCCGCCGGCGGGCGCAACTGGCGCTGCGCCGCCCCGATCTGCAGCTCGTGGAATTCCGCGGCAACGTCCAGACAAGGATGCGCAAACTCGATGAAGGCGTCGCCCATGCCACCTTCCTCGCCATGGCCGGCCTCACCCGCCTGGGCATGGCGCAGGTCGCCCGCTCGGCCATCGCGCCCGAGGACATGCTTCCCGCCGTCGCCCAAGGCGCCATCGGCATCGAGCGTCGCACCGACGACACCCACACCGCCGGCTTCCTCTCGCGCATCCACCACCGCGAGACGGGCGAGCGTCTTGCCGCCGAACGCAGCTTCCTCGCCACACTCGACGGCTCCTGCGAGACCCCCATCGCCGGCCTTGCGATCCTCGACGGCCCCGACCTCTGGCTGCGCGGCGAAATCCTCCGCCCAGACGGCACCGCCTCGATCACTGGCGAACGTCGCGGACCGATCAGCAGCGGCCCCGACCTCGGCAAGGCTCTCGCCGAAACCCTCCTCTCCCGCGCCGGACCCGGGTTCTTCGGCTAGATCGGGATGATGCTTGCTGGAAACATCATCCCGACCTCGATTCTTGGTGGTC
>NCDY01000123.1:9224-18363 GCA_002280405.1 Rhodobacterales bacterium 32-66-9 | reverse complement strand
GGTTCGACAACCAGCGCGCCGAGCATCTGGCGGTGCGTGAGGCGGCCGGCCTTTTCGACATGACCTCGTTCGGCAAGATCCGGATCGAGGGCCGGGACGCCTGTGCCTTTCTCAACCGGATCGCCTCGGCGCAGATGGATGTGGCGGAAGGGCGGATCATCTATACGATGTTCCTCAATGGTCGCGGGGGTATAGAGGCCGATCTTACCGTGACGCGCCTGTCAGAGACCGCCTACCTTGCGGTCGTTCCGGGGGCAACTCTGCACCGCTGCCTTGCCTGGATGCGCGGCCATGTCGGCGACGATTTCGCCGTCATCACCGATGTGACCGCGGCCGAGTCGGTCCTGTGCCTTATGGGCCCGCAATCCCGCGACGTATTGGCAAAGGTCTCGCCCAACGACTTCAGCAACGCCGCGCATCCCTTTGGCATGGCGCGAGAAATCGAGATCGGCATGGGCCTTGCCCGCGCCCACCGCGTCACCTACGTCGGCGAGCTGGGCTGGGAGTTGTATATACCGACAGACCAGACCGCCCATGTCTTCGAAGCGATCCTGCACGCCCGACCGGACCTGAAACTTTGCGGCCTGCACACGCTGGACTCGTGCCGGATCGAAAAGGCCTACCGCCACTGGGGCCACGACATCACCGACGAGGATCATGTGCTGGAAGCGGGCCTCGGCTTTACCGTCAGCCGCAAGAAGCCCGCCTTCAACGGGCGGGATGCCGTGCTTCGCAAAGACGAGGCCGGTCTGGATCGCAAGCTGCTCCAGTTCCGGCTGAAGGACCCCGAGCCGCTTTTGTTTCACAACGAAGCCATTGTGCGGGATGGGAAAATCGTCGGCCCTGTCACCTCGGGCAATTATGGCCATGCCCTCGGCGGCGCGATCGGGCTTGGCTATGTCCCGGCGCGGGGCCAGACAGATGAAGATATCCTCGGCTCGACCTACGAGATCGAGGTGGCCGGAAAACGCCATGCCGCGGAGGTCAGTCTGACCCCGATGCATGACCCCAGATCGGAACGGGTGCGGGCATGAACGACGACATGACGGAAATGGACCGCCTTGGCGAGATCTGCGAACCCTCGCGGTCTCGGCGGTCCGGTGGACGGCAGGCCCGGGTGGCGATGCGGGCTGCCCCATTGACCGACGAGATGCGCCCGGTTCGCCCCGGCATGCCCGGCGGGCAATACAAGCCGCTCAGCGAAGTCAGCGTCCTGCAGATCCACGCCGCCGCGCTGGACGCGCTGGAAGAGATCGGCCTGTCCCAGGCCCCGCCCCAGGGCGTGAAGCTTCTGACCGAGGCGGGGGCGATTCTGGGCGATGACGGCCGCATCCGCTTTCCCCGCGCCCTGGTCGAGGACATGCTGACCGTCGCCGCCCGCAACATCACGCTGCACGCCCGCGACCCGAAACACGATCTGCATCTGACCGGGACCAACGTCCATTACGGCACCGCCGGCGCTGCCGTGCATATCGTCGATCCGGTCACGCTGGACTATCGCGAATCGACCGCGCAGGACCTTTATGACGCCGCGCGCCTCGTCGACAACCTGGACAACATCCACTTCTACCAGCGCACCATGGTCTGCCGCGACGTGGTGGACAACCGCGAGATGGACCTCAACACGCTCTACGGCAGCCTTGCGGGCACCGTAAAGCACGTCGGCACCAGCTTTTCCGACCCCGCGCATGTCGCGGACTGCTTCGAGATGCTGCACATGGTGGCAGGGGGCGAGGAGAAGTGGCTGGAGCGGCCTTTCGTCAGCAATTCCAACTGCTTCGTCGTTCCACCGATGAAGTTCGCCGAGGAATCCTGCATCACGATGGAGGATTGCATCCGTCGCGGCATGCCGATGCTGCTGCTCTCTGCCGGGCAGGCCGGGGCCACCGCGCCCGCGCCCATCGCGCTGGCCATCGTGCAGGCCGTGGCCGAATGCCTTGCCGGCGTGGTCTATGTCAACGCGATCAAGCCCGGCGCACCGGCGATCTTCGGCACCTGGCCGTTTGTGTCCGATCTGAGAACGGGTGCCATGTCGGGCGGGTCGGCGGAACAAGCTCTGCTGACCGCCGGGTGCGCCCAGATGCACCGCTTCTACGACCTGCCGGGCGGGGCGGCGTCGGGCATCAGCGATTCCAAGCTGCCCGACATGCAGGCGGGGTGGGAGCAGGGCATCACCAATGCCCTCGCCGGTCTTGCGGGGCTGAACATGTGCTACGAGGCGGTGGGGATGCACGCCTCGCTCCTCGGGTTCTGCCTGGAAAGCCTCGTTCTTGGCGACGACCTTCTGGGTCAGGCGATGCGGCTGGTGCGCGGCATCGACGTGACGCCCGACAGCACGTCGATCGACGCGATGAAGCAGGTCTGCCTCGGCGGTCCGGGCCACTATCTCGGGTCGGACCAGACGCTGAAGCTGATGCAGACCGAATACATCTATCCCAAATCCGCCAACCGCATGTCGCCCAAGGAATGGAACGAGGCTGGCAAGCCGCTGCTTCTTGACACCGCGATTGCCCGGAAGAACGCGATCCTTGCCAAGGCAGGCTGCAGAGTCGATCCAGAACTCGACACCGCGATCCGCAAGCGGTTCAACATCTACTTCAAGTAAGTCCGCCAAGGTCATGAAATGAGGAATGGAATGCACTATGGATACATCGGCCTCGGCAACCTTGGTGCGGCCTGCGCCGGATGCCTTGTGCAGGAAGGCTTCAAGGTCACGGTCTATGACCTGACCCCGAAACTCGCCGAGCCGCTGGTCGCCCGGGGGGCGATTCTGGCGGACAGCGCCGAAACCCTTGCGGCTTCGGTCGATCACGTCATCACCTGCCTGCCGTCACCCGCCGTTTCCGAACGGGTGCTGCGGGCCATCCTGCCGCGGATGAAAGATGGCGCAAGCTGGGTCGAGATGTCCACGCTTGGCCGGGACGAGGTGTTAAAACTGGCCGCGGTCGCTGCGCAAAGCGGCGTGCGGATGATGGAACTTCCGGTCACCGGCGGCGTCCATCTCGCCCATCAGGGCAAGATCACCATGCTTGCGGGCGGGGACAGGGATCTGTTCGATCTGCATCACAAGGCGATGCAGGCGATGGGCGACCGGATTTTCCACATGGGGCCGCTCGGCTCCTCCTCGATCATCAAGGTCATCACCAACATGCTGGCTTTCATCCATCTGAAAGCCACCTCCGAGGCCTTGATGCTGGCCAGGCGCGGGGGGCTCGACCTCGGGCAGGCCTGGCACGCCATTGCAGCGTCATCAGGAAACAGTTTCGTGCATGAGACCGAAGGCGCGCTGATCCTGAACGGGTCCTACGACATCGCCTTCAACATCGACCTCGCGCTGAAGGACCTCGGTTTTGCGCTGGGGTTCGGCAAGGAGTTCGGCGTGCCGCTCGACCTCGCCAGCATGACCAACCAGACCTACATCGCCGCGAAAGCCGCCTATGGTGGCGAGGCGCAGTCGCCGATGATCGCGAAACTGCTGGAAGATCTTCTGGGCACCGACCTTCGCGCCCCCGGCTTCCCCGCGCGGCTGGAGTGACGGCTTGAGGGGGCGGCGACCCCGGGTTAAGGTCTGGTAAATGCCCACGGCCAAGTGCCTGATTTCGCAACGGGTTGATCTTCTGCCCGCCGTGGACACCTTCAGGAGCCCCCATGACCGCCGAGACCGACGCCCGCATCGCCCGCCTGCTTCACCACCGGAAGGCGGGGCTGTCCCTTGGCGATCCGGTCGTCCCGCCGATCTCGGTCGCGACCAGCTTCCATCTGCCGCAGACCCAGGGGGCCGCCCACGTCTACGGCCGCTCCGGCCAGCCGACCTGGGATGCGGTCGAGGCGCAACTGGCGATCCTCGAAGCCGCCGAGATCGTTTCCTTCCCCTCCGGCATGGCTGCGATCACGGCCGCCCTCGTCTGCACCCTGAAGGCGGGAGCGCGGGTGATGATCCCCGCGGACGGTTACTATGTGACGCGACTTCTGGGGCGCGACCTGTTGCAGGTCTATGGGGTCGAGGTGGTGCAGATCCCGACGCTTGAGATGGCGACAGCGGATTTCAGCGGGTTTCAGGTGATCTACCTCGAGACCCCGTCGAACCCGGGCCTCGATGTGGTCGATATCGCCGCCCTTGCGCGAAAGGCCCGTGAAGCCGGGGCGCTGCTGATCGCCGACAACACGACGATGACGCCGCTTTTGCAGCGCCCGCTGGACCTTGGCGCCGATCTGGTGGTTGCTGCCGACACCAAGGCGCCGGCGGGGCATTCCGACGCGCTGTTCGGCCATGTCGCGGGGCGCGACGCCAAGCTGATCGCCCGCATCCGCGAATGGCGGCGGCAGTCGGGATCCGTTCCGGGCCCGTTCGAGGCCTACCTCGTCCACCGCGGACTGGAGACCCTGGAAGTTCGACTGTCCAGGATGTGTGCCAGTGCCGCCGTGATCGCCGGGCGGTTGGCCGCGCATCCCAAAGTGCGGGGGCTGCGCTACCCGGGCCTGCCCGGCGATGCCGCGCACAAGGCCGTAGGCGGGCAGATGGCGAACGGGGGGTTCCTGATCGGGCTCGGGCTTGCGGGCGAGGCAGAGGCGGAAGCCTTTCTTGCGCGCTGCCCGCTGATCGAACAGGCCACCAGCTTCGGCGGGGTCCACAGCGCGGCTGAACGCCGGGCGCGCTGGGGGGATGCGGTGGCGGACGGGTTCATCCGGCTCTCGGTCGGGGTAGAGCCGGTAGAGGCGCTGTGGTCGGCCATCGACGCGGCGCTGACGGGGTAGGGATCAAATGTCCCGAGGCAGAAATTTGACAGAGTCCGTGCTTGAGGACTCTGGATGAAGCCTCAAAGCGCGTCGAGAATCCGCGCCGCTTCGGCCTGCACATCGGCCAGCCTGGTCCGGTCCTCGCCGGGGAAGAACCGCGCGCGGGTCGCCGTGGGCAGGCCGGCCGGGGCGGCGATCAGCACGCGCGGCCCATGTCGTGCCGTCTCGGCCTGCCAGCTTCGCGCAAGGGCCATCTGGGCGGCCTTGGTCGCGCCGTAGGCCCCGAAGAACGGCTGACCGGCGCGGAGGTCGTCTAGGAACAGGGCCGTGCCCTGATGCGCCAGGAGCAGCGGCTCCACCATCGGAATCAGCATCCCCGTCGCACGGGTGTTGGTGGCCAGCGACTTCTCCCAGTCCTTCTGGTCCAGATGCCCGGCCGGGGCGAGGGGTGCCGCATGGATCGCGGCATGGACCCAGAGGTTCAGCCCGCCCCAGCGGTCATGGATGGAGCGGCAGAGGTGGCGCATCGCATCGTCGTTGGTGACGTCCATCGGGGCCAGTGTCAGGGCGCCCGCGCCGGGGAGTCCCGCCGCCTTCACGCGGTCGTCCAGGTCTTCCAGGCCCCCCACGGTGCGCGCCACCGCCACCACATGCCAGCCACGCAGCGCCAGCTGCTCGGCAATGGCGGCGCCAAGGCCGCGCGAGGCGCCGGTGACGAGGGCGAGTCTCTGGGTCATCTGCTGTCCTTGTGGCGGCGTCCGCGCCTGCCGAGCGGGGATATTTGTGCCCGACGGAAAGGGCAAGGGGTGCCGGGGGGCAAAGCGTCGCGACCTTGCGGTCCGGCGGTCGGGCGATCTATTCGGCCGCCTTCATCTCGAACCCTTCCGCGATCTTGTCCGACGGTGCCACCGGGTAATCGCCCGAGAAGCAGGCGTCGCAGAAGCGCGGGCTGTCGGCGTCGCGGCCCCGGGCCTCGCCCGCGGCGCGGTAAAGGCCGTCGAGGCTGACGAATTTCAAGCTGTCCACGCCGATCCAGTCGCGCATCTCGTCCTCGGACATCGTCGCGGCGAGAAGTTTCGAGCGTTCCGGCGTATCGACGCCGTAAAAGCAGGGCCAGGCGGTGGGGGGCGAGGCGATGCGGAAATGGACCTCGGCGGCACCTGCCTCGAGGATCATGTCCTTGATCTTGCGGCTGGTGGTGCCGCGCACGACACTGTCATCGACCAGGATCACCCGCTTGCCCTTGATCAGCGCGCGGTTGACGTTCAGCTTCAGCCGCACGCCCATGTTGCGGATATGGTCGGTCGGCTCGATGAAGGTGCGGCCCATGTACTGGTTGCGGATGATCCCCATCGCATAAGGGATGCCCGATTCCTGGCTGTAGCCGATGGCCGCCGGGGTGCCGCTGTCGGGGACGGGGCAGACGAGGTCGGCATCGACCGGGGCCTCGCGCGCGAGTTCCACGCCGATCTGGCGGCGGGTCTCATAGACCGACCGGCCGCCGATGATGCTGTCGGGGCGGCTGAAGTAGACGTTCTCGAAGATGCAGAAGCGCGGTTTTGCCGGGGCGAAGGGACGGGTGGTTTCCACCTTGTTGCCTTCGATCACCACCATCTCGCCGGGCTCGATCTCACGGATGAACTCGGCCCCGATGATGTCAAGGGCGCAGGTCTCGGAACTGAGCGCCCAGCCGCTGTCGCCCAGACGTCCCAGCAGGACGCCCAGGGGATCGCGTACGCCGATCAGCTTGGTGCGGGTCATGGCGACGACCGAGAACGCGCCCTCCACCCGGCGCAGCGCATCCTTGATCCGTTCGCTGAGGGTCTTCTGGATCGAGCGCGCCATCAGGTGGATGATGCATTCCGAATCGGAAGAGGACTGAAAGATCGAGCCGCGCTCGATCAGCTCGCGGCGCAGGGCTGCGGCGTTGGTGAGGTTGCCGTTGTGCGCGATGGCGCAGCCGCCCATCGAAAACTCGCCGAAAAAGGGCTGCACATCGCGGATCGCGGTGGCACCCTTCGACCCGGCGGTGGAATAGCGCACATGGCCGATGGAAAGCGAGCCGGGCAGGGTGTCCATCACCTCGGCCTTGGTGAAGTTGTCGCGGACATAGCCGAAGCGGCGGGCCGAGTTGAAGCCGTGGTCGGGGTGGTAGCTGACGATGCCGCCCGCCTCTTGCCCGCGGTGCTGCAAGGCATGCAGGCCAAGCGCCACGAAGGTCGAGGCATCGGCCACGCCGACCACGCCGAAAATGCCGCATTCCTCCTTCAGCTTGTCGTCATCGAAGGGGTGGGTGCGGAAAGGGGCCATGCGTCCGAATCCTGTTCCTGACGATGCCGGGTGTTTACGGCAGTGCACCGGGGCTGTCACGCCCGGAAACGCCATCCGGGCGGCAGGGGTCAGGGATTGGTGGCGGGTGCCTGGGGTGCCGGGGTCGCCGCCGGGGCGTCGGCTGCCGGTGCGCCGTCGGTGGCCGCCGCGCTGGCCGGTGCGCTGGTCGGGGCGGTGCCCGGGGCGCAGACATTGGTCAGATCATTGTAGCGATCGACGATCCAGCCGGGCGCGTCCGAGGGGATGTTGTTGTCGATCTGCGACTGGAAGTTGGCGAAGACCAGGGCGGTGCGCGAATTGTCGATCATCGCGATCCGCTGGTCGGCCAGCACGCGATCATAGACGATGAAGGCGATCGCGATCAGCAGCGCGCCTCGGGCGGCTCCGAACAGGAAGCCAAGCGCCTGATCGATCCCGCCGAGGGCGGAACGCTGGACGGCACCCGAGAACAGCGGGGTGAAGAGCGCGGCGACGATCAGACCGATCACGAAGACGCCGGCGAAGGCTGCAACGACCGACAGCTCGCAACTGTCGGCCAGGAATTCGCCCACGACGGGCAATTCCTTCACCAGAGGCTGGACGCCGGGGGCGAAGTAATAGGCAGCGATGGCGGCACCGATCCAGCCGAGGATCGCCATGGCTTCCCGCACGAGGCCCCGCGAGAAGGCGAGAATGGCCGATATGACGATGATCAGCGCGGCGGCCCCATCGACTGCGGTCAGGTTTTCCATCGGTTACGTCCCCATTCCGTTTCTTGCCAAGGGCTTATCCTGCCCCGAACATGTCGCCCACAAACGCCGTCAGGTCGGGCATCGCCCGGACCCTCATCCCCGTCGCCCCTTCGGTTTTCGAATGGGTCGGCACGGTCGCCTGTGAGAAACCAAGTTTCGAGGCTTCTTTCAATCTGTTTTCCGTCTGACCGACCGGGCGCAAGGCCCCGGACAGGCTGATCTCGCCGAAAAGCACCATGTCGGGCGGAATTGCCACATCCTCGCGCGCCGACAGGAGGGCACCGGCGACGGCAAGATCGGCGGCGGGTTCGCTGACCCGCAGGCCGCCCGCGACGTTCAGGAAGACGTCGAGACCCGCAAAGGGGATGCCGCAGCGGGCTTCAAGGACGGCAAGGATCGTGGACACCCGTCCGCTGTCCAGGCCCACGACCGTGCGGCGCGGGCTGGCGAGGGTCGAGGGCGCGACCAGCGCCTGGATCTCGGTCAGGACCGGGCGGGTGCCTTCGATCCCGGCGAAAACGGCAGAGCCGGGGGCGGGCTGGTCGCGGTTGGCCAGAAACAGGGCCGAGGGGTTCGGGACCTCGGCCAGGCCCATGCCGGTCATCTCGAAGACGCCGATCTCGTCCGCCGGGCCGAAGCGGTTCTTCACCGCGCGCAGGATGCGGAACTGGTGGCCCCGCTCGCCCTCGAAGTACAGGACGGTGTCGACCATGTGTTCCACGACGCGCGGGCCGGCGATCTGGCCGTCCTTGGTGACATGGCCGACGAGGATCACCGCGACGCCCCGACGCTTGGCGAAGGTCACAAGCTCATGCGCGGCGGCACGGACCTGGGAGACGGAGCCGGGCGCGGCCTCGACCTGGTCCAGCCACATGGTTTGGATCGAATCGATGATGGCCAGCGCGGGGCGCTCGGCGTCGAGCGTGGTCAGGATGTCGCGCAGGTTGGTCTCGGCGCCAAGCTGGACGTTGGCGTCGGTCAGATCCAGGCGCTGCGCGCGCATCCGGACCTGGGCCGCAGCCTCTTCGCCCGAGATATAAAGGCATTTCAGTCCCTTGCGGGCGAAACTTGCAGCGGCCTGCAACAGAAGCGTGGACTTTCCGATGCCCGGATCGCCGCCAACGAGGATCGCCGAGGCCGGAACAAGGCCACCGCCGAGCACGCGGTCAAGCTCGTCGATGCCGGAAGAGGCGCGGGGCGGCGAAGCCTCTTCAGTGGCCAAATCCGAGAGCGGAATCGCCCGCCCCCTTGCCCCGAGGGACTTCGGTCCGGTCGACAGCGGTGCCTCCTCGACGATGGTGTTCCAGCCGCCGCAGGCGTCGCATTTGCCTGCCCATTTG
>NCDY01000123.1:0-9186 GCA_002280405.1 Rhodobacterales bacterium 32-66-9 | reverse complement strand
GGCAGTATCAAGGCGATCGGGCGACAAGAATTTTGAGCAAGATTCTTCCCAAATTCCTTGAGCAAGGAATTTGCGCCCGCGCCTGGGTCAGACGGTGGGCTTCGAGTTCCAGGACACCAGGCCCTGCGCCAGGATGCAGCCGGTGAAGAGGTACAGGCCCCAGGCCGTCTCGATCGTGACGTAGCCCGCACCCTTCACGATGACGATGTAGAGCGCAATGAGGAACACATCGGCCATGGCCAGCTTGCCAAGGATCTCCAGCGCCGGCAGGGTCTTCGGGCTGAGCAGGTTCCAGTGCAGAAGGGCAAGGCCAATGGTCTTGGCATAGGGCGCAAAGATCGCGAGGACGGTGACCACCAACGCCAGCACGGCGTCGGCCTCCCAGAGGGATTGCAGGCCGGTGATCACGCTGATCTCGTCCATCCCGAAGATCGGCAGGAGGGCGGCACGCAGAAGGGGCGCGAACCAGGCGATGGGGAAGAGGACCAGAAGGGCGAGGTTGAGGTATTTCACTTGCAACTCTCCTCGGCGTGGGGTGAAGCCCGTGGTTTGACCCACCCGGCCCCCCTTTGGAGCAGCTCCGAACGGCGCAAAGCCGGTCTAGCGGATGGATTCGATAGGCCCATCCGCGCGCCCGTGGATGAACTGTTGCACAAACGGGTCTGGCGTCGCGTCCAGTTCCGAAACCGGTCCGGTCCAGCGGATCACACCGCCGTGCAGCATCGCCACGCTGTCGGCAATGGCGCGAACCGAGGACATGTCATGGGTGATGGTCATCGCGGTTGCGCCCATTTCCACCACGATCTCGCGGATCAATTCGTTGATGACGCCGGCCATGATCGGGTCGAGGCCGGTGGTGGGTTCGTCGAAGAAGATGATCTCGGGGCTTGCCGCGATGGCGCGGGCAAGACCGACGCGCTTCTGCATGCCGCCGGACAGTTCGGCGGGGAACAGGTCGGCGGTGGCGGGTTTCAGGCCGACGCGGCGCAGCTTTTCGATGGCCACCTCTCGCGCCTCCGGCTTGGGCAAGGCCTTTGGACCGCGCAGCAGGCGAAAGGCGACGTTTTCCCAGACGCGGAGGCTGTCGAACAAGGCTCCGCCCTGGAACAGCATGCCAAAGCGCGCAAGAAAGGCGTCGTGATCGCCCCCGGTCACGTCCTGGCCCTCCAGCGTGATCGTGCCCTGATCCGGCCGCACCAGCCCGAGGATGCATTTCAACAGGACCGACTTGCCCGTTCCCGACCCCCCGATGATCACCATCGAGGTGCCGGACGCAATCTCCAGGGTCACCCCCTGCAGCACCCGGTTGTCGCCAAAGCGTTTGTGGACATCCCGAAGCGCGATCATGAGGAGAAGAACACTTCGGTCAGGACGTAGTTCGCCGCGAGGATCAGCACCGATGCCGACACCACCGCAGCCTTGGTCGCCGCCCCCACGCCTTGCGCGCCGCGGGCCGAATTCATGCCGTGGTACGACCCCATCAGCGCCACGATGAAACCGAAGACCGCGCCCTTGACCAGGCCCGAGCCCACATCCCAGCCTTGCAGGAAATCGGCGGTGTTCTTCAGGTAGGCGGCGGAGTTGAAATCCAGCCGGGTGATGCCCACCAGCCAACCGCCCATGATGCCGATGGCATCACCTGTGGCCACAAGGACGGGCATCGACAGGGTGGCCGCGACGACGCGCGGAACGGCAAGGTATTTCAGCGGGTTGGTAGAGAGTGTCACCAAAGCGTCGATCTGTTCGGTGACCTTCATCGTGCCGATCTCGGCGGCGATCGAACTGGCCACCCGCGCCGCGACCATCAGCCCGCCAAGGACCGGGCCAAGCTCGCGCGTCATGCCGATGGCGACAATGGAGGGTACGACGGATTCGGCATTGAAGCGCGAGCCACCGGCGTAAATCTGCAAGGCGAGAGCGCCGCCGGTGAAGATCGCGGTCAGCCCGACGACGGGCAGGGAATACCAGCCGATCTGCAGGAGCGCGTGGCCAAGCTCGCGCAGATAGAACGGCGGGCGCAGCATGTGCCAAAGGATCGCGCCCGCAAACAGCGCGACCCGGCCCACGGCGGCGATGGCTTGCAGGACCGGGCGGCCAAGCGCGCCAAGCGCGGAGGTCATGCCGGACGCTCCTGATATCGGCGGGTATAGCGCGGTCCAAGACCTGTCAGAAGCTCGTAACCGATGGTCCCCGCGTCTGCGGCCAGCGCGTCGATCCCCTGGTTCGGGCCCAGGATATCCAGGCTGCGCGGCAGTTCCGCAAGGTCGGTGATGTCGACCGTGACGAGATCCATCGACACGCGGCCGACCAGCGGGCAGGGGGTATCGCCATCCCACAGCCGGGCCTTGCCCGACAGGGTGCGCGGCAGGCCATCGGCATAGCCGCCCGCCACGGTCGCGATGATCGACGGCCGCTCGGCGACCCAGGCACAGCCGTAGCCGACCGCCTCGCCCGGCGCGACCTCGCGGGTCTGGACCACGGGCAGCGAGAGGGTGAGGGTCGGCAGCGCCGCCTCGAAGGGCAGGCCGCCGTAGAGGCCGACGCCCGGTCGGGTGAGATCGAAGTGATAGCGCGGACCAAGCAGGATGCCGCCGGTCGCCGCCAGACTGCGCGGCAGGCCCGTGCCATCGGTCATGTCGTGAAACGCCTTCAACTGCGCGGCATTCACGGGATGGTCGGGGTCGTCGGCGCAGGCGAGGTGGCTCAGCAGAAGTTCCGGCCCGGCCTCGACCAGTATGGGTGCCACCGCCTGCCATTCCAGCATCTCGACGCCCAGTCGGTTCATGCCTGTATCAAGCTGCACCCCGAATGCGTGGCCGGGCAGGGCTTCCAGATGCCGGGTGATCTGCTCCAGGCTGTTCAGCATCGGCGTCAGGTCGAGATCGTGGATCATCTCGGTATCGCCGGACATGTGGCCGGACAGGACCAAGATCTGCGGCCCCGGCCCCAGGGCCTGGCGGACAAGGGCGCCTTCCTCGGCCTCTGCCACGAAGAACCGGCGGGCCCCGGCATTGGCCAGTGCGCGGGTGACGCGGGTCACGCCAAGGCCATAGGCATCGGCCTTGACCACGGCGGCGGTCTCGGTCCAGCGCGCGCCAGTTGGCGGCGATTGCGTCAAGGTCGATGGTAAGGGTTCCGGTGGCCATGGCGGCCTCTTTCGACCGGGGCGGTCTTCTGGTCAAGCGGAAAGCTGCGACAGAGCGGTGGCTTGCCCTTCCGGCCGCCGCGCGCGACAGTGCCCCCCTGTCGGGAGCGAGCGATTTGGGCAGCGAGGCCGAGGATCGGGAAGGCGACTCCGCCGGTCAGTATCTGACCGTCCTGTGCTGGGTCGGGCTTGGCCTCGGCACGCTGGACGCTTTCGTGCAACCTCTGCCGCCGGGGCTGGTCTGGGCTGCACTGGGACTGTCCTACCTGACCGGGGGGCTGCCGCCCCTGCGGGCGGCGGTGGCCGCGGTGTGGCAGGACCGGCGGCTGGACATCGATCTGCTGATGGTGGTGGCGGCCGTCGCGGCGGCGGCCGTGGGCGCGGCTCTGGAGGGGGCGGTGCTGCTGGCGCTGTTCTCACTGTCGCAGACGCTGGAGCATCGGGCGTTGGGCAAGGCGCGACGTGCCGTCGAGGCCCTGATGCAGCTGCGCCCCGAAACGGCGCTGCGCGAGGGGCCGGAGGGGGTCGTCGAAGTGCCGGTCGCAGAACTTGTCCCCGGCGACCGGGTCATCCTGCGCCCGGGCGCGCGGGTGCCTGTCGACGGGCGGGTGGCAAGCGGCGCGGGGCATCTGGACGAAAGCACGGTCACGGGCGAATCGGCTCCGGTCCGCAAAGCCCCCGGGGATCCGGTCCACGAGGCGACCGTAAACCTCGACGGCATTCTGACGGTGGAGGTGACACGGGGGCTGGAAACCAGCACGGTCGCGCAGATGATCAGGCTGGTGACCGAAGCGCAGGCGATGAAGTCGCCTTCGGAACGCTTTTCCGACTGGTTCGGCCAGCGCTATACCATCGCCGTGCTGGCGGGGTCGGCCCTGTCCTGGTTCGGCTTTCGGCTTTCCGGGCACGAGGCGGACGCGGCCCTGTACCGGTCGGCCACGCTGCTGGTTGCGGCCAGCCCCTGCGCGGTGGTGATTTCGGTCCCCGCAGCGATCCTGTCGGCCCTGTCCGCGGCCGCACGGGGCGGGGTTCTCTTCAAGGGCGGTGCGGCGCTGGAAGGGCTGGCCGAGGTCCGCACCTTCGCCTTCGACAAGACCGGGACCTTGACGACAGGCCTGGCTGCGGTGACGCAGGTGCTGGCGCTGGAGGGGACGGAGGACGACTTTCTCGCCCTGACCGCGGGGTTGGAGGCGCAGTCCGAACACCCGATCGCCGCCGCGATCCGGCGTGAGGCGGCAGAGCGCAGGATCGTCCCGCTTGCGGTCGGGGACGTGCGGGCGCATCCCAGCGAGGGCATCACCGGAACGGATGCCGAAGGTCAGGTCTGGGCGGGAAATACCCGGATGCTGGCTTTGACGGGGGCGGTGATGCCCCCGCGTCTGGCCCGACTGGCCGAGGGGGCGGAAACGCTCGTCCTGGTCGGGCGGGGCACGCGCGTCCTCGGCGCGTTGACCGTTGCCGACGAGCCGCGCGCAACCGCTGCCGAGGCGCTGCGCGGCCTGAAGGCCGGTGGCCGCACCGACGTCCTGATGATGACCGGTGACCGGGAATTGGTGGCCGGGCGGATCGGCGCGCGTCTGGGCCTTGCGTCGGACGAAATCCACGCTGGTCTTCTGCCCGGCGACAAGGTTCGTCTGGTCGATGCCGCATCGGCCAGGGGCAAGGTTGCCTTCATCGGCGACGGGGTGAACGATGCGGCGGCGCTGGCGCGGGCGGATGTGGGCGTGGCAATGGGCGTCGCAGGCAGCGAGGTCGCGCTGCAGGCCGCCGATGTCGCCCTGATGGCGGATGACCTGCGAAAGCTCGCCGCCGCCCGCAGGCTTGCCCGGCGCACTGCGCGGGTGATCCGGCAGAACCTGACCCTGTCGATTGGCGCGATGGCTGGCCTGGTGCTTGGCAGCCTGTTCCTGGAGTTGCCGCTGCCGTTGGCGGTGCTTGGCCATGAAGGCGGAACGCTGCTGGTGGTGCTGAACGGCCTTCGGCTTCTGGCCGATCCGATCCGGGTGAAAGCCTAGAAACCGCCTCAGAACCCGACGTCCGGCCCGCCCGAGCCCTGCCAGGGGCGCGCGAGGTTGCCAAAGCGGGTGAAGCGACCCTCGAACGACAGTTCCACCGTGCCGATTGGCCCGTGGCGCTGCTTGCCGATGATGACCTCGGCCTTGCCATGCACCGATTCCATCAGCGCCTGCCACTGCGCCATCTTCTCCAGCTCGTGGTCGCCGGGTTTTTCCCGCTCGCGGTAGTATTCCTCGCGGAAGACGAACATCACCACGTCGGCGTCCTGTTCGATCGACCCCGATTCCCGCAGGTCGCTGAGTTGCGGCCGCTTGTCGTCGCGGCTTTCAACCGCACGGCTGAGCTGCGACAGCGCGATCACCGGGATGTTCAGTTCCTTGGCGATGGCTTTGAGGCCCTGGGTGATCTCGGACACTTCCTGCACCCGGTTGTCCTTGGACGTGCCTTTCAGCAGCTGCAGGTAGTCGATGATCAGGACATCCAGCCCATGCGTCCGCTTCAACCGCCGCGCCCGCGCGGCGACCTGGCTGATCGGCAGGGCGGGCGTGTCGAACGCCGCCTTCCACCGACCCTTCCGTCCCGTCCGGCATCCGTCCGCGCTTGTGCGTCTTGGCGATGTTGAAGGCGATGTTGGTCGCAAGCGAGGTCTTGCCCATAGACGGACGCCCGGCCAGGATCAGAAGGTCGGACGGGTGCAGACCGCCCAGCTTCTTGTCCATGTCGATCAGGCCGGTCGCGATGCCGGCCAGCCCCCCGTCGCGCTGGTAGGCCGCATTGGCAACATTCACCGCATCCGTTACCGCCTTGAGAAAGCTTTGAAATCCGCGTTCGGCGACCCCCTGTTCGCCCAGCTTGTATAGCCTCTGTTCGGCCTCGATGATCTGGTCCTTCGGCTCGGACGCCACGTCGACCTTCGCCGCCATCGACGCAATGTCGCGCCCCAGCTGGATCAGTTCCCGCCGCACCGACAGGTCGTAGATCATCTGCGCATAGTCCCGCGCCGCATAGGCCGAGATCGCCGCCCCCGCCAGCCGCACCAGATAGGCCGGTCCGCCCAGTTCCTTCAGACCCGCATCGTCGTCGAGGAAAGCTTTCAGCGTGACCGGCGAGGCGAGGGCATTCTTCTGGATGCGCGCCGCGGCTATCTCGAAAATGCGCTGGTGGACGGGGTCGAAGAAATGCTCGGCCTTCACCAGCGAGGAAATGCGGTCATAGACGTCGTTGTTGGTAAGAATCGCGCCCAGAAGCTGTTGTTCGGCCTCGATATTGTGCGGCAGGACTTCGGTCTCCGCGCTGGGGTGCGCGGGAACCATCGGGCGTAGTGCGGTGATTTCGGTCATGTCTGCCTCCTGCCGTCGCCTTCTCTGCCCTATCCGGTGGCTCTCCGGCAATCCCGGAACAACCCTGTGGACAAGGCGGGGCGACTCGCTTGCCGTTGTATATGGTGCCGCTCAGCCTACCACATTTCGACGCGGGCAACCGGTCAGATCGAGTCGGTCCAAGCTGTCCCCAGACCCGCCCACAGAGTTGCCCACCGAAATCCGACGCGCCATTCGCGGATCAGGCAGGTTTTCGCGCGTCCTGCCAGGCGCGCGGCGCTTGCAGGAAGCGTTCGACCTCGGTCAGGGTCGCTGCGTCGAACGTGCCCCGGCTGCGGGCTTCCGCCAGGACGTCCCACCAGGTGCACAGGTGGTGCAGCGTCACGCCATGCGCGGCAAGTCTGGCCTCGGTGCCCTCGAAGATGCCGTAGGAGAAGATCACGGCCGTATGCCCGCAGGTCGCGCCCGTCTCGCGGATCGCGTCGACGAAGCTGAGTTTTGAGCCGCCATCGGTGGTCAGATCCTCGACCAGAAGGACGCGCTGGCCTTCGGTCATCACGCCTTCGATGCGGGCGTTGCGGCCATAGCCCTTTGGCTTTTTCCTGACATAGGTCATCGGCAGGGCAAGTCGTTCCGCAACCAGCGCCGCGAAGGGAATGCCAGCGGTTTCTCCGCCCGCGATGCTGTCGAAAGCCTCGAAGCCCGCCTCGCGCATCACGGTGACGGCGAGGAAATCCATCAGGGTGGAGCGGATGCGCGGATAGCTGATCAGCTTGCGGCAGTCGATGTAGGTGGGGGACGGCAGGCCGGAAGCCAGGGTGAAGGGCGTCGCGGCGTTGAAATGCACCGCCTTGATTTCCAGAAGCGCGCGGGCGGCAAGGCGGGCGATTTCGTCCTTCGGGGGGTAGGTCGCGGGGATCATGCAGGGTCCTTTCGGGCGGGCTCGTCGTGCGCCTTCGGCGTCTCCTCGCCGGTGGCGACGAGCGACGAAGTCGACGCGGAGCGGTCAGGTCACGACGTGCCAATACACGGGGAAGCCGGGGTTGAAGACGGTGACCGGCCCGGCGTCGGAGGCGATCTTCTCGGGCCAGACACAAGGCTCGGCGCGCTTTTCCAGCCGGATCGTGCCGTTGTTTGCCGGCAGGCCGTAAAAGGCCGGGCCATGGCGCGACACAAAGCCCTCCAGCCTGTCCAGCGCCTCCTCTTCCTCGAAGACATGCGCCAGCAGCGACAGCGTGTTCGGCGCGGTGAAGCAGCCCGCGCAGCCGCAGGCCTGTTCCTTCAGGGCGTCCACATGCGGGGCGGAATCGGTGCCGAGGAAATAGCGCGGGCTGCCCGAGGTCGCCGCCTTCCGCAACGCCAGCCGGTGCTTTTCGCGCTTGGCCACCGGCAGGCAGTAGTAATGCGGCCTGATGCCGCCCGCGAGGATGTGGTTGCGGTTGATGATCAGGTGATGCGTGGTGATCGTCGCGGCCAGCCTGTCTCCGCCCTCGGCTGCATAGGCGACGCCTTCCTCGGTGGTGACATGTTCCATCACCACCCGCAGCTCGGGCAGGCGGCGGCGCAGGGGATCAAGCACCGTGTCGATGAACACCGCCTCGCGGTCGAAGATGTCGACTTGGGGGTCCGTCACCTCGCCATGGGTGCACAGCGGCAGGCCGATCCGCGCCATGGCCGCAAGCACCGGCATCACCTTGTCCAGATTCCGCACCCCGGACTGCGAGTTCGTGGTGGCCCCTGCCGGATAGAGCTTGACCGCCTTGACCAGCCCCGAGGCCGCGGCGCGCTCCACATCCGAAGGGTCGGTCCCTTCGGTCAGATACAGCGTCATCAGGGGCTCGAAGCTCATCCCCGGGGGCAAGTTGGCCAGGATGCGCTGGCGGTAGGCCATCGCATCGGCCAGCGTCACCACCGGCGGCACGAGGTTCGGCATGACGATCGCGCGCGCGAAGTGCCGCGCGCTTTCCGGCAGCACGGCCCGCAGCATCGCCCCGTCGCGCAGGTGCAGATGCCAGTCGTCGGGACGGTGCAGGGTGATCCGGTGCATGGCCCCGGCAGGTAACGCAATCCGGACTGGCTTTCCAGTGGCAAGGTGGTGCCAGATGCGCAAGGATCTTGCAAACCGATGAGCGCCGATGACCCGCCTGCTTCTCACTTTCTGCTTCTGTCTTGGTACTGTCGCCTCTGCCCAGGATGCGGACTGCGCCGATGCCGCAACCCAGCTTGACCTGAACCGGTGTGCGGCCGCTGCCTGGGAAGCGGCCGACGCCCGGCTGAACGACGCCTATCGGGTGGCGATTGCGCTTGTGAAGGACTGGGATTCCCGGCTTGCGGACGACGAACGCGGTGCTGCCGACCGGCTGCGCGAGGCACAGCGGGCCTGGATCACGTTCCGCGACAAAGGGTGCGAGGCCGAGGGCTATGCGATGAAGGGCGGGTCGGCCGAGCCGATGGTCGTTCTTGGCTGCATGCGCGCGGTCACCCTGGACCGGGCACGCCAGCTGGAAGACATGGTCGCAGCCTACGGCAACTGATCACACCGTCTCGCCGGTCAGTTCCGCAAGCCGGCGCGCAAAGCGCGGTGCGTTCAGCCGCGAAGTGACCGACCGGCAGATCTTGATCTCGCGCCGGGGATGGCCCGACAGCCGCGCCGCCGCCAGCACGGCGCGCAGGTAACTGCCATTCGATCGCCGCGCGTGCCAGAGC
>NCDY01000005.1 GCA_002280405.1 Rhodobacterales bacterium 32-66-9 | reverse complement strand
CGGCCATCATCGTGTCATGTTCCGGATTGCCACACGTCAGCGTCAGCGCTGCCATGCGAGTTCGCTTCTCGTGGGCCAATAGCCCCGGACAGCGAGAGCTACGTCCGGCGCAGTCCGGGGCAAAACCGATCATCCCCCTTTATATCGCGCTTTTCCAGCGCACCGCGCCTGCATGACCGGCGCTGACGGAGATCACCATGACCACTCATCGCAAGGCCCAGGCGCGGCCAGCAATCCAGATTCGCGAAACTGACGCTGAACGCATCAGCAACCTTGCCATCGAGGCGGAAGATCGACTGCCGCAGGTGGCCGAACTGCTGCTCGCCGAGATCAACCGCGCCACGATTGTGGAGGATTCTCGGCTGCCGCAGAATGTCGTCGCCCTTCAATCAACGGTAAAATTTTTGGATGAAGCGAGTGGCATTGAGCGCACGCTACAACTCGTCTACCCTCAGCATGCCGACATTGCAGCGGGACGAATCTCGATCCTGTCACTGGTTGGCGCTGGCTTGCTCGGCCTGAAACCTGGACAGTCGATCTCATGGCCCGATCGTGCCGGAAAGCAGCGGGCCTTGCGGATCATGGAAGTAAATCAAAGATAGTATCGATAACGGCGCATTGCCAAACACCGTCATTGCCCCCCACAAGCGCAACCGAAGGCCTTCATGCGAAGCCGAAACTGCAACCGATGTTCGGGTGGGGTGACCCCACCCGAACGTTCGCCTGGCTCAGCGAAAATTTCTGCGCTGCACGATGTTGACGTTCCCGAGCAGGATCACGGCGCCCACGAAGGCGATGATCAGTCCGGTGAGCGAAAACTCCTGTATACTGCCGCTGATGCCGAGCAGTGGCCCGGCAACCGCGTTGCCGATCGGCGAGCCGATGCAGACCACAACGATATTCCAGAAAATGCCTATCGAGGCATCGCGGTTCATTACCAGCCTGGCCAGCCAGCCGGCGATACCGCCCACGATCAGTGCTATGATCCAACACGTTTTCTCTTCCTGCAGAAGCAGACCGTTGACTGCGGTCGTGGTCAGCAGCCCAGTGTAAAGAGGGGTGTTGAAAGCGCCGATGCCGAGCGTGCCCAGCACGAGCACCGGTTTCCATGCCTCTTTGAGGCGGGCCATATCACGTCGCAGATATGGCCAGGCAAATGGCAACAGCAGGAGCAACGCCAGACTCCAGCGTCAGAAAGCGAGTGCGACGGGCGGGATTAAATCGCGTGCGCCTCGCCCTACGATTGAGTGTCCCCGCCCAAAACAACGCCGTGAGTTTCAGCAGCAGGTAGGGTCTTTCCCAGATCCAACCAATCGTAAGGACAAAAATGAAAGGCCGTTACGAAGGGCATCCGGGTTATGGCAGGATCAAGGTTGCAGCGAATTAGGGTGCGAAACATCTGTCGAAGGGCACTTGTCATGTTGCCTTTCGTTTTGCCGCATGCATCTCTGCGCGGGAAAGCAACGCATCGAGATCTTCTCGGCTGATGTCGAAGATTTCGTGCATATCTTCAAGTGCGGCATCAATGTCGGCAAGATGCAGGCCTGCATCGGGTGCTGGTAAGGGTCGATGCGGGTAGGAATGGCTTGTCAGCCTGTGAAATAGCAGGCCGACCATTACCAGAGTTACCGAATTGATGCCGACCGGCAGCAACGCAAATCCAAATCCCGCGGTATGGATTGCGTCTGAGCCGATCACGGCGGTCAGAGCTGATGCGCCCCCGGGAGGGTGCAGGCAACGCAGTAACGACATGATCAATATGGCGGCTCCCACAGCAATGCTGGCGGCAAGCTCCATATTCGGGATTGCCTGGTAAATCACGACGCCGATCATGGTTGAAACGATGTTGCCGCCAATGACTGGCCATGGTTGCGCCATCGGACTGGACGGGACGGTAAACACCAAGACAGCCGACGCTCCCAAAGGCGCGACGACCAATGGGAAATCCGACCCATGAAGCGGCAGCGTCGAACATACCAGTATAGAGAAGGCTATGCTGAACGATGCGCCAAAACAGGCCAGCAGTCGGTCGCCGCTGCGGACACCCGCTAGAATGGGCTTGAACAGTCGCAAGCCAGTTCATCCTTTTTCAGTCATGTGAAATGCTGCCCGAGCCCAGCCTTTGGCTACAACGGAACGGGCCTTGATGATGCAAGCCCGGGACCGAGAGCGGACCCGGGCTTGCCATTCTGGTGCTGTAGGCTTTCAGGCTGCGAGCAATTCGTCTGCCGGGCCGAAGAACTCGTAATGGATCCGGTCCGATCGCACGCCTGCCAATGACAGGGCCGACACGGCGTGGCGAAGAAACGGACGAGGTCCGCAGATGTAGTAATCGGCGTCAACCGCCGGGGTGTTTGCGATCAGCCACTCGTCGGTAATGATCCCGGCATGATCGTAATCGCGTCCAGCCACTTCATCTGCCTGCGGCGTCTGGTGGAAATCCGCGACCCGGATCAGCGAGGATTTGCTCGCCAGTTGGCGTACATGATCGCGCATGGCATGGGTGGCCCGGTCATGCGTGCCGTGCAGATAATGCACCGGGACATCGACGTCGCGGGCGACCAGAGCTTCCAGCATGGCAACCATTGGCGTCAGACCAACACCGCCCGACAGCAGCACGATGGGCCGCTCCACATTATCTGCAAGGAAGAACTCGCCAGCGGGCGCGGCAACCTTGAGAACAGCGCCCGTGCCGGCCTTTTCATGCAACCAGCCCGACGCCAGCCCCATCGGCTCACGCTTGACAGATATGCGATACGTTGCCCCATTCGGGGCGGACGAGATCGAATAGTTGCGCTTCACCGGCGGATGGCCGTCGATTTCGAACCAGAAGGTCAGATACTGCCCGGGCTTGTGCTCCATGACCGGACTGCCATCAGCAGGACGATCAGCAGGACGCAGGATGAAGGACTTGATGACGCTGCTCTCCTCGATGATTTCCTCGATCCGGAAATCCCGCCAGCCATTCCAGCCACCGCCACTGTCGCGTTGCTCGGTATAGATGCGGTCTTCGCGTGCAATCAGGATGTTGGCCAGGAACCAGTAGGCTTCGCCCCAGGCTTCGAGGATTTCGTCTGTTGCCGCATCGCCCAGAACGGCCTTGATTGCACCCAAAAGCGCTTCGCCAACATGGGGGTAATGCTCTGGAAGGATTTGCAGTCCGACATGCTTCTGGGCAATTCGCTCCACGGCAGGAGCGAGGGCGGACAGGTTCTCGATATTGCTGGCATAGGCCATTATTGCGCCGGTCAGCGCGCGCGGCTGTGCATCTGAAACGCCATGATGCGACTGGTTGAACAGATCCCGGATGTCCGGGTTCTTGAACATCCGCGAATACATTTCATGAACGATGTCGAGGCCGTGGGCTTCGAGCGCCGGAACGGTCGCCTTGACTAGAGCGATCGTCTGCTCACTGAGCGGCTGGGTCATACATAAACTCCGGTTGGTTGATCTGTGAGGTGGGAAAACAGGTCAGAAGGGCGGCTGGTCATAGAAATCGACCTGCATTTTCATGGTCCCTGTCGCGGTGACGAAATGAGGCTGCTTTGGCAGCACCAATCCCGGCTTGTCCGGTGTCAGAATGCCTTCCGAAGGTGGGTCGAGAATGATGAGCCTGAGTTCGCCCTCAAGCACCCGGATCACTCCCCACACGCCTTCCTTCGTGTCGTGGCGACGTCGAAGCGCCGCAGGGAGGGTGTCCTGATCGAAGATCGGGGTCGAGCGATAAGGCTTGATCTCTGCCATGATCAGGCTGCCTTGGGCTTTGGCTGGACGGTATCTTGCGCCCTGCCGAGCCGAAAGAACATGGCAAGTTGCAGGCTTTCAGCAATCCGCTCAGCCTTCGCCTGAAGAGCCTTGGCTGCATCGGGGAACATCAGATCATCGGTGGTGCTTTTCCAGAGGTTTAGCCAACGGCTGAACAGTGCCGTGGTAATCCGGTCGCGATGCTTCATATGGGCAGGCACGGGCTGCCCTTTGTAGCGCCCGCTTGTCAGCATGATTGACGACCAAAACGCGGCCAATTTTTCGAGATGTTCGGGCCAATCATCGATGGCATCGTCAAAAATCGGGCCCAGCTCGGCATCAGCCCGGACCCTCGCGTAGAAGGCTTCAACGAGGGTAGCCAACCCGTCTTCGGACAGATCCAGTCGTTCCATCGAGGCGACTCCAAAACATGCTCTAACGATGCATCTATACGGCCTGTAGAAATCATGCAATATAGATACATCATTAAGGTAACCAGATGCACCTGACGCGCTACACGGACTACGCCATGAGGGTTCTTCTCTATCTGGGACGGCAACCGGAAAATCTGTGCTCAATCGCCGAGATCTCTGGCGCCTACGTCATCTCCCAGAACCATCTCATGAAGGTGGTCAGCGATCTGGTGAGTGCAGGGTACCTGGATAGTGTCCGGGGACGCCATGGGGGTATCCGACTGGCCAGGCCACCAGGACAGATCAATGTCGGGGCCTTGATCCGCCACACAGAGCAGGACTTCGAGCTGGTGGAGTGCTCGTCATGCCTCATCGCTTCAGCCTGCGGTTTGACCAGCATGCTGGACGAGGCGCTAGCTGCCTTTCTCGAGGTTCTCAATGGCTATACGCTAGCCGATGTCCTGGCGCGTCAACCTGATTTTTCCCGGTTCCTGCATCAGACAGCCAAATCGTGATGGGCGGCTTGCCGGCACGTCGGTCTTGACCCAGTGAGCGATAAGCAACCATCGAATATGATCAATGACCTGCGCGAAGGTCAGATTGTCGATGGCGTAGTGAAACGCATCAAGCGATACGGCGCATTCATCGATCTTGGCGGCCTCGATGGCCTGCTACATATCACCAATATGAGCTACAAGAGGCTCAAGCATCCCGGCGAGGCTGTCAAAGTCGGCGACGTGGTCCGCGTCCAGATTCTTCAAATTGACAATGAGTTTCACCGCCTCTGGCTCGGTATGAAGCAACTGGAATGCGATCCATGGGAGCGTGCAAGCAGCAGGTACCCAATTGGCGGCAAGGTTCGCGGCGTAGTAACAGGCGTGACCAAATACGGTGCTTTCGTCGAGCTTGAATCCGGCATTGAAGGGCTCGCGCATGTTGCTGATATGAACTGGAGCAAACACTTCGCCGATCTCAGTGAGATCGTTTCGAATTTCCAGGAAGTCGCCGTCGTCGTGCTGCAGGTTGACACCGATAAGCGCCGCATCAGGCTTGCCCTTTGCAGTGATGGCTGAACCCATGTGCTGGGCATGTTCGAGCCGGGCACATCTCTTACTATTGTGGCCATGCTCACCAGCTCACCCTCGCTGCAAGCTAGAGTATCCGTGATGATCAAGCGTTAGATTTCTGCCAGCAGCGGTCTGCCTTGAGGAGAGCGTTTGCGGTGACGACAAGCTTTCGCATAACGGGGTTCTCGTAACCATGATGCAAAAAGTGCCGCTAAGCAAGCTATTGAAACATAGCGATAAAAGGCACAAGAAAATTGCAACCCATTGATATCGTTGACCGGTGAGGTTTCTCGACCTTCAGCCAGCGGTGTGTAGGCTCTTTCCTGGGAGGGCCGAGTCGTGGATGCGCCGTTTCGACAATATCTTGGTTGCGAACGGTTTCCGGAGAATTTAACCGAACCCGAAGTCGCGCATTTCTTCTCGCTTTCCGAGGTCGATCGGCGAGCCGTCCGCCGCCGCCGGCGACCGTTAAACCGGTTGGGCGTGGCGCTACAGGTTGGTTTTCTGCGCCTCACGGGAGCACCACTCAATTCCGTGGAGATGATTCCGCCGCAAGTGCTGGCTCATCTCGGTGCCGAGCTTGGGATTGCACCGCCCCGGCTTGCCTCAATCCGCGCGCTTTACCGCCGCCACCGCACGCTGTTCGAGCACCAGGACGCAGCGAAACAGGCACTGGGTTTGCGCGACCTCACCGAGCACGGGGAACGCGCGTTGAATGGCTTTCTGCGGCGCGAGGCCGGCGACAAATTCCTCGTGGACGAGTTGGAACAAGCCGCGCGCGCATGGCTCCGTGATCACCACTACGTCCAGTTGCCAACGCGACGGCTGAGGAGTTCTGCATCAGGCGCCCGGCGCCATTACGATGGCGGTCTTTTGGCCGGCGCGGTAGCCGCAGTGGGGACAGAACAGACGAAGGTCTGGCCGCTTGAGCTGTCGGAGACGATGCCAAACGGCAAGACGCGGTTGGAATGGCTTCGAGACAGTCCCGCGTCCCGTAAAACCAAAGGCCTCGCCGACCATATCGCGAAGATCGATTTTCTGAAGAAACTTGGGGCCGACAGGCTCCATCTTGGCTTGGCAGCCGGAATGTTGAAGGCCCAGGCGAGATCAATGCTCTACCGCAAGCCTGCGACGCTCAAGCGGATGCGTGGTGAGCGAAAGACCATTGAAATAGCCTGTTTTTTGCGCTTGCAACTGCTGCGTCTCACGGATGGCGGTCTGGGGATGATCGACTACCGGATCGCCGATCTCTGGCGTCAGGCCCGAACCCGCGCCGAGGCGGCGGTCGAGGACGAACTGCGCCGACATCAAGCGTTGGTCTTGCAATTGGCAAGCCTTGTCGATGATGAGAATACCTCCGCTTCCGTCGCGCGCGACCAGATGCGCACCATGTTGGCACCGTTCCTGCCGGCCGGCGCGCACGGTCAATCCACGAAGGTTGGCCGGGTCCGGCGGGAACTGGCGACAGCAGGCAGAGGCGCGAGTGAGTTGTTGGGCGCGGTTTCGTCGATCAGCCTGGACCTGCCGTCGACGCACCCGCTTGCACAGGCATTGACGACACTGGACCGGGTGGCGGCTTCGGAAATGGGGCGATTGCCGGAAGGCACCGCCAATCCATTCGGTCGGACGTGGGCGTTCCTCATCGATCAACCGGACCGCGAGGCCGCCTTTGGCGGCTATAGGGCGGCGACGCTCATGCTGCTCAAACGCTCGCTGCGCAATGGGCAGGCCAGCGTCGACCACAGCCTGGAACACCGTGCCCCTGAGGACCGCTTGATCCCAAAGGCGCAATGGCAAAAGGAACGAGCACGGTTCGTGCGAAACCTCGCCGTGCCAGCCAAGCCGGAAGCGACCATCCGCTGGATCAAGGATGAACTCGCGATGGCCCTGAAAGCCATCGATGCGGCGGTGTCGAGGGGCGATATCCGGATTGAAAACGATCGGTTGGTCGTTCCAAAACTCAAGGCGGCTCCCGAAGACGAAAGGCTCAAGGCCATTCGCCGCGAGCTGTTCGCCGGCGTCGGAAAGATCCAATTGCCGGATCTGCTTATCACCATCGATGCCGCCACGCGCTTTTGCTGGGCGCTGTTGGGCAGGTCACCCGCAAGCGAGCATGAACTCATAATCCTCTACGCGGCCCTGATCGCCTTGGGCTCAGATCTGACCGCCGCCGACATGGCGCGCATGACGCTCAATATTGAAGCCGACGCAGTCGGCGAGATGATGCGCCGCATCGAGGCGAATGGTCGATTGCCGGCGGCCAACCGCTTGGTGCTTGATCATTTCAGGACGCTTCCGGTCACCAGGCTGTGGGGAGGCGGAATTCAGGCATCGGCCGACATGATGAGCCTTGATGCAACACGCCGACTCTGGACAGCCCGCCATGATCCGCGACGGCGCACGCCGGCAGTCGGAACCTACACCCATGTGCTCGACCAATGGGTGATCCTGCATGACCAGGCCGTCGTCCTGAACCGACGGCAAGCCGGGGCCGCTATCGAAGGGGCTCTTCGCCACGAAGCCGTCGATCTCCACCGTGTCGCGGTGGATACGCATGGCCACACACATTTCGGTATGGCGCTGGCCAATCTGGTGGGGTTTGATCTCGCGCCGAGGCTGGCCGGCATGAACAAGCGCAAGCTCTATCTCCCGCGTGGCCTCGATGTACCTGCTAGCCTGCGGCCAATTGTGAGCGAGACCGTCTCAACCAGCGCCATCACTCGGGGATGGGACCCGCTCCTCCGAATTGCGGCATCGACCAAGAGTGGTTGGTGTTCCGCGACCTACGTTTTGGACCGCTTTGGCAGCGCCGCGCGGGGCGATGAGGCGTTTCAGGCAGGGGATGCCTTCGGCAGGCTTTTACTGACCCGCTTCCTAGGCGCTTATCTCGGCGATCCGGCGTTCCGTGGGATGAATGACGCTTTGCTCAGCCAAGGCGAGTCGGTCCACACCCTGCAGCGCGCGATCTATTCCGGGCCGATCGGCGCACGGCATGGCCGCACGCCCGAACAAATGGCCGCGATATCATCAGGCCTGACACTGCTTACCAACGTTATCATGACGTGGAACGCGACCCGGATCGGTGAGGTTCGAGCGCGAATGCCGGACACCTTTCCGGATCATCACATCATGCACATCGCCCCCAATGCGCACGAGCATATCAACACCAAAGGCGTCATCACCATTGACGTCTCGCCACACCGGGATCGGCTCCTGGGCGGGAAACCGCCAGCGGCAGGGATCAGGAGCGTAATATGAAAAACCTCCAGAATGAGGGATATCAATCACTTACCGCGAGTTCCGCGTTATCATATCAGCAATTTCAATGGGTTGCTTAGCGGCACTTTTTGCACCGCCGTCACGAGAACCCCTGGAACGACAGCGGCAAGGTCTATGGCTACCGCAAACTGCACGATGATCTACTCGATCAGGGAGAGACATCCTGCCCGAACCGTATCGCCCGCCTGACCAGACTGGCGGGTATCAAGGCGCAGATCGGCTACAAGCGCCGACCGGGCAGCTATGGCGGCAAGCCATCGCTGGCGGTCGACAACACTCTGGATCGCCAGTTCGACGTGGCTGCGCCCGATCGAGCCTGGGTAACGGACATCACCTACATCCGCACCCTGGAAGGCTTTGCCTATCTGGCTGTCGTGATCGACCTCTATTCCCGCCGGGTGGTGGGTTGGTCGATGCAAAGCAGGCAGATCACCGACGTGGTGCTGCAGGCGTTGCACATGGCGGTATGGCGGCGCAAACCAAAGCAGCGGGTGTTGATCCATTCGGACCAGGGCTCGCAGTTCACCAGCATGGATTGGGCTGCGTTCATCCGGGCGCATAATCTTGAGCACTCAATGAGCCGACGCGGCAACTGCCATGACAATGCCGTGGCCGAGAGCTTCTTCTCCTCGCTCAAGCGCGAGCGCATCCGGCGTCGGACCTACAAAACCCGCGAGGAAGCCCGCCAGGACGTGTTCGATTACGTCGAGATGTTCTACAACCCGGTGCGCAAGCAGGTCAGGAACGGGATGCTGTCACCCGTCGAGTTCGAACGGCAGCAGATTTTGAAAGCGGAAGGCGTCTAGAAAACTAGGGGCTACTCAGTTGGCAAGAACAACGTGCTGCGAATTGATCCGCCAGAGTCTTCAAACCCTATTGAGCTCGATGATGTCTTCCGGGCGCTCGCCGAATTGCCAGCCATTGCGCGAAGCCTGTCCGAAGCGTCGGGACACAGTGTTGCGGCTATATTCTTGGTCGATGTTGCAGACCCCTTCGTGCGATGTCCGTAAGTCTACTGGCAGGGCTGCTTTCCAGTTCCCGGCTCCCGACACCGGACAGGCAGGAAGCTGCCCATAGTCAGCCACGCGCGATGGAAATTTTCCAATGATCTGAGTGGCCAATCTTGTCCCGAGTGGGGCACCATTTCCCGGTCAAGAGAGGGCGCCAATAGTGCCCACTGCCCGACTTGGTTAATCTTGAGCGCTCGCGGCATGTACCTTAGCGGGGACATGCAAGAGCCGCGCGATCAAGACATTCCTGCGATGTAAGAAGCGCAGGCGGGAAAAGCACGATGGCCGGGCCTCTGGCAGGAATGAAATTGATCGAGTTTGATTCGATGGGCCCAGTGCCGCTTGCGGCGAAGCTGCTCGCGGATATGGGAGTCGACGTCCTGCGCATTGCACGCGCGGGTGCCGCCGACCGAGCGGGGGGCGCCGATCTGCTGCGCAACCGCGCCGTCGTCAGGATTGATCTGAAATCCCCCGAGGGACGTGAGACCGTACTCCGTTTGCTCGCTCAAGCCGATGGACTCATGGAAGGTTTCAGGCCGGGCGTGATGGAGAGGCTGGGATTGGGTCCCGAGACATGTCTCGCGGCGAACCCGCGCCTGGTGTACGTCCGCATGACCGGCTGGGGGCAAAATGGTCCCCTCGCCGCGCGCGCGGGGCACGACCTGAATTATATTGCGATTACCGGCGTTCTGAACGCGATAGGCGGAGCGGATCGGCCACCGCCGCCTCCGCTGAATCTGGTTGGCGACTATGGCGGTGGCACCACCTTCGCCATGATCGGGCTCCTCGCCGGGGTGCTGAGCGCCCGGGAAACCGGACGGGGCTCCGTGGTCGATGCTGCGATGGTGGACGGGGTGGCAGCGCTGTCGAGCGGGATCCATGGCATGATGAAGGCGGGGGAATGGCAGGATCGCCGAGCGGAAAACCTGCTCGATGGCGCCGCGCCCTATTATCGCTGTTATACCTGCGCCGACGGCAAATATGTATCGGTTGCCGCGATCGAGCCGCAGTTCTTCGGCCTTTTGCTGGAGGGCCTCGGCATCGAAGGCACACGCTTCGTCCAGCGCGACCGGGATGGCTGGACCGCGATGGAGGCGACGTTCGCGGCATGCTTCGCTTCCCGTCCGCGGGACGAATGGGCCGAGATCTTCGGGCCGACGGACGCCTGCGTTGCGCCCGTGCTCAGTTTTGCCGAGGCTCGCCGGTTCCCGCACAATGTGGCGCGGGGGATCTTTCCCGACACCCTGCCTGCCGCCGCGCCGCGCTTCGGAGGCGTGCCCGGCGCAGCGAAGCAGGCCAGCGAAATCACCGTGGAGGCCGCCCTTTCGCGATGGCGGGGTCCCCCGCATAGGGACATGACCGATCCGGCAGCCTTGCCCATATCAGCAACCGATGAATAGCTACGACTATGTGGTGATCGGGGCGGGATCGGCGGGGTGCGTGCTGGCCACGCGGTTGGTCGAAGCGGGGAAGAGCGTCCTGCTGCTCGAATCCGGCCCACAGGATCGCGACTTCTTCATCTCGATGCCCGGCGGCATCCAGAAAATCGCCAAAAAATTGTCCTGGCACCTCTGGACCGAGCCTGAGGCGGCGGTCGGCGGCCGGCGCGTCTATATGAAGCAGGGCCGGTTGCTCGGCGGCGGATCCTCGATCAACGGCATGGTCTATATCCGGGGGCAGGCCGAGGATTACGACCAGTGGCAAGCTTCCGGATGCGAAGGCTGGGGCTGGGAAGACGTGCTTCGGGTGTTCAAGCGCGGCGAGGCCAATCAGAAATATTCCGAGCCGTTCCACGGCGTGGACGGGGCGCTCAAGGTGTCCGACGCGGGATATCACCATCCGCTGAGCTACGCCTTTGTGCGGGCGGGGCAGGAAGCGGGGCTGCCCTATAACGAAGATTTCAATGGCGCATCGCAGGAAGGGGTGGGATTCTACCAGACCACCTCCGCCGCAGGCCGGCGCCAATCTACCGCCGTCGCATTCCTGTCGCGCGTGCGTGGGAATCCGCTGCTCACGCTGCGTTGCGAAGCCCATGTCGAGGCGGTTACGACGGAGAACGGCGCCGCAACGGGCGTGCGGTACCGCGGCAGGGACGGTACGGTTCAGCAAGCCACGGCGCGAGAAGAGGTCATCGTGGCCGCGGGCGCCTTCGGTTCGCCCAAGGTGCTTCAGCTTTCCGGCATCGGCCCCGAAACGCTGCTCGTCGAGCACGGCATTCCCGTGGTGCGGGCGCTGGAGGGGGTCGGGGAGAATTTCCAGGACCATTTCCAGGCAGGCGTCTACGGCCAGACGCGCGACCCGATCAGCTTGCTGGGCGCCGACAAGGGGCTGACCGCCGTGCGCCACGGCCTGCAATGGCTGATGTTCAAATCTGGGTTGCTGACCTCGAACATCGTCGAATCGGGCGGGTTCGCTTCCACCGACGGCAGCGGCCGGCCCGACATCCAGTTCACCGTGGTGGCGGCGCTGACCGGGGATGCCGAGCGGCCGCCCTTGCCTGGCCACGGCATTTCCATCAGCCCCTGCGTCCTGCGCCCCAAGGCGCGCGGATCGGTCCGGATCACCGGCCGAGACGCAGCCGCACCCGTCCGCATCAATGGCAATGTGCTTGGTCACCGGGACGACATGGCGACCCTGGTCCGGGGCGTGCGGCTCGCGCGGCGCATCCTCCATTCGCCGTCGCTTGCGCAGTTGCTCGCTTGCGAGCTGGCACCGGGGCATGGGCCTGAAGAAGAACTCAGTGATGCGGCGATCGAAACCCACATCGCCAGCGTCGTGAAGACGGTCTATCACCCGTGCGGGACGTGCAAGATGGGACCGGCGAGCGATCCCGCGGCTGTGGTCGATGCCGAATTGCGCGTGCATGGCGTTCCGCGCCTGCGCGTGGCGGACGCCTCCATCATGCCCAATCTGGTGAGCGGTAACACCAATGCGCCGGCGATCATGATCGGCGAACGCTGCGCCGATTTCGTCCTGCAGCGCGGCTAGGAGAATGAAGTTGGATATCGCGCACGATGGCCGCCTCTACATTGGCGGCGAGTGGATCGCGCCAAAGGGCGGGATGCGCGAAGCCGTCATTAACCCCGCGTCCGAGGCGGTAATCGCCCATGCCGGGCTCGCGGCGGCGGAGGATGTCGAGGCGGCGCTGGACACGGCGCGAACCGCGTTCGACGCGGGACCCTGGCCGCGCATGACGATGGAGGAGCGCGCGGCGAAGATCACGACGATGTGCGACTGGATCGAAGCGCGGACCGAAAGCCTGCGCGCGCTGGTCGCAGCGGAAACCGGATCGATCCAGCCCTTCGCGCGCACCATGCAGTTCGCGACGGGCATCGAGCATGCGCGCCACTATGTCCAACTGGCCCTCCGGCAAGAGGCGCAGCCTTTGCCTCTCGAGCCGGTCGTGCAGGCGGATGGCCGCACCATGCTGGGCGGCGGCGTCGCGGTGCGCGAGCCCGTCGGGGTCTGCCTTGCGATCACGCCCTTCAACGTGCCGTTCACGCTCAACATGGGCAAGGCGGTGCCCGCGCTCCTGATGGGCAATTCGGTCATCCTCAAGCCGTCGCCGCTGACGCCGCTCTCCGCTTTCATCCTCGCCCAGGCCGCCGAAGCCGCCGGGTTGCCGCCAGGCGTGTTCAACGTCGTGAATGGCGACCTGTCGGTGGGCGAGGCGCTCACCACCGATCCCCGCGTCGACCTGATAACCTTCACCGGCTCGGACCGCGTAGGCGCGGCGATACAGGCGCAGGCGGCACCGACGCTGAAGCGGTGCATCATGGAACTCGGCGGGAAATCGGCGATGATCGTGCGCGCCGACGGCAATCTCGCCGCGGCGGCGCAAAACGCCCTCGGCAGCCTGACCTTCCACGCGGGCCAGGCCTGCGCGGCGATGACGCGTTTCGTCGTCCATAATTCGGTGCGTGCGGAATTCGTCGCACGGCTGGCTGAGATGTTTCGCGCAGTCAAGATCGGCGATCCGGCCGATCCGGCGACGCGCATGGGACCGCTGATCCGCGCCGCGGCGCGCGACCGGGTCCAGGCATTGGTCGATTCGGCGATTGGCGACGGCGCCAAGCTGATTACCGGGGGCCGTATTCCCCCGGGCTTCGATCGCGGCTTCTTCTACGAACCCACCTTGTTCGACGAGGTCGATAACAAATGGCGCGTCGCGCAGGAGGAAGCCTTCGGCCCGCTGGGAGTGGTGATCGGCTACGATACCGACGAAGAGGCGATTGCCATCGCCAACGACAGCGATTTCGGCCTGTCCGGTGGCATATATTCCGCGGATGTCGGGCGCGCCTATGAGATCGCGCTGCAACTACGCACGGGCAAGGTCAATCTGAACGGCGGCTCGGGCAAGATGAGTTCGTACCACCCGTTCGGCGGGATCAAGCGCTCAGGCTATGGCCGCGAATTCGGCGAGGTCGGGCTGCAAGAATTCACGTATATAAAGACGATCGCCTATCACGTCGCCTGATTGTCTTAGGCGAACAGCGCCCGCGCGACGATCATCCGCTGGATCTCGGTCGCGCCCTCGCCGAGTCGCTTGATTCGCAACTCGCGGAACCAGCGCTCGAGCGGCAATTCGCACGACACGCCCATACCGCCGAACAGCTGGATACAGGTATCGAGCGTCTTGAAGGCCGCTTCGGTCGCGCTCCATTTGGCCATCGCCGCTTCGGCGCGGGCGGACTCGCCGCGATCCGCTTTCCAGGCGGCACGATAGGTGAGCAGGCGCGCGGCGTCGAGCGCGATGCGGCAGTCGGCAAGCATCCATTGCGCGCCCTGCTTGTCTGCGAGAAGCCCGTCGAAGACGCTCCGCTCCTTTGCCCATTCTACCGTGAGCCGGAGCGCCTCTTCCGCGATGCCGATCGGCCCGGCGCCGTAGGTAATCCGGTTCCGAGTGAGGAAATCATCAGCGAGCGCGAAGCCCGCGCCTTCTTCGCCGATGCGATTGGCGACGGGTATGCGCGCATTGTCGAAATGCAGTTCGTTGGGGCTGTTCGCGATCAGCACCGGGATGGGCGTGCGCGTAAGGCCCGGCGTATCGGTCTCGACGATGAAGCAGCTAATCCCGTCGCGGCGGCCGGGCTCGCCGGTTCGGGCATAGACGATGCCCCAATGCGCGCGATCGGCGTGCGTGATCCAGGTCTTGGATCCGTTCAAGACATAATGGTCGCCATCGCGCTCCGCGCGGCACTGGATCGCGCGTGCCGGATCCGACCCGCCGGAGGCTTCGCTGATGGCGGTAAACGCCTTCGGCATGCGGCCCTCGACGATCGGTCGGCCGTAGCGGTCGAACTGGTCCAGCGTTCCATGGAAGATCACCGATGGTGGATCGCCGGCGATCGCGCCCGCGGCGGGAAAGAAAGCGCCAAGGCGGCATTTCGCCGCCTCCTCGGCAACTACCACTTGCGTAAGCACGCCCATCCCGGCACCGCCGAATCGCTCTGGCGTCGCGAGAGCCCACAGTCCTGCGGCGCGAGCCTTTTCCTGGAGAGCCGCCTGCTTTTCGGGATCGAGCTTGGCTTGGCCGAGCCCCAACGTCGCCTCTGCCGGTGCAACTTCGTCGGCGATGAAGCGACGGACGGTGTCGCGGAGCATTTCCAGCTCCGCCGGCAATTCCCATCCCCCGATTGCGGCGAAATCGGTCATGCCGCCTCCGGCGCGTTCACTGCCCGGAATGCGATCGCGCCGAGCGGACCATAATCGAAGTGGAAGGTGTCGCCGTGCCGGACCGAGACCGGCGCAGTGAAGGAACCTCCAAGGATCACCTCGCCCGCTTCCAGTCTCTCTCCATAGGGATGGAGCTTGTTCGCAAGCCAGGCCGGCCCGTTCGCCGGATGGTTGAGCACTGCCGCTGCGACTCCCGAATCCTCAATGACGCCATTGCGGTAGCACAAGGCCGATACCCAGCGCAGGTCGAGGTCGTGGGGGCGAACCGGCCGCCCGCCCAACACGATGCCGGCATTGGAAGCATTGTCTGAGATCGTGTCGAACACCTTCCGCGTCCTCCCGGTCGCGGGATCTATCGGCTGGATGCGCTGGTCGATGATCTCGATCGCCGGTACGATGTGGTCGGTGGCGTTGAGCACGTCGTAGATCGTGCAATTGGGCCCTTCGAGTGGTGCCTTGAGGATGAAGGCAAGCTCGAGCTCAACCCGGGGCAGTATGAAGCGGGACATGTCGATGTCGCCACCGGGTTCGAACACCATGTCGTCGAGCAATGCCCCATAGTCGGGTTCGGTGATGTTCGAGGTTCGCTGCATCGCCCGGCTGGTGAGGCCGATCTTGTGACCGATCAGCTTGCGTCCCGCCGTGCGCTTGATCTCGACCCAGGCGCGCTGGATCGCATAGGCGTCGGCAATCGTCATCTCGGGGTGTGCCAGCGAGAATTGCGGGATCTGCTTACGATCACGTTCGGCCTGGTCCAGCCGCTTCGCAAGTTCGGTGACGATCGCAGTTTCTAGGAAACGCTCGCCGTTCAGCGCATCCTTTCCGCCGTTAGGGCGGAGGATTTTCGGGTCAGGCATGAGCGGTGTACTGGCTACTGGCGACATCGCCCGAGATTCCTCCCCTGTTTTCCTTGCCCTCTGGCTATACGGGTGCCGTCTTGCGCGCCATCGCGCGGTCGCAATACGCGCCATAGTTTCTGGCTGTCGCTCCGTGTAGGGAGTGCCCATTAGGTAACCAGTGAGCGTGGCTGATGGACGAGATCCAACTTCGTAATTTTGTGATGATAGGGCGCTGCGCCTCGATTACCGAAGCGGCCGACCGCCTGGGGATCGCGCAGCCCTCATTGAGTCAGCAGCTTCTCCGGCTCGAGGACGAATTCGGCACCAAGCTGTTTCGCCGGACCTCGCGCGGCGTAGTGGCGACTGATGCAGGGCGAATGCTGCAGGAGCATGCCGCGACGATCCTCCAGGCGATGAACCGGGCCCGCGAGGAGGTTCAGGCAACCGAGCGCGTGCCGCAGGGGAACGTAGCGGTGGGCCTGCCGGCGACGGCCAGCATGATCCTGGGTGTGCCGCTTCTCGTTGCGGCGCGAAGATCGCTGCCATTGGTCAATATCCATGTCCGCGAGGCGATGACCGGCACGATTCGCAGATGGCTGGAGGAAGGGCGGATCGAACTGGGCATCCTCTATGCCGCCGAAGGCATGCGCCACCTTTCGACAAAGGTGATCGCGCGCGAGACGCTCTTGCTCGTCGGGCCGGCCGGCGCGTTTGGAGAAACCGATGCCTTTGGCATCGCCACGCAGCCGATCGAGCAACCGGCGCTCAAAACCTACGATTTCATCCTTCCGTCGGTATCGCATGGCCTGCGTGAGCTGATCGAGCGGCAGCTGCACATGGAGGACCTCTCGCTCTCCACCACGATCGAGATCGATTCGCTGGCGCATACCAAGACGCTGGTCGCATCGCGTCTGGGATATACACTCCTCCCGCATGCCGCGATCCGTAACGAGCTGGCGGGCGGAGAACTCTCGGCCGCGCACGTCGAAGGCATCGATTTGTCGCGTAGCGTGGCCTTTGTGCGGAACCCGGCACAGCCGCTCACGCGTGCGTCGATCGAAGTCGAGGATCTGGCGCGGCAGCTGTTGCGCGACATGATCGCGGACGGGCGTTGGCTGGCCACGCCTGTCGAGGACGAATGACCCTCCCATAGGTTTCGGCTATTTCTGCTGGTCGGCAAAATCGAAGGACGGCCCTGTCGAGGCATGCAAGACACCCTTGCACGGCGAGGGCTGCGAGGGCCGGGCCGCTTCCGGATGCGGTCGGTCTGATCGGCACGAAGCGGTTTCCCCAATGTAGCGAACGCCCGACATTTTTGAGGAAAGGTGTTTGATATGGCTACCAAGATATCGGCCGAAATCGCCGCGACCCATATCCCTTCTGGATGGTGACGAAATATGACGACATCCAGGAGATCGGCCGCCAGCCCAGCATCTTTGCGAACAACGGCGCCCGTAAGACACTGATCGACCGGAACTTCGCCGGCCACGTCGCCAAGGTGGAGGCGGAAGGGAAGCGTGCCGTCAACCGCTCGCTCCTCACCATGGATGCGCCGGTGCACATGCGCTACCGGCTGATAACCGCCGCGCAGTTCGCGCCGAAGGGCATCAAAATGCTCGAGCAGGACATCCGCGAGATTGCCCGCGAAGCGATCGACGCGATGGTCGGGCACGAAGAAATCGACTTCCTCAACGCCGTATCGCACCGCTTCCCCCTCCGCGTCATCCTGAGCCTGTTGCAGCTGCCGCGTTCGGACGAGGACATGCTGCTCTCCATGACGCAGCGCTTCTTCAATCCGCGCGATACCGAGATCGCAGGCATCCAGACCGGCAACTCGGTCGGCGCCACGTCGAACCACGACCTCGTGAACGAGATGTACGATTATTTCGCGGCGCTGATCGCCAACCGCCGCGCCAATCCGACCGGCGACCTCGCCTCGGTGATCGCGAACTCGACGATCGACGGGCAGCCCATCGCCGAGGCGGATGCGGTAAGCTATTACATGACGATCGCGACGGCGGGGCACGACACGACCGCATCCTCCACCGCAGGCGCGGCATGGGCGCTGGCCGAGCGGCCCGAGGAGTTCGCCAAGGTCAAGGCCGACCGCAGCCTGATCCCGTCGCTGGTCAACGAGGCGATCCGCTGGACCTCGCCGGTGAGTCATTTCATGCGCACGGCGCTCTCCGACTATGAACTGCGCGGGCAGACGATCCGTGCCGGCGACTGGCTGATGCTCTGCTATCCTTCGGCGAACCGCGACGAGGACATCTTCGAAGCGCCGTTCGAGTTCCGCGTCGATCGCGCGCCCAATCCGCAGATGGCGTTCGGCTATGGCGCGCATGTCTGCCTGGGCCAGCATCTCGCCAAGATGGAAATGGCTATCTTCTTCGAGGAGTTCTTCAACCGCGTCGAACGCATCGAGCTGGCCGGCGAGCCCAAGCGCGTCGACTCGATCCTCGTCGGCGGGCTCAAGCGACTTCCGGTGCGCTACAAGCTCGCGAGCTGATCGGCACATGACCACGCTCGCCGGCAAGGTCGTCGCGATCACCGGCGCTTCGAGCGGGATCGGCAGGGCGATCGCGCGCGCGCTGCGGCCGCTTGGAGCCCGACTGGTGCTGAACGCGCTGGCGGACGCCGAACTCGACGCGTTGCGCGAGGAGTTCGGCACCGATGCCGCGGTCGTGGCCGGCGACATCGCGGACGCGAAGACCGGGCAGGACCTGCTTGCCGCGGCGCTGGAGCGGTTCGGACGCGCCGACGTGCTGGTCAACAATGCCGGCATCTTCCGCAACGGCGCGGTCGACGCAATCGACCTAAACGCGATGGAGCGGATGATCGCAGTCAATTTCACTGCGGTGGTGCGCAACTGCTATCTCTTCGCGCGCGCCATGACTGCGCAGGGAAACGGCCACATCGTCAATTTGTCGAGCATCAGCACCACCCTCACGACGCCGGGCTGCGGCGTATACGCCGGCACCAAGCGCGCCGTGGAGGGGTTCAGCGAGGCGCTGCGGATCGAACTGGCCGGGACGGGCGTACGTGTGGGCGTTATCGCGCCGGGCACCACCGACACCGATCTTTTCGACCGCGTGCCGGGCCAGCCACGTAGCTCGAACGTTGCGGTGCGCAAGCTTGATCCCGCCGACCTGGCGGACGCGGTGCGCTACATGCTCGAACGCCCGGACCACGCCAATATCCCGCACCTCCGCCTCTATTCGGCGGACCAGCGGCACTGACCGTCGTCAGCCTGCCGGGGGGAAGACGGGTACCGCGCAGGCGGCCCGGTATTCGCTCTCGAGTCTTTCCACCAGGCTCTCGACGCTCTCGACCGCCGCGATCGCGGCCAGGCCCTGGCCGGCGCTGAAGATGTCGCGCCATGGCCGCCTGCCTTCGGGCAGATGGCTGTAATCGCCTCGGCCGGGGGAGCGGGGCAGGGACTCAGGGTCGAGCCCGATGTCGCGCAGCGACGCTTTCAGCCAATTCGCGCCGACGCCGTTGATCGCCGTCGAGAAGATCACGTCCTCGGCGTCCCCGGCGACCAGCATCGCCTTATACTCGTCGGGCGCGTCGGCCTCCGCCGTGGCGATGAAGCGCGTGCCCAGATAGGCCAGGTCGGCGCCAAGCATCTCGGCCGCGCGCACGCCCGCGCCGGTCGAGATCGCGCCGCCCAGCAGGATCGTTCCCGCGAACATCGCGCGGATGCGCGGCACCAGCGCGAACGCACTGATCTGGCCCGAATGCCCACCGCCTCCCGAGGCGATGCACGTGATGCCGTCGACCTGCGCCTCGATAGCCTTTTCGGCGAAACGCAGGCTGGTGACGTCGTGGAAGATCCGCCCGCCCCACTCATGCACGCGCCGGGCGAGCTCCGCCGGGTTGCCGCGCGCGGAGATGACGATATCGACCCCGTAGCGGCGATATAGGTCGAGCTCGCGGGCCATCTCCGCGGCGTCGAGCGCGGTCGAGAGATTGACCGCGAGCGGCCCCACCGGCGCGTCCGGGGTTTCGTCCAGTCGCCGCGCAAGCGCATCACGGATTTCGCACAGCCATTGCTCGAACTGCTCGAAGCTCGCGGCGTTATGGCGCGGCAGGCCCGCCATGATTCCGGCCTTGCACGCGGCAGCGACAAGGCGCGGACCCGAGACGCCGATCATCGGCGCGCAGACCAGCGGTAATCGTAGTTGCGCGCGGATGTCGGCGGGCAGGGTCATTGGCGCATCGCCGTCAGAACCCCGTCACCGTCCGGATCAATCGGCGCGCGGCCTCATCGTCGGGCGCGATATCCCCGCGCCAGCAGACATGCGCGTCGGGCCGCACCAGCACGAGCGCGCGCTCGTAGAGCCGGGCGATCGAAGGATCCGCGATGTCGATGACCGCCAGGGTCACGCCCTGTTCGCGCGCGGCGCGGGCCAATGCCTCGACATTTGCCTCGGGGTCGAAGCGCAGCAGCACATAGCCATGCCCGAACAGGTCGATCGTCGAGCGGCCATCGGGCAGCCAGGCATGCGGCGCGCGGTGGCCGGGGCGGGCGGTCTGGCGATAGATCTCGGGTGGATCCCGCGGCTCGGGAGTGCCGTCCGGAACGATGAGCGGTGACCCCTCGTAGCGATAGCCCATGCCGACGCCGGTCGAGGTCCATTCCTGTTGCAACGCGGCGCTCATCTCCGCGCCGATCCGCTCGCGCGCTTCATCGCCGCGCGCGCCGGGTGCGAGCACGTCCGAGAAATTCGCGGCCGCGATCCAGCTGGTGAAATTCTCGGTCGAGATCGAGCTGTTGCGCATCGCGACCGGGCGCCGTTCGGCCTCATAGCCGTCGAGCAGCGCCGGGCCGCCCTGGCCGGTAAGCGTGGCGTGGAGCATCCAGCCGAGCGCCAGCGCGTCGCCCACGCCGGTGTTCAGGCCATGCCCGCCGGTCGGCGACGTGGTGTGCGCCGCGTCTCCTGCCAGGAAGACGTTGCCCACCCGGTAGCGGGCGGCCGTGCACTGGCTTCGCCGCCAGGGCAGGACGCGCAGGATCTCGGCCGGAATATCCGGCCCAAACGCGCGTGCGATGTCCTCGCCAATGTCGTGGACGGCGGGGTCGAGCTTTTCCTCGTTGCCGACCAGCGTGAACCGCCAGAGCGTGCGGCCATCGACCGAGGTGAGGTTGGCCCAGGTGCCCTTCTCGTCGATGAACATGTAGCGGTTGCGCACGCCGAACTTGATGTCGCTCAGCTCCGCGCGGATCATCGCGCTCACCGAATAGCTCAGCATCCGCCCCGGAAAATCCACGTCCAGCCCGCGGCGGATACGGCTGCCCGCGCCGTCGCAGGCGACGAGGTACCGCCCGCGCAGCGTCCGTGCCGCGCCGGTGGCGATCCCAGTCACGTGGATCGCGACGCCGTCATCGTCCTGTTCCATCCGTTCGAAGCGGTGGCCGTAGAGCAGGTTGACCTTGCCGGTCGCTTCCGCCGCCTTTGCCAGGATCGGATCGAACAGGAATTGCGGGCATTTCCGCAGCATCTCGACAGCGCCGTCGGGCGGCGTCCTGCCACTTGTCGCCGGGCGCGGGTCCGCGCCGATATAGAGGCCGTCGAGCGCCGTGCAGTAGATCGTGTCGAGATTGACGTCGTCGGGAAAGCCGCATTCGGCGACGGCATCGGCGATGCCCCAGAAGCGGCATATCTCCATCGTGCGCTCGTTGAGCGTTCCCGCCTTGGCGAGCAGTTCGATGCCAGTGCCGGCATCGCGCTCTACGACGATGCTGGCAACACCGCGGCGGCCGAGGTCGAGTGCGGTAGCGAGCCCGACGGGTCCTCCGCCAACGATCAGCACCGGTGCATCCATTGTCATCGGGGTCCACTTCCGGCGCACGCCGTGGTTTCGGGGAGCGGGACAGCTGCTTTCTGTCGAGTATCAGGCATCGTCACCGCGATGCCGCTCTCTTCTGCGCCGCGCAATGTCCCGGGTCGGGGTACATTGCTACGCCAGGTCGGTCGGCGTCACGGGGACCTCGGTGGAATGGCCCTGAGGGGCGACTACAAACCGGCGGATTCGCGGCGCTTCGTCACTGCGGTCGAGCGCGCGGATTTGTGCGAAAAGCTGCGCTTCGTATTCGGCGATGCGTTCGCGGTGGCGCAGATAGTCCGACCAGGCGCGCAAGTGGATGGTCTCGACCCAGATTTCGGGATCCCTCATATCCTGGAGCAATTGCCAGCGCCGCGCGCCATTGCGCCCGCGGATGCGTCTCCGTTCCTGCATGAGCGCGAGGAATTTGGGGTGATCCGCCACGTGGATGCGGAACTCGGTGAACAGCACTACCGGGCTATCCTGCCGAGCCGGGGCGACTTCAGCCTCGATCGGCTTCCGGCCGCTGAATGGCATAAGGTCGAGGTTGTTCGAACCGAGCAGCGGCAGCCAGCGCGTCAATGCGATGACGCCGAGCTGAAGCGCGGCGGAGACAAGCAGCGCGTCGCGAACGCCATGGTGATCAGCCAGGAATCCGCCGAGCCAGCTGCCTGCCGCGACTCCGCCAAAGGCGGCCATCTGATAGAGGGCCAGTGCGCGCGCGAGCACCCAATTGGGCGCGTTCATCTGCACTGTCACATTCAACGTGGAAAAGGTGACGAGCCAGCCGGCGCCCGAGAGCGCGAGGGCTGCGAGCGACATTGCGAGCCAGGGGCTGAGCGCGATGCCGACGGTTCCGATCACGAACACCAGCGAGAAGATGCGCGAGAGCTGCTCGGGCGACCAGCGCCTGCCCAACTTCCCGATGCCCAGCCCGCCCGCCACCGCGCCAAGCCCGAAAGCGCCGAGCAGCAGCCCATAAGTGAAGGCATCGCCATGCATGCGGTCGCGCACGATCAGCGGCAACAGCGCCTGTACGCTGCTCGCCGTCAGCCCAAACAATGCGGCGCGGGGAAGCACTGTCAGGATTGCCGGGGCCATCGCGACATACCGGATGCCGGCACCGATGGCTGCGATAAAGCTTTCCCGAGGCAACGTGCGCGTCGTGCGCGGGCGGCGCCAGCGGCGGAGCGCGGCGAGCATGCCGATGTTGCTGAGCGCATTGGCGACGAAGGCGACTGCCGGTCCCCCCGCCGCGACGATTAGCCCACCGATCGCCGGGCCCACGCTGCGGGCGAGGTTGAAGCCGACGCTGTTCAATGCGATCGCGCTGGGCAAAGCGGCGCGCGGCACCATCTCGCCGACCGCTGCCTGCCACGCCGGCGTCTTCATCGCGCCCCCGCACCCGATCAGGAAGGTGAAGATCAGCAGCGACCACGGGCTCAGCCATCCCGCCCATGCACAAAAGGCAAGCGCTGCCGAGGCGATCATCGTGAACGCCTGGGCCATCATCATCACGTCGCGGCGATCGAATCGATCGGCGATGGTGCCGCCCCAGAGCGCCAGCAGCATCAGCGGCAACGCGGTGCTCGCCTGAACGAGCGCGATCATCTGTTCGGACGTGGTGAGCGAGATCATCAGCCACGACGCGCCGACCAGCTGGATCAGGCTGCCCAGATTGGACAGGGTGTTCGCCGCCCAGATCTCCCTGAACGTCCGCGAGGCGAGGGGCGAGGAGCTTTCTGCCGGGGCGGGAGGTCCGTCGCTCATCCGCGTGGCACGGCAAACATGCGCCTAGAGTTGCGGCGTTGCGGCAGCGGCCAGCTCCTTGAGCGGAACGTCGGCACGCGCGATTGCATCCAGATCGAGGGCGATACGCGAAGTGATCAGCGCGCGGCCCTGGACATAGTCCTTGGTCATGTTGACGCAATCGAGGGCGATCACGCGGCCCTGCTTCAGATAGACCACCGAGAAGCTGCGGGTCGCAGGGTCGCCGCGCACCACCGTCGCATCGTGGCCGATCGACAGGCCGACGGTCTGGAGCTTGATGTCGTACTGGTTGGACCAGAACCAGGGCACGGCGTCGTAGCGGGGCGCCTGGCCCATGATCGTCTTGGCGACGAGCGTCGCCTGGTCCGTAGCGTTCTGCACTGATTCGAGGCGAAGCAATGCGCCATCGGCAAAGTCGTTCGGATGCGCGGCGCAGTCGCCGATTGCGAAGATGCCAGGCAGGTTTGTGCGGCATTGCGCATCCACGGTGACGCCGTTGCCGCCCGCGGCGCCCGCAGCAAGCAGCGGTTCGACCGCGGGGACGATGCCGATGCCGACGATGATCATCTGCGCCGTCAGTGTCTCCCCGGTCGCCAGGCGCACGCCGGTGACGCGGCCATCCCGCGCCTCGATGCTTTCGATCGAAACGCCCAGGCGGATATCCACCCCGTGGCTGCGGTGCTCGGCTTCGAAGAAGCGCGAAAGCGGCTCGCCGGCGACGCGCGCCAGCACCCGGTCCTGCGCCTCCAGTACCGTGATCGACTTGCCGAACTTGGTGAGCACGGCTGCCGCCTCCAGCCCGATATAGCCGCCGCCGATGACGATGACGCGCTGGGTCCCGCCGAGCTCCGCCTCGAGCTGGTCAACGTCGGCGCGGGTGCGCACGTGATGAAGCCCCGCCAGTATGCCGACATCGGGCATGCGGCGCGGATGACCACCGGTTGCCCAGATCAACGTCCCGTATCGAACGCTTTGCCCGTCGGCGCATCGGAGCGCATGCGCATCGGGATCGACCGCGACGACGCGCTCGCCCAGCCGCATAGTGATCGCGCGGTCGTGCCAGAAATCGGCCGGGCGGATCAATATCCGCTCGAAGCCCTTTTCCTTCGCCAGATATTCCTTGCTGAGCGGGGGGCGCTCATAGGGAAGCTCCGGCTCCTCGCCGATGACTGCGATCGTTCCTTCGAATTTCTGCTGCCGCAGCGCGATCGCCGCCTGCGCCCCGCCATGGCCCGCTCCGACGATGACAATGTCGTAACCAATAGTCACTGCCGCTCTCCAGCACGTCCGCTAAGCGCGCCCGAAGGCATTTGACGCGATCGTAGCGTGTCGCTTCTGCCATGTTTGCTGGCTCCGCGTCGAACAATCCCCGCGAAGGGGACATGCCGAACGCGGACAAGGCCGCGAAATGAGGGCATGGCTGAAAATATCAGACTCGATGCAATCGTGGTTGGCGCAGGATTTGCGGGGCTCTACGCCGTCCACAAGCTGCGCGAGCAGGGCCTCTCGGTTCAGGGCTATGAGCGCGGCGCCGGTGTCGGCGGCGTCTGGTACTGGAACCGCTACCCGGGCGCGCGCTGCGACATCGAGAGCATGGAATATTCGTACAGCTTCTCGGAAGCGCTCCAGCAGGAATGGGAGTGGAAGGAAAAGTTCGCGAGCCAGCCGGAGATCCTCGCTTATCTGAACCATGTCGCCGACCGGTTCGACCTGCGCCGCAGCTACCTGTTCGAGACCGAGGTTCGGTCGGCGCATTATGACGCGGAAGAGGGCGCATGGACTCTCACGCTCAGCGACGGTTCCGCGGCAGTATCGCGCTATCTCATCCTCGGGGTCGGATGTCTTTCCACGGCGATGAAGCCGCGGATAGAGGGCGCGGAGCGCTTCGCCGGGCAAATCCTGCATACCGGCCACTGGCCGCACGAAGGCGTCGATCTTGCCGGCAAGCGCGTCGGTATCGTCGGGACGGGGTCGTCCGGGGTCCAGGCGGTCCCGATGATCGCCAGGCAGGCGGCGGAGCTGACCGTGTTCCAGCGCACGGCGACCTACACCGTCCCGGCGCGCAATGCGCCGCTCGATCCGGCGGAAGTGCATCGCGTAAAGACGGACTATGCCGATTTCCGGCGGCGCAACCGCAAGATGGTCGGCGCGCGGGGTGCCGACCGGCTCAATCCCGATCCGAAATCGGTGTTCGAAGCCTCGCCGGAGGAGCGCCTCGACGCGTTTCTCGCGCGGTGGGCGGAAGGCGGGATGGGGATCCAGGCCACCTATAGCGACCTGCGGTCCGATCTCGAGGCGAACACGATCGTCGCCGATTTCGTCCGTGATCAGATCCGCGCGACGGTGCAGGACCCGCAGACGGCCGAACTGCTTTGCCCCAAGCAGGTTCTGGGCTGCAAGCGGATGTGCATCGACACCGGTTATTACGAGACATTCAACCTGCCGCACGTCCGCCTGGTCGACGTAAAGGCGAACCCGCTCGCGCACTTCACCGAAACGGGGCTGGTGGCGGGCGAGATCGAATATCCGCTCGACGTGGCGATCTTCGCGACCGGCTTCGATGCGATGACCGGCTCGCTGCTGGCGATGGACATTCGCGGGCGGGATGGCGTGACGCTGCGCGATGCCTGGGCCGCCGGGCCGCGCACCTATCTGGGGGTGGGCACCCTTGGTTTTCCCAACATGTTCATCCTCGCGGGTCCGGGAAGCCCCTCGGTGCTCGCCAACGTTCCCATCGCCGCGGAGCAGCATGTTGACTGGATTACCGGCATGATCGCCTATCTCGATGCGCGCGGCGCAAAGGCGATCGAGCCGCAGCAGTGCGCGCAAGACGGATGGGTCGAGCATGTCAACGCAGTGGCGGCCGGCACGCTCTATACCAGTTGCGATTCCTGGTATCTAGGCGCGAACGTCCCCGGAAAATCTCGGGTGTTCATGCCCTTGCTTGGCTTTCCCGCCTACGAAGCCAGATGCGACGCGGTCGCGGCCGAGGGCTATTCGGGCTTCGACATCACACCGGCATAGGGATGCCAGCTCAATCGCCGATGATGCGACCGGCCCAACGGCCGCTCCGCACCAGATCGCTCGCCACCTGCGCGAAGGCATCGCCGACGAAGCGCGCCGCCGGCATCGCAGGGCGGTCCGCCGGATAGGCGATCAATACGCGTCGGCTGGGTGCAGGCTCGATGAGCGGCGCCGCGGTCAGCGCGCCGCTCAGCACCTGCGCATGGATCGGCGCGAGCGGCAGGATCGTCATGCCGAAACCGCCGCGAACCAGGTCGATCATCGCAGTCAGCGAATCGACTTCGAGCGAAGAGGTAAGCGTGATGCCCGCGCGGCTCGCATAGGCGTCGAGGATATTGCGCAGGCCATGCGCGGGGCTGGGTAGCACGAGCTGCTCGCCAGCCAGCGACTGGAACGCCACGGGCGTTTCCATCGCGAGCCGCTGCTTGCTGCTGCCGACGAGGAGGAGCGCTTCATCGAGGATGGCGCGCGTCCGCACCAATCCGCTCTCCTGGGTATCATAGGCCACGCAGCAGTCGAGCTCGCCACGCTTGAGCCATTCGACGAGATGCCCGGAAAAGCCCGAGGTGAAGCTGAGCGATAGCTGGGGATGCGCGTCGCGGATCGCGCGGACGAGGGGGAGTGTCGCGACTTCGGCCACCGTCGGCGTGACGCCCACGCGCACACGCCCGAGATACGACGTGCTGCCCTCGACCGCGAGCCGCCGGATCTTGTCGAGGGAGGCCAGTATCTCGCCGGCCGGATCGAGCAACCGCTGGCCCAGTTCGGTCAGGACCATTCCCCGCCCGTGGCGCGTGAAAAGCGGCGCGTTGAGCTCGGCTTCCATCAGCCGGATCTGCCGGCTGAGCGCGGGCTGGGCGATGCCGAGCCGCGCCGCCGCCTTGCTGACGCTGCCGAGCTCGGCGACGTGGATCAGCGTCTTTAGCTGCGAGATATCCATTCGACGGACATAGCGAGCCATACAATTCGTGTATAGCTCATTGGCTGAAACTATATTCGTCCGTGCGGGGCTGAAGACGTAGTCAAATCTCGATAGTCAGCCCGCGGCAGATGCGCCGCACGAGAATTAGGGGACGCCCAATGGCGCTCGATAGCCTGCAAGCCACGAGTTTTCCGGAAATTCGCGATGCGGTCGCCAAGTTGTGTGAATCCTTTCCGGACGAATATTGGCGCCGGCTCGATCGTGAGATGGCCTATCCCGCGGAGTTCGTGAAGGCGCTGGGAGATGCGGGATTCCTCGCCGCGCTGATCCCGGAAGAATATGGCGGATCGGGCCTCGCCCTCCCGGCTGCCGCGGCGATCCTCGAGGAAGTCCAGCGCGCGGGCTGCAACGGATCGGCGTGCCATGCCCAGATGTACATCATGGGGGCGCTGCTGAGACACGGCAGCGAGGAGCAGAAGCAGGCCTATCTGCCGCGGATCGCGAGCGGCGAGCTTCGCCTTCAGGCCTTCGCGGTGACCGAGCCGAGCAGTGGTACCGATACGGGGGCGCTGAAGACGACCGCAGTGCGCGATGGCGACCGCTATATCGTCAATGGCCAGAAGATCTGGACCTCGCGCGCCGAATATTCCGATCTGATGCTGCTGCTCGCCCGCACCACGCCGCGCGACCAGGTAGCGCGCGGGATCGACGGCCTGTCGATCTTCATCGTCGACATGAATGCGGCGCGCGAAGCCGGCGGGATGACGATCCGGCCGATCCGCACGATGATGAACCACTCCACAACTGAAGTCTTTTTCGACAATGTCGAGGTGCCGGCCGAAAATCTGATCGGCGAGGAAGGCAAGGGATTCCGCTACATCCTGTCGGGCATGAACGCAGAGCGGATCCTGATCGGGGCCGAATGCATCGGCGACGCGAAATGGTTCATCGAGCGATCGCGTCGTTACGCCAATGAGCGCCACCTTTTCGGGCGCCCGATCGGGCAGAACCAAGGCGTGCAGTTCCCGATCGCCAAGGCCTATGCCCAGATGCGCGCCGCCGAGCTGATGGTGACGCATGCGGCGGAATTGTTCGAATCCGGCGAGCAATGCGGCGAGCAGGCCAATATGGCCAAGATGCTTGCAGCCGATGCTTCCTGGGCTGCGGCCGAGGCGGCTGTCCAGACCCATGGAGGGTTCGGGTTCGCCGAGGAATATGACGTGGAGCGCAAGTTCCGCGAGACCCGGCTTTACCAGGTTGCGCCGATCTCGACGAACATGATCCTCAGTTATCTCTCCGAACATGTCCTCGGCATGCGGAGGTCCTACTGATGGCCGGACGGCTGCCGCTTGAAGGCATCACCGTCGTCGCGGTGGAGCAGGCGGTCGCGGCGCCGTTCTGCACCTCGCGGCTTGCCGATGCAGGCGCGCGCGTCATCAAGATCGAGCGGCCCGAGGGCGATTTCGCGCGCGGCTATGATGCAGTCGCGGCGGGGCAGAGCAGCTATTTCGTCTGGCTCAACCGCGGCAAGGAATCGGTAGTCATAGACCTTGCGGGCGATGAGGGGCGCACGGCCTTCGCGGCGCTGGTCGCCGAAGCCGACATCCTCGTCCAGAACCTCAAGCCCGGCGCACTCGCGCGGCTGGGTTTCGGGCCGGAAGCGCTGCGCGAGCGCCATCCGCGTCTGATCGTCTGCTCGATCAGCGGCTATGGCGACACGGGCCCGATGGCGGAGCGGAAGGCCTATGACATGCTGATCCAGGCCGAGTCTGGCCTCGCATCGGTCACCGGCGGCCCGGAAGCCCCCGCACGCGTGGGAACCTCGATCGTCGACATCGCCACCGGCGCGACCGCGCATGCCGCGATCCTCGAGGCGCTGATCGGACGCGCGACGAGCGGCGAGGGGGCCGATATCCGGGTCTCGATGTTCGACGTGATGGCGGATTGGCTCACCGTTCCCCTGCTGCATCATGAGGGCGGCAAGTCGCCCAAGCGCCTCGGCCTCGCCCACCCCTCGATCGCGCCCTATGGCGTGTTCGAAACCCGCGACGGCAAGCCGATGCTCCTCTCAATCCAGAGCGACCGCGAATGGGCGGTCCTCGCCTCGCGCTTCCTCGGCGACGCCGCGCTTGCCAGCGATCAGCGCTTCGCCACCAACATGCAGCGCGTGGCGAACCGCGAGGCGACGGATCGGCTCGTGGCCGATGCCTTCGCGCGGCTGACCGAAGACCAGGCGCACGATAAACTCGCTGCCGCGGACGTCGCCTTCGCCAGCGTCAACGACATGGCCGCGCTTGCGGCGCACCCGCATCTGCGCCGGATCGCGGTCGATACACCAGCGGGGCAGGTTTCCTATCCGGCGCCCGCGCCGATCGTGAACGGTGAGGACCGCTGCTACGGTCCGGTCCCTGCTCTGGGAGGCGCCCAGTGAGCGGCGAGTTGGATCTCGACCATCTGCGGCAATGGATCGGCCGCGAGGCAGTTTCTGAGGACGTCATCACCCCGGCGCTGGCCGCACGGTTCCACGCGACGCTCAATCTGCCCGGCGCACCAGCGTCGCAAGGCGAAGCGGCGCCTGCGTTGATCCATTTCTGCCTGTGCCAGCCCGCCGCCCCGATGACCGAACTCGGCGGCGACGGGCATCCTGCCAAGGGCGGGTTCCTGCCGCCGGTTCCGCTGCCGCGCCGGATGTGGGCGAGCAGCGCGATCGACTTCCACGCCGGGCTGCGCGTCGGGGATGTCGTCGCCAAGCGCTCGCGTGTCGCCGCGGTGACCGCCAAATCGGGGCGCAGCGGCAATCTGTGTTTCGTCACGGTGGAGCACGAGATCAGGGGGCACGATGGGCTGGCCATCAGCGAGCGCCAGACGATCGTCTATCGGGAGGCGGCAGGCCCAGGCGCAAGCGTCGCGCCCGTGCCCGAATCGGCGCCGCAGGGTGTCACGGTCGAGACGATCGACGCCTCCGCGCCATTGCTGTTTCGCTATTCCGCGCTGACCTTCAACGGGCATCGGATCCATTACGATCTACCCTATGCGACGGGCGAGGAACATTATCCCGGGCTGGTGGTCCATGGACCGTTGCAGGCGACGTTGCTGGTTCATCTCGCCGCGCGGTGCAATGGCGGCCGCGCGCCCGATCATTTCTCGTTCCGAGGGGTTCAGCCGGCGATCGGCGGAGAAGCGCTGTCGCTCAACGCGGGGCCGCTGATCGACAACAGCATGGAACTCTGGTCCGCCCGGCCCGGCGGTCCGCTGGCGATGCAGGCGACGGCACAATGGCGTTGAGCGCCCTGCGCTTCGTCGCCCCCTTGTTCGTCCCGGCGAACAGGCCGGAGCGGTTCGCCAAGGCCGCGGCGAGCGGTGCCGACGCCATCATCCTCGATCTGGAGGACGCGGTCGCGCCGGTGGATAAAGACGCGGCGCGCGCCGCGCTTTCGGCAGGCTTCACCGATCTGCCGGTCATCGTCCGGATCAACGCCGCCGGGACCGCGTGGCACGCGGCGGACCTGGCGGCTGCGGCGCAATCGCCCTTCGCCGCCATCATGCTGCCCAAGGCGGCCAGTCTCGACGACATCATGCGGGTGGCCGCGATCCGCCCCGTGGTCGCGCTGATCGAGACCGCGGCCGGCATTGCCGAGGCGCGGACGATCGCTCGATCCGGGCATGTGGCGCGCCTGGCCTTCGGCTCGGTCGATTACGCCGCCGATCTGGGTTGCGATCATGTGCCCGAGGCGCTCGCGGCAGCGCGCGCGGAGATCGTGCTGGCGTCGCGCCTGGGCGAATTGCCAGCGCCACTGGATGGGGTCACGACCGATCTTTCCGATCCCGCGATAGCCGAATCCGATGCGCGCGGCGCACGCGCGCTCGGATTCGGAGGCAAGCTCGCAATCCATCCGCGCCAGATCGAGCCGATCAAGTCGGGCTTCCAGCCCCGGCCGAGCGAGATAGAATGGGCGCGGCAAGTGTTGGACAGTGGGGATGGCGCGGTTCGGATTGGCCAGTCGATGATCGACGAGCCGGTGCGGGCTCGTGCACGCGCCCTGCTGGCGCGCGTGTCCCAGCCATAGGCGATCGCAATGATGCGTAACGCAAGTCCGCGCTAACGCGCTGCGCACCGCTGGCCTAGGCGGATCCTGCCGCGCGGTTTGATACGCGTCCAGGCAATGGGGATGGAGGAAGGATAGGCATGGAGCTCGTAGGCCTGGTGGGAATGTCCCACTCGCCTTCCTGGGATCTTTCGCCGGTCGAGGGGCCGGCCAAGCCGTATGTCGATGCCGTATTTCGCGCGGGCGACCAAGTCGCCCGCCTCATGCCCGACGTGCTGGTCGTGTTCGGTCCGGATCACGTCCGCAACTTCTTCTTCGACCTGATGCCCGCCTTCTGCATCGGAGTCGAAAACGTGACGGGGTTCGGCGATTACAGCTCGCCCAAGGGGCCGTTCGCGTCTCGCCCCGACCTCGCCGGTTTCATCGCCGAGCAGGTGCTGGCTGCCGGATTCGACCCGGCATTGTCGCACAATATGGGGATCGACCATGGGATCAGTCAGCCGGTCGCGGCGCTGGTGCCAGACCTGCGCACGCCCGTCATCCCGATCATGATCAGTTCGGGCGGGGCTCCGTTGCCGACGCTCGCCCGTTGCCATGCCTTTGGCCGTGCGGTCGGGGATGCCATTCGCGCCTTTCCTGGAAAGGGGCGTGCGCTGGTGGTCGGATCGGGAGGGCTTTCGCACTCGCCGCCGTCGATCTCGCCGGCCGATCCGGGGCTGAGCGCCGAAACCCGCGACTATCTCATCAACGGTCGACCCAGGGTGCAGGAATTCAACCGCCAGCGCGAGGAATCGTCGCGCAAGCGGCGCGGCGCGGGCGGGACCGGACCGATCAACGAGGAATGGGATCGCTGGCTGCTGGAGTGCATGCGTACCGGCGATCTCGCGCCCGTGCTCGCGATGGATAACGCCACGCTGCTCGAGCAGGGCGGCACCGGCGGGCAGGAAATTCGCGCCTGGCTGGCCGCGCTCGGCGCCTGGGGGAAGCCGGCCGAGACGACCGATTATGCCCCGGTGCCCACGTGGATCACCGGCATGGGCTGCGCCACTGCATTCGACGAGGAACCCGTATGACCGAAGAATATCGCCACCGGAGCATCTGGGGCCATCTGATGAAGCTGGCGTTCTCGCAGGACTATGTGGACGCAGGCGGCATTCGTACCCGCTATGTCGAGGCGGGTCCCAAGGGCGCGCCTGTGCTGATCATGATCCACGGGACCGGCAGCAGCTGGGAATGCTTCTGCGCCACGCTGGAAAGCCATGCCCGGCACTTCCGCTGTCTCGCCATCGACATGGCCGGCAGCGGCTTCAGCGATCGGCCCGACGAGCCGTATGAAATCCCGTTCTACATGAACCACGTGCTTGCATTCATGGACGCGCTGGGGATCGAGAAGGCGTCGTTCATTGGCGTGTCGCTCGGGGCGTGGGTGACGAGCCGGCTCGTGGTGGATCATCCCGAGCGCGTCGAGAAGCTGACGTTGCTCGCCTCTTCGGGGCTCATCATCAACAACGCGACCATGTCGCGGACCAAGACCGTCCGGAACGCGGCGGTCGATGATCCGAGCTGGGAGAACATCAAGCCGGTGTTCAATTCGATCCTGTACAAGGAAGAGGACCGGATTCCCGATCTGATCCAGCTTCGCCAGGCGATCTACCGCGAGCCCAACATGAAGATGGCGATGGGCAACATCCTGGTGCTTCAGAATGAGGAGGTTCGCCGCCGCAACCTCGTGACCGAGGAGGAGTGGCGCGGCGTCACGGTGCCGATCTTCATCATCCTCGCTCCTGACGACAACCCCGACTACACGACCACCGGCGAGCGCATCGCCGAACTGGCCGCCGACGTGCGCACGCTGACGATCGAGAAGGTGAAGCATTGGGCGCATTACGAAGCGCCCGAGATCTTCAACCCCGCCAACCTCGCATTCCTGCTCGGCGAAACCAGGCCGGGCTGAGCGCCGGAATCCGTTTTTCATCTTTCGGACCGGCTGTTCCGCCGGCCAGCGATACGCCAGGAAACGCCAATGTCGAACAACGTCGAAAACATCGTGAACGGCGCCTTTATCGAGAATGAGCTCGTGCCCGTCGCGAGCGACGTCCGCGTGCCGGTTGTCGATCCGACGACGGGTGCCGTGTTCACCGAGCTTCACGAGGCAGGCAAGGAAGAAGTCGATGCGGCGGTTGCCGCGGGACGGCGTGCGCTCGAGCAGGGTGAGTGGGGCAGGCTCGCCGGGTTCGAACGCGGCCGGTTGCTCGCCAAGCTGTCGCACGCGATCCTCGACAATGCCGACGAACTCGTCACGCTGGAATCGCGCGACACAGGCAAACCTCTGGGTCAGGCCCGGGCCGACATCGTCGCAACTGCGCGCTATTTCGAATTCTACGCGGGCGCCGCGGACAAGATGCACGGCGAAACGATCCCGTATTTCCGTGAGTTCTTCGTGGCGACCGAGCGCGAGCCGCACGGCGTGGTCGCCCACATCATCCCCTGGAATTATCCGGCGCAGATGTTTGGCCGCAACGTTGCGCCGTCGCTTGCGGTGGGCAATGCGGCGGTGGTGAAGCCGGCCGAGGACGCCTGCCTTTCGGTTCTCCGCATGGCCCAGCTCACGGCCGAAGTCGGGTTTCCGGCGGGGGCGCTGGCGGTGCTGCCGGGACGGGGTTCGGTAACCGGCGGGGCGCTCAGCGCGCATGACGATATCGACTATATCGCATTCACGGGCAGCCCCGGCGTTGGCGAGATGATCCAGGTCGCCGCGGCGCGACGCGCAATTGGCTGCACGCTCGAACTGGGCGGTAAGTCGCCGCATGTGGTGTTCGGCGATGCCGATCTGTCGCTGGCGGTGCCGGCCATCGTCAACGGGATCGTCAACAACGCCGGCCAGACCTGCTCTGCAGGTTCGCGCGTGCTCGTCGAGCGCGCGCATTTCGATCGGATCGTTGGGGCCGTCGCCGACGCTTTCAGCAAGCTCCGCGCCGGTACTCCGGAGATGAACCTGGATCTCGGCCCGGTAATCAACCAGCGCCAGCGCGAGCGCATCGAGCGCTATTGCGATCAGGCCAAGGCGGACGGCATTCCGCTGCTCGCCGAGGGACGCATCGAGGCCGGCACGCCGTCCGACGGCTTCTTCGTCGCACCGCGCCTCTACGGCCCGGTCGATCCTTCCAACATATTGGCGCGCGAGGAAGTGTTCGGCCCGGTGCTGTGCGTGTTAGCGTTTGAGGACGAAGCCGATGCGCTGCGCCTGGCCAACGACAGCGAATTCGGCTTGCTCGCTGGAATCTGGACGCGCGACGGCGGGCGGGGCTTTCGCCTCGCTCGAAAGATCCGCGCCGGGCAGGTGTATATCAACGGCTTTGCCGCGGGCGGCGGGATCGAATTGCCTTTTGGCGGCGTCAAGCGCTCGGGGCATGGCCGCGAAAAGGGGCTGGCCGCGATGGAGGAGCTGTCCACCGTCAAGACGATCATCCACCGCCATGGCTGAGGCCGAGCGGAATCGCGCGTTCAAGTGACGGAGTCAGACGAACAATTCGACATAGTCATTGTCGGGGCGGGGCCCTGCGGCGTTACGCTGGCCAATCATCTCGGCCTGTACGGCGTGCGCACGCTGATCGTCGATCGTTCCGCCGCGATTCTCGACTATCCGCGGGCCGTCGGAATGGACGACGAGGCGCTGCGCTCGTTCCAGGCGGTCGGGCTCGCCGAGCCGCTGCTCGCCGACATGATCCGCAACGTGCCGGCGCGCTATTACACGGCAGGCGGCTGGTGCTTCGCGCATGTCCATCCGCAGGAGCAGCCATTCGGTTGGAGCCGGCGCAACCTGTTCATCCAGCCGATCGCGGAACGCACGCTGCGGCGCGGGCTCGACCGCTATGAAGCCGTCCGCCTTGATCTGGGGGTGTCACTGCTAACCCTGGTCGAAGAGGGTGATGGGGTGCTGGCGACCTTGGAACGTGCCGATGGAACGACCTATGCTGTTCGTTGCGCGTATATCGTCGGGGCCGATGGCGGGCGGAGCACCGTGCGCGGGCTGATCGATGTGAGACTCGAGGGGAAGACCGACGCGGCGCGCTGGCTGGTCGTCGACATGCAGAATGACGATCTCGATTCGCCTTATTCGAGCGTATTCGCCCACCGCCATCATCCGCGGATGTCGATCGCGCTGCCTTATGGGCACCGGCGCTTCGAGTTCCGGTTGCCGGATGCGGAAAGCGACGAAGCTGCGGTCGCACCGGAGCGGCTCGAGGAGCGGCTGCGGCTCTTCTATGGAGCGGGTCCCCGGCGGGCGAATGTGGTGCGCGCGCGCGTATATCGCCACCACTCACGGATCGCCGAGCGCTTCCAGGTCGGCAGGGTTTTCCTGGCGGGTGATGCCGCGCACCTCCAGCCACCGTTTTTCGGACAGGGGATGAATTCGGGCCTGCGCGACGCGACGAATCTGGGATGGAAGCTGGCCGCGGTATTGCGCGGTTTCGCCGGCCCACGCCTGCTCGAAAGCTATGAGGCGGAGCGGCACGATCATGCGCGCAAGATGGTCAATATCGCGACGATGTTCGGCAGGCTCTACTCGCCGGGCTCGCGAGCGCTGGAAATCGCGAGGGATCTCTTCTTTCGCATCGTCCAGCGCATGCCGCGCCTTCGCGACTATGTGCTCCAGATGAAGTTCAAGCCGATTCCGCGCTACACCGAGGGGCTGGTGCTTCCCGCGACCGACCCCACGAAGGAAGGCATTGTCGGCCGGATGTTCATGCAACCGCTCGTCGAAACCGCGGACCACCGGTCGGTGAAGCTGGACGACGCGTTGGGTCCCTGGTTCACGGTGATCGGCATCGGCGCCGATCCGAGCGCGGCGATGTCGGCGGATTCGCGGAAATTCTGGGCGGATATTGGCGCCAATCTGGTGCTGGTGCGGCCCTCGCGGTCAGAGGCGGCTGCGGCGAGCGACGGTGTAATCGTGATCGAAGACCTGATGGGCGCGTTCAGGGACTGGCGCCGGGCGCGGCCCGCGATCCGCTTCATCGTGCTTCGGCCCGACCGGTATGTTGCCGCAGTCGCCGGGGATAACGAGCTGGATAGCGTCAGCGAGCAGTTGCGGTCTTTGCTGAGGACCTGAAGCGCGAAGCCTGAACTACTCGACCAGCCAGCCACCGGCGGGCAACAACTCGTCCAGGCATTTTCGGATCACGCTCTCCACCGCGGGCAGCGCTTCGGGCGGCCGTATACCGGCGCGCACCAGCGAAAGGGGGAGGGTGAGGTTCATTCCACTGACCCGCGCCGCGGAAAGCTGTCCCGCACGCAGTTCATCGCGCACGCCTATATAGGGCAGCAGCGAATATCCCTCGCCGCCCAACAGCAAGGTCTTGAGAACGCGCAGCGAATCGATCTCGCTGCGCACCGACAGATGGATCGCCTCGCCATGCGGTTGCTGGTTGATGCGCCGCTTCAGCCCCTTGCCCATCGGCGGCAGCAGCAGATCGAGATGCCGTAGGCTCTCGGCGTCGATCGGCTCGAGCGCAATGCCACGCTCGTCGACCGATCCGAACGCGTCGGCGGGGCCGATGAGCAGGAGCACTTCGTCCGCCACGTGCTCGGCGTGGAGATAGGAAAGCTCGTCGGAATAATAGGTCAGGGCAGCGTTGAGTGATCCGTCTTCGAGCAGAGTCACGAGATCGCTGGCGAAGCCCAGGCGCAGTCGCAGCTTCACGCCTGGCAAGTCGCAATGCATGGTACGAAAGATCTCGGGGCCAATCAGTTCGCCGATCGAAACCGGCAGGCCGATCGAAACCTCGCCGATCGGGCCGCGCACGGAGCGACGGACTTCCTCGCGCGCCTGGCGCGTCGAGAGAAGGATCGACTCGGCATGGGCCTTGAAGGCCTGGCCGGCGGAGGTCATCGAAACGCCACGCGAGGTTCGATCGAACAGCTTTGCGCCCAACTCGTCTTCCAGGCGCAGCAATTGCTGGCTGAGCGATGGCTGGGCGATGCCCAGTTCATCCGCCGCCTTGGTGATCGAATGGAAATCGCCGATCTTCAGGAAGGCGCGCAATTGTCCCTCATCCATGAATCGCTCTCCTGAGGTTTGAGACCCGTCTTTTCATGCACACAGGTTTCGCGTGTCGATCAAAGCAGCGACAGGTAACGCTGCAGCAGCTCGTGCCGGCCACCGATGCGCAACCGGGCATAGAGGCGCTTGCGATACGTCGCGATCGTCTCTTCGCCGAGCCCGAGATCGATCGATATGCCATAGGCCGAGATGCCGTAGAGGATACGCGAACTTACCTGGAGTTCGCGTTCGGACAAACCCCAATCGCTCTCGCGCAGATTGCCCTCGATCACTGCCACCGATGCGAAATGCGCGATCGCCTTTCCGCGATCCCAATGGAGTGCGGCATGCTTGGCGCAGGCAGCGATGAGCAGGTCCGCATTGTCGGCAAGGCCGGTAAGCTCGCGTTCGTCGAACTGGCCGGCGTCGCGTGAACGCATCACTGACAGTGCATAAAGATCATCGACCGCGCGTCCGCACACCATCACACGATCGACGATCTCGAAATGCTCGAGAGCAGAGCGGAGCGTGGGATCGGCGACATGATCGAGGTCGTCGTGGAGCATGACCGCGTTGCGCGATCCACGCGCCGCTTCGTCGGCTGCGTGCAGTTCCACGAACGAGCGGGCCGGCCAGCGCTTCTCGGACTTGTGGTGGCGCATCGCGTGTTGCCCGCGGATGCTGGCGCCGCCCAGGAATTTGGGATGCCCATCGCGAACCCGATAGACGCAGTAATGCTCGGCGCCCGACGTCGAATTGAGGAAGCGAAGTGTTTCCGTTTCGAAGGCATCGTTGCCGAGCGCATTCACGACTGCGGCAAGCGTCTGGGGTCGCGGTGCCTGTTCAACGGTTATTGCGTGCATCGCTATCCTCTCCTGCCGCCTCACGAGCTGAGGCTCGACGGTCAGTATTTTCGGAAGCCAGCCTTGTCGCCGGGTCTGGTCATCGCGGTAGCCTCTTGCCAATCCGCTTACGCCCTACCCATTCGATGTCGACCGGCGACCGACATCTGATCCTTGCGAAGATAATGACGCGACAATGCGCCGCGCGCTCGCCTCTTGGCGAGCTGCCTGCCATTGCGATTTCCTATGGCCAGAAAACGGGGCCAAGCGGTTAGGCAGGAGTGCTGCCTAACCGCTTAAATTGACGAGGTTTCTCAGTCTGCCCCTAGAATCATCGTTCCGCTCGAGCAGAACCAGCCACCTGTGCCGCTGACGCAGGCGAGCTTCGCGTCCTCCACCTGCCGGTCGCCACAGCCACCCCGTAGCTGCCGGGCCGCCTCGACGAGGAGGAAGAGACCGCGCATGCCCGGATGGCAAGCGGAGAGGCCCCCGCCATCGGTGTTGGTCGGCAGCGCGCCGCCGACGCGGAGGCGCCCGTTCTCGACGAAGGCGCCGCCCTCACCCTTGGCGCAGAAACCGAGATCCTCGAGGGTGATCAGGGCCATATAGGTGAAGGCGTCATAGATTTGCGCTACGTCGATCTCGTCCGGGCGAATGCCGGCGCGGGCGAAGGCGGTCGGCCCCGTCATCGCGGCGGGTGAGGTCGTGAAATCATCCCACTGGCTCATCGAGACATGCGAGCCCGCTTCGGCGCTGCCGAGCACCCAGACCGGCTTGACCGCAAGGTCGGGCACCCGGTCTTCGGCGACCATGATGACTGCCGCGCCGCCATCGGAACGGATGCAGCATTGCAGCTTGGTGAAGGGGTCGGCGATCATCGGTCCATCCAGCACGTCGGCGATATCGATCGGGTCGCGATAGGTGGCGAAGGGCGTGAGGCCGGCATTGTAGCGGGCCGAGACGGCGATCTCCGCCATCTGCTCGAGCGTGGTGCCATATTCATGCATGTGCCGGCGGGCGGCCATGGCGTATTTCGAGATGAGCGTGTGCCCGAACGGCGCCTCGAACTGGCTTGGCCCGCGCGTGCCCCATGCGAGGCTGGCGGTGCGCAGCTTGCGCTTCAGGTCAGTGCGTGCGGTGGAGCCGTAAGCGAGCAGGATGACGTCGGCGCGCCCTTCGGCGATCGCGTCCGCGGCATGCGCCGCCATCACTTCCCAGGTGGCGCCCCCGACTCCGGTCGAGTCGATCCAGCGCGGCTTGATCCCCATATATTCGGCGACCTCAAGCGGCTGCAGTGCGCCTAACCCGGCCGACGCAAAACCATCGATGTCCGAAGGCTTCAGCCCAGCCTCGACCAACGCCGCACGCGAGGCTTGGGCGTGCAGCGCAAAGGGTGTTGCCTCGGGCGACCCCGGCAATCCCGACAACCCAACACCTGCAATCGCCACTCGCCTGCCCATGCACGATTCCTTCTTTACGACTGCCCTTCCGATAGTGCGTTTTGTGCGGGCTGACTGTCACCGTAACGGGGACTGGTCCGGCACTCGGCGCGCCGGGTAAACCCGATTACGGTACATGGCAGCCGAAATCTGTCTATTGAAGGGGAGTTGCAAATTGGCCGAGGCCGCAACTGATATGGTGCTGAGCGATGTCGCGGATGGCGTCATGCGGATTACGCTCAATCGCCCAGACCGAGCCAATGCGATCCCTCCGGAATCGCGCGAGAGACTGGTCGAGCTTTTCGCCGAGGCGGATGGCGATGTCGCGGTTCGCGCCGTGCTGCTCCAATCGACGGGCAAGCATTTCTGCTCGGGTGCCGATGTCAGCCGGATGTCGGGCGCGCTGGCGACGCCGCGGCCGACCGGCACGACAATGCGCACCATGCTCGGCGGCGCGCAGAAGCTGATCGCGGCGATCCTGGATTGCGGCAAGCCCGTGGTCGCCGCGGTGCAGGGTCCCGCGGCGGGGATGGGCGCGCATCTCGCGCTCGCGTGCGATCTGGTCGTCGCGGCGGATGAAGCCTGGTTCTCGCAGCCGTTCGTGCTGCGCGGCCTCGCGCTCGACGCGGCCGGCGCCTATCTGTTGCCGCGCAGGGTCGGGCTGCAAAAGGCCAAGGAACTTGCTTTTCTCGGCGATCGGCTGACCGCGCAGGACGCGCTGGGTCTTGGCCTGGTCAACCGGGTCTGTGCCGCCGCCGATCTGGAGGCCGAGGCGAATGCGCTGACCCGCCGGCTTGCCGAGGGCGCGACCACCGCGATCGGTCTTTCCAAGCGGCTGCTCAATGCGTCGCTCGACAGCGACCGCGCGAGCGCTTTCCTTGCCGAGGCGATGGCCCAGGAAATCAACGGGAAGACCGAAGACGTTCGGGAAGGCGTGGCGGCGTTCGTCGAGAAGCGGCCCGTCAATTTCAGGGGGTATTGATGGCTAGCATTGCGCCGCGCTTCGATCTGCCGACGATCGAAGCCGAAACCCGGCCGTTCTGGGATGCATTGCGGGAAGGCGTGCTGATGCTGGGCCGCTGCGATTCCTGTTCGCGCATCCATTATTATCCGCGCCCGATGTGCCCGCATTGTTGGAGCGAGGCGGTAACGCTCGTGCCGGCGGGGGGACGCGGCATGCTCTATACCTGGTCGACCGTGTTCGTGAACGACCTGCCCCCGTTCAACGCCAAGCTGCCTTACATCGCGGCGCAGGTCGATCTGGACGAGGGCGTGCGGATCACCACGATCATTACCGGCGCCGAGCCCAAGGATCTGAGCATCGGCATGCCGGTCGAGATCGGGTTCGAGGCAATTTCAGAAGATGTGACGATACCGGTATTCAGTCCGGCAGGGAGTTAGAAGCAGATGGCAGGAATTCTGGACGGCAAGGTCGCGCTGGTCACCGGCGCGGGCCACGGCATCGGGCGCGGGCATGCGCTTGAGCTAGCGCGGCAGGGCGCGAAGGTCGTGATCAACGATCTGGGCGGCAATGCGAAAGGCGAAGGCGAGGGTCGCGACGCCGATGTGGTGGTCGACATCATCAAGTCGCGCGGCGGCGAAGCGGTCGCGGACTATGGCAATGTCGGCGACGAGGCTGCGGCCGAGGCGATGGTAAAGCGCGGCATCGACGAATGGGGCCGTCTCGACATCGTCGTCAACAATGCCGGGATCGTTCGTGACAAGGCGATCTGGAACATGTCGGCGGACGATTTCGATCTGGTGATGAACGTCCATCTGCGCGGAACCTGGCTGACCTGCCGGGCGGCGGCACAGCATTGGCGCGCCGTCTCCAAGGCAGGCAGCGGCCGCTATCCGGGCCGGATCATCAACACCACGTCGGGCGCGGGCCTTCTCGGCAATTTCGGCCAGACGAATTATGCCGCCGCCAAGGCGGGCATCGCTGGCCTGACGCTCACGCTTGCAGTCGAGCTCGCCGCGATCGGCGTCACCGCCAACCTCATCTCGCCGGGTGGGCTGACGCGCATTTCCTCGACGCTGGGCATGGGGGCACCCAAGGAGCCCGACGATTTCGGCCCGGACGAGTTCGACCCGCTCGATCCGTCGCTCGGCTCGCCCGCAGTCGCCTGGCTCGCCAGCGACGAGGCGCAGATGGTGAGCGGCCAGTGCATCCGCGCGGTTCGCGACAGGCTCTCCGTGTTGAAGGGATGGCATGAAGCCGCGGGCATCACGAGCGGGGGCAAGCGCTGGAAGACCGAGGAGATCGGCAAGATCCTCGCGACCGACCTGTTCGGGACGCGCGCGCCCGGCCTCCGGATGGGAGGCTGAGCCCGATGACGACCTTATTGAGCCGCGAGACGTTGCCCGGGCTGGTCGGCAAGACGCTCGGGCCGGGCTCCTGGGTCGAAGTGACCCAGGAGCGCATCAACGAGTTTGCAAACGCCAGCGGCGATCACCAGTGGATCCATGTCGACGTCGAGCGCGCCAAGACCGGCCCGTTCGGCACCACGATCGCGCACGGGCTGCTGACGCTCTCGATGATCGCGGCGCTGAACCAGGGCATGTTCAAGTTCGACGGGTTCAAGATGGGCCTGAACTACGGATATGAAAAGGTGCGCTTCCCGAGCACCGTGCCGGTGGGATCGCGGCTTCGCGTCACCGCCAAGATCCTGAGCTTCGAGCCCGTAGGGCAGATGTTCCAGACGATCGTCGAATACACCGTCGAGCGCGAAGGGGCGGAGAAGCCGGCCTGCGTCGCGCAGATGGTCTTCCGCCACGTCCCTTAAGACTTTTCCGCAAGACACGCCGAGGCCGCCGATCGCCCAGCGATTGGCGGCCTAGCTACGTTCAGGCTGGTTCGGAAACGGCCCGCCAGTCCTCGCCCGCAGCGACCACGCGATCGACGGGACGCGCGTCGTCGGCCGTCCATTCCCCATGATTGGGGGCCAGAGGCGGCAGGCCTTCCCGCTGGTTGCGTAGCGCCCGCAACAGCAACATTCGCGCCTGGACGATCGCCACGTCGCTCGACGACGGATGCTCGCGCGTGCGATCGACGATGGGGCCCATGCTCACCTGGACAACGATGTCCTCCTCGAGCAGATTATCGATGAACCCCGTGAAATGGCCTTCCGCCATGGCGGCCCGGTCCTGTCCCCAATTGTCCGCGCGCGATCCCTTGAAGGGCGCGAAATTCCGCGGGTCCAGCCGATTATTGCCGATCAGCGCCTGAACGCGCGGCGACTCGTTGTCGAGCACGAGCGACTCCGAGAAATAGCCGAAGAACAGCAGATGGTGCGTGTCATCCACCGGCACGCCGATGAAGATCGATCCTTCGTTGCGCCCCGTACCGGGCACGAGGTTGACGAAAGGTGCGACGAACTGCGTGGTTCGCACATAGGTGGACTCGTCTTCCATCGGTCTTATGGCGGAAGCGCTGAGCCCGAACGGGGTTCGCGCGATCTCGTATCGCGGCGCCACCGCCTTGAGTGCCAGCCCGATCGTGGCGCCGCCGGAGACGCTGGCCGCAAGCCGCGGCACCCAGCTCTGGTGCAGCGTGCCGACATGCGCGGAATCGAGCGAACCCTCGACGCCCTGCAGCCAGTTGCAATCGACCTTGGTCACCGTCATCCAGACATGGTCGTCCGGCAGGCTGAAGAAGGGCAGGTTGGGCAGTTCCGCAGCCGGAGCCTCGCCGAGCCAGACCCAGACGAGCCCGCTCTGTTCGCGCACGGGATATTGGCGCGTGCGGATCCCCTTCAGGAATGCCGCAGCATCGCCCTGGTGCGTTGGGGCCTCGACAACGCGGCCGGAAACATCGACTGCCCAGCCATGAAAGATGCATCGCAGCACGCAGCCCTCGTTTCGCGCGAGCGCCATGGAGACGCCACGGTGCGGGCATGCCTCGTCGATGAAGCCTATGCGCCCATCCGGCGCGCGGAACGCGACATAGTCCACCCCAAGGAGGCGGACGCGTAGGGGCGCCTCGCCCGCGACCAGCTGGGAGGAGATGGCGAAGGGAAACCACGCCCAGCTTCGCAGCAACTCGCCCATCGGCGCATCGCCCTCGACCCGCGTGAGGGCATCGTTTTGCTCTCGACTCAGCATTTCATCGTCTCCCAGGCCATCGTCCGTTCCGACTTTCCCGCGATCTTACGCCCCCCCTTTGGCCTGTCTGTCCCCCGCAGGGGGGATTTGCTCCCATGGGCCGTCAATATAGTCCCGGTGGGACAAGGTATGCGTGAAATTGTGCGGAGTTTCTTCCCGGCCGTTCCAAGCGACCAGCTTGGCGACAGGGCTCCGCTCACCGTCACGCCAAGCCCGTGGATCGCGACACGCCTTCCACCATCATCGGGAGAGGACGGAGACATGATGACGATTTCCAGGACGCGCGCAGTTGCATTGGGTGCTTCCGTAGCACTTGGCGCAATCGCTTGGCCGTCGCTGGCGGCGGCGCAGTCCGCCCCCGCCGCCATCACCGCTGGCGAGCCCGTACAAACCGGCGATAAGGCAGCAGAAACCCACGCCGAGCAGGATGCCGAGATCGTGGTTACCGCGCGCCGCAAGGAGGAAAGCCTTCAGGCCGTCCCGGTCTCGGTCGTTGCGCTTTCGACGGAGACTCTGCGAACGCAGAACGTGCAGTCGCTTGTCGATCTGCCGCGCCTTGCCCCGGGGCTGACCGTCACCCCGACCTCGCTGGGGACCACGCGTCCGGCCTACCAGATTCGCGGCCAGCGCGCGAACGCGACCCGCATCACCGCCGATCCCGCAATCGTCGTCTATTTCGCCGAAGTGGGCACGGCGCGCTCGGCCGGTTCGGCGCAAGCGGTATTCGATCTGCAATCGGTCCAGGTTCTGAAGGGCCCTCAGGGAACCCTGTTCGGCCGCAACACCACCGGCGGCGCGATCCTGCTGACGCCCAACGCGCCATCGAGAGACTTTGAGGGCTACGGCCAGGTTTCGGCAGGCAATTTCGGCATGCGCGATGTCGAAGGCATGATCAACATCCCGATCAGCGACTTCGCCCAGCTCCGCGTCGCGGGCAAATACCACAAGATGGACGGCTATTTCAGCAACGTCCTCCGGCCTGGCGAGCGTAGCTGGGACGAAGACAACAAGTCGCTGCGCGCAACGCTGCGGATTACGCCGGGTGGGGGCGTGACTTCCGATTTCATCGGCACTTATTTCCATAGCGACGTCGTGGGCTTCCAGCCGAAGCTGATCGGCTTCAACCCCGGCACCTTCCCCGTCGCCGCGCTCGCGCCCGCCGTGCAGGCCGAGCTCAACGCCAGCAATGCGCTGGGCTTCTATGAGTATCGGGAGCTGTTCAAGGCACGTAACAAGGACAAGGTGCTCTCGATCCAGAACAATACCACGATCGAGCTCGGCTCCGACCTTGGCATACTCGGTTCAGCGCGCCTGAAAAACATCATCGCCTATCGCGAAATCGAGAATAATTTCAGCACGTTTGCCGACGGTTCCGGCCTGGGCATCTTCAATACCTTCGGCAGCTATAAGGGCTATCAGTTCAGCGAGGAATTCCAGCTCCAGGGCGAGAACGGCAATGTCGACTACGTCCTCGGCGCCTTTTATTCGACCGAGAAGGGCGACGATTTCACCAACGCCCAGACCTTCAACGCGCTTCCGCTGAACTTTACCGACCTGACCGGCAAGAACGACAGCATCTCGGGGTTCGCCCATGCGAACATCAAGCTGCCGGGGATCGTCGAGGGCCTTAGCCTGTCGTTCGGCGGGCGCATCACCAAGGATACGCGGACGATCGTTTCGCACGTCCGCCAGCAGCGCGCGCTGTCGGCAACCGTCACCCAGCCTTTCGTGTGCCTCGCGAGCGGCGTGCCCGTGGTGATCGCGAACTTGACGGATCGTTCGCTATGCTCGTTCAAGACCAATGCGACGTTCACCCAGCCGACCTGGGACGTCAGCCTGAACTATCAGTTCACCCCCGATAACCTCGTATATGTTGCGCATCGCCGCGGCTATCGAGCGGGCTCCGCGCGATCCGCCACTTCGCCGGACGTCCGGCCAGAACTGGTCAACGACTTTGAAATCGGCTCGAAGAACCAGTTCCGTTTCGGAGATACGTCGGTCCGCTTCAACCTCGCCGGCTATTACGGCTCGTACAAGGATCTCCAGCGCAATATCACGCTGGTGCTGAACGGCGTCACCGCCGCCCAGGATCGCAACGCCGCCGAAGCGCATGTCTATGGACTCGAGACGGACCTGAACATCAACATCAACCGGATCGTCACGCTGTCCGCGTCCTATGCGCTCACCAAGTCGCGCTACGACAATTACAGCAACGTGTTCAACACGCCCGGCGGGCCGGTCACGGTCGACAATTCGAGCGCGCGTTTCTCCTACGCGCCGGAAAACATGTTCACCGGAACGGCCAAGTTCAACGTGCCGATGGCGCCGGAAAACGGCGAGGCATCGGTCTCGATGACCTATAGCTACCAGAGCAGCTTCCAGACCACGGATTCCAATTCGGCGAATTGCGGTCCCGGAAATATCGAGCGCTGGTGCCTCAACCAGGTCGGCGTGACCGACGGCTATGGCCTGCTCAGCGCACGTGCCGACTGGCGCCGGCCGTTCGGTGCGCCGTTCGATCTCGGGGCGTTCGTCACCAATCTCACCAACGAGAAATATTATGCCGGCAAGTTCGCGCTCGTGAACGTGATCGGCCTGCTGAGCGCCTGGCCCGGCCAGCCCCGGATGGGCGGCATCGAGCTGCGGATGTCCTTCGGCAACTAGGTTTGCACACAGGCAAAAAGGGAAAGGGGCGTTCGACTGAACGCCCCTTTTTCTATTCCGCCAGCTTGCTGGGTCGCGAAGCCTCGGTCGGCACGTCGAAGAGCCAGGCCGCCATCCAGCCGCCATCCACAGGCAGGGTCTGCCCGGTCACATAGCTGGCGAGATCCGAGGCAAGGAACAGCACGCCCTTGCCGATCTCGTCGGTCGTGCCGCGGCGCTGCAGCGGGATGCGGCGGCGAAAGGGGCTGGAGGGATCGTCTTCCGACGCCTGCTTGGGGAGCCGCTGCGTGACGATCGTGCCCGGCGCGACGGCGTTCACCCGGATGTCGGGTCCCCATTCGACCGCCATCGACCGCACGAGATTCATGAGCCCTGCCTTTGCCGCGCCATAAGGCGCGTGAAAGGGCGCCGAGGTGAGGCCGCTGACCGAGTTGATGGCAATGATCGTACCCTTGCGCCCCGACGCCAGCATCCGCCGTGCGGCTGACCGTGCGCTGTAGAGAACCGACTTGAGATTCAGGTCAAGCTCACGCGACCAATCCTCGTCGGTGACGTCGAGCAGGGGCTTCCAGCTCGATGCGCCGACGATCGTCACCATGATATCGATGGGTCCCAGCGCGGCTTCAGCCTGCTCGGTGGCGCGCTCGACCTCGCCTTCGTTGGTAATGTCGGCGGCCAGCCCGATCGCGTCGAACCCCTCGGCGACAAGCCGCGCGGCCGCTTCCTCGGCGCGGGACTCGTTCATGTCGACGATCGCCAGCCGGCAGCCGGCGCGGCCGAGGTACAGCGCGGAGCTCTCGCCCATGCCCTGGCCTCCGCCCCAGATGATCGCCGTCTTGCCGCCGAGGCCAAACATGTCGGGGGTTCCAGTCATTTCATTTCATCCTTCTTGCCGCCGCCCTTTGATGGGAACGGCGGGGTTATCGCCGCGCGAACTGGCGCTTAAGAAACTGGATGCTCGCCGCGAGACCCGCCGCCGCGCCAGGCCAGTCGGGCCCGAAAGTGGGGGCGACATGCTGCATATCGGGGACCACGCGGCACTCGACGTCGACTCCGGCGGAAGCCAGGCGCGCCGCGAAAGCGAGGCTATCGTCCAACAGCACCTCGGCTCCCCCGGCCAGGACAAAGGTGTCCGGCATGGCTTCAAGCGGAGCGAGGAGCGGGGTGGCGAGGGGATCGTCTGCCGAGTGCCCCTGGAGGTACATCTGGCGGGCTTCCATCGCCATCGCCCGCGAAAACAGCCGATCGGTTGACGCCGCGCGGTCATAGCCCTCGGACACGATGCGAAGGTCGAGCCAGGGCGAAACGAGGAAAAGGGCATCGGCGGCGGCACCGAGCAGGCACAGGCCGACGGCCAGATTGCCCCCCGCCGAATCTCCCCCGATGACGAGCGGACCCTCGATTTTCACCGATGCGAGCGCGTCCTGCAAAGCTACCAAGGCCGCGGGGAAGGGATTTTCAGGCGCAAGCGGATAGGCGGGCATGATGACTTCGCAGCCCAGCCGTGCGGCGAGCGTCGCGGCAAAGGGCTGGCTCCGCATCGGAGATCCCAGCCGGAAGCCGCCGCCATGCATGTGGAAGAGCACACCCCGCGGATTCGGCGGGGAACAGGAAATCCCGGAGAGTGGGCCCAGTCTGACTTCGCGCGTGACGATGCTGGCTTCCACCGGATAACCGCCCGGCAGCGACGTGGTGCGCCGTTCGAGCAAAGCCTCCGGTGCGGCGCACCCGGGCCGCGGCAGTGGCAGCGCAGGGGAAGGCGCGGCCGATGCGCGGCGAGGCTCCTGATCGTTCATTTCTCGCGACATCCCTGCCTCCGCGGCATTAGAGATTCCGAAGGCCAGAATAGGCGGTTCGATTGCCTGCGCTCAACGCCCGTCGAAGGGGACAAGCGTGGGGTTTGCGGGTAGGGGAGAAGGCGATGAATCACGATCCCCAAGACGGCAATGTCCGGCATACCAGCAGCGACATCCGGCACCCCGGCGAACGGCGGAACATCTCCAAATCGGCGGTTCGCGCGCTCGACGTGCTTGAGCATTTCGCGGCGGTCCGCCGGCCGCTGCGCGCGACCGACATCGCGAACGCGCTCGATCTGCACCCGTCCAGCGCCGATCAATTGCTCAAGTCGATGGTCGATGCGGCCTATCTGCTCAGACGCTCGCCGCGCCGCAGGGCGGGTGGCTGCAATTGGTGGATGTCGCCACCCCGCCAGCGCTGACCGGGCTGGTGCGCAAGGGCAGCCGGGTCTCGATCACCAGTTCGACCCTGGGCGCCGCCTTTCTCGCCGCGCATGATGACCGCGAGATCGAGCGATGGATCGAGCGCACGCCGGAAGCCCGGCACATCGACGCCGCCTTGCGCGCCGAGATCAGGGCGTCGGTCGATGCCGCGCGCGCCAGCGGGTACGCCTGCGGTCTCGGCGACAGCCTGTTTTCGATCGCGATAGCGCTGCCCCGGCCGGCGGCGGGCATCCAGCTCGTGCTCGGCCTTGCGGGGCAACCGGAGCATGTGGAGCCGCGAACCGCGGAGCTCGGCGCGCAATTGCGCCGCTATGCCGATAGCCTGACGGGCGAGGCAGATTCCGTTACCGCCTGAACAGTCACGCGTCCGGTCAATGCCATGTCCGAGAGGTCGGGCTTCGCCAGCATTTCGTGCCAGACCTGGTAATGCCATGGCATGTTGACCTGAAGGCGCCCGTCCTTGACGTAATAGTTCCTGTCGGTGGACTGGGTGTCGGTCAGCCAGATCAGCCCGGTGGCCGCCTCGTCCATGCGCTCATTATAGCCCTCGAACGCGGCGTGGGTCACTTCCACCGCGGCATGGCCGCGCTCGATCGTATCGACGATCAGTTGCGCGACATATTTGGTCCACATCTCAATCTGCGTCGGGATCGTGCCCCCGCCGCCGCTGACGCTCTGCGAATTGGGGCCGTAGAGCACGAAGAAATTGGGGAAACCGTCGATCATCATGCCGAGATAGGCGCGGGCGCCGTCCTTGCTCCACCGCTCCTGGAGATGCACGCCGCGCCGCCCGACATAGTCGGACGGCCAGACATATTTCTCGACGCTGAAGCCGATCGCGGAGACGATCATGTCCACCTGCCGCTCCGCGCCGTCGGCAGTGACGATGCCGGTACGCGTCAGGCGGGCGATCGGCGCAGTGACCAGCTCGACATCCTGCTTGAGCAGCGAGCGATACCAGCCATTGTCGACGATCAGCCGCCGCGAGAAAGGCGCGTGCTGCGGGACAAGCTGATCGACCAGATCGGCCCGGCCCTCGACCTGCTGGACGATATACTGCGTCATCGCCTCGCGCAGCGCGTCGTTCGGCTGGTTGATCAGGCCGCCCGAGGCCTGCCATTCGGGATCGGGGACGAGAAACTGGTAGAGATTGAGCACTGGCAGGGTGCCGGTATAGCGCGTCCAGTTCCAGTAATAGGGCATGTTCCGGCGCAGCCAGCTGTCACCGGGGCTCATTGGCTCGCCATAGCGTTCGCGGGGCGAGATCCATTGCGGCGTGCGCTGGAACACAAAGGTCTGCTTCGCGTCGTCCGATATCCGGCCGAGAAGCTGCACTCCGGTCGAGCCGTTCCCCACCACCGCCACCGACTTGCCCGCGGCGCTGTGCCGCTCGTCCCATTCGGTGCTGTGGACGATCTCGCCTTCAAACTGGTCGACGCCCTCGACCGAAAGCTCGCGCGGGGTCGAGAACAAGCCGGATGCGCTGATGACGTGGTTCGCGGCCACCGAAACCTGCGCCCCGCTTCCATCCACGATGTCGAGCCGCCACAGCGAGGCGACTTCATCGAAGCGCCCGCCCTTAATCTCATGGTTGAAGCGAATCTTGTCGAATATGCCAAACTTGCGGGCGATATGCTCGAGATAGGCGCGCACCTCGGCCTGGCGCGCGAAATGCTCGGTCCAGGGATAAAGCTTCTCGAAGCTGAACTCGTACATCGCGCTGGGGGTGTCGACGCGGGCATCGGGATAGGTGTTGATGCTCCACGTCCCGCCGATCTCCGAGCGGCGCTCGTAGATGACATAAGGAATCCCGAGGCGCTCGAGCTGGACCGCCATGCCGAGGCCGCTGAAGCCGGCGCCCACGATCACGACCTGGAAATCGTCGGAAAGGCTTACCGGCCCGTCGCTCCAATTTGCGCAGCGCGGATAGGCATCGAAAGCCGGGACGGGCTTGCGGATATCGAAATCCTTGTCGCTGATCGGTTCGCCGCCGGCGACCAGCTCCATCATATCGCGGAGATATTCGTCGCTGGGCACGGTGCGCAGATGGCTCTCGGGCGCGTCGCTCAGGAACGCGACGGCCCTGTCGATCAGGGCTTCGCGATGCTCCTCGGCGACGACATAGGTGGTGCCGGCGCCGGCGCGCACATCGATGCGGGTGACCGGGATCGCTGCATATTCCGGGTCGCCCGTGGCTTGCAGGAGCGCGAGGCGCAATGCGTTGAGATCGGCCTCTTCGACGGCCTTCCGAATGAAATCGCGATTCATTTGTGAACGTCCCAAGTTGATGCGGCGTAATTCCGATGTGCCGGGTGCGGCACAAAGGAAATTTCGGTCATCAGCTTGCCATCGTCAACGCAATGTGCGGCAAGTGCGCGAAATACACGGTGACGAATTGTTTTACATATAGACGGATAAAATGCAGGATATTGGCAGGATTGAGCGCCTCTATTTCCTATGTCATACCAACGCGCATTGATTAGAACCCATGCGCCCATTGGCGCAATCCGAGGGACATGATGCGCCAAGGCTGATCGGCGAGTTTATTCCAAGCGAAGCAG
>NCDY01000122.1 GCA_002280405.1 Rhodobacterales bacterium 32-66-9 | reverse complement strand
GCGCTGGAGAAGTTCGGCTACAGCCTGCGCGTGCGCTGGACGGCGCGGCAGGAAAAGCGGTTCCGCGAGCTTTAGGGCGACGGGCTATTCCTCGAGCTCGCCGAACCCCCGGCCCGCGCGCGTGGAGCCGACGACACCCAGCGACTTCAGCTTGCGGTGCAGGGCCGAGCGTTCCATGCCGACGAAGCTGGCCGTCCGGCTGATGTTGCCGCCAAAGCGGTTGATCTGGGTCAGCAGATACTCGCGTTCGAAAAGCTCGCGCGCCTCGCGCAGGGGCAGGGTCGCAATGGTGCCGGAGAGTGAAAGCGAGGTCTCCGTCTCGGGTTTCGGTTCCGCACCGGGAATTTCGGCCGCCTCGATCGGACCCGTGCTGTCCCCCAGGATGAGAACCCGTTCGATCACGTTGCGCAGCTGGCGGATGTTTCCGGGCCAGGGCAATGTCTGCAGGACGGTGTTGGCTTCCTCTGAAAGCGTGCGGTTCGGCAAGCCCTGGGTCCTGTGGAACCAGTCGATGAAGTGCCGGGTGAGATCGGGCACGTCCTCGCGCCGCGCGGCAAGCGAGGGGACCGCGATCGGGACGACGTTCAGGCGGTCGTAAAGCTCTTGCCGGAAACGGCCCTGGCCGATTTCCGTGCGCAGGTCGCGGCAGGTGGACGAGATCACCCGCAAATCGACACGGACCTTGTCGGACCCGCCGGCGCGGGTGAACTGCTGTTCGGTCAGGACACGCAGGATCTTGCCCTGGGTGCCAAGAGGCATGTCAGCGACCTCGTCGAAATAGACGATCCCGCCATGCGCCTGCTCAAGCAGGCCGGGCTCCACGCCGCGTTCGGGGGTCTCGCGGCCGAACAGAACCTCTTCCATCCGCTCCGGCTCGATCGAGGCGGAGGAGACGGTGATGAACGGGGCGGCGGCACGGTTCGACTGGGCGTGGATGTAGCGGGCGGCCATTTCCTTGCCGGTCCCGGGCTCGCCGGTCAGCATGACGCGGGCGTTGGACCGGGTCACCTTGTCCAGGTTGCCCTTCAGCGCCTTGAAGGCAAGCGATGAGCCGACCATTTCGGACGAGGAGACGTCGCGGCGGCGCAGCTCGTGGTTCTCGCGGCGCAGACGCGCGGTTTCCATGGCGCGGGCGACGACGACCATCAGCTGATCGATGTTGAACGGCTTTTCGATGAAATCGTAGGCGCCTTGCTTGATCGCGGCGACGGCGATCTCGATGTTTCCGTGACCAGAGATGATCACCACGGGAATGTCGGGATTGTCGCGCTTGACGGTCTTGAGAATGTCGATCCCGTCCATCCGGCTGTCCTTGAGCCAGATGTCGAGGATCATCAGCGATGGCGCTTCCGCGTTGATCGCGGCCATGCAGTCGTCGGAATTGGCGGCGAGGCGGGTGGCATAGCCTTCGTCGCGCAGGATGTCACCGATCAGCTCGCGGATATCCTCTTCGTCATCGACGATCAGAATGCTCATGTCTGGGCCTCCTTGACGCCAGGCGCTGCGCCCAGCGGAATATGCGTCCGCAGACGCTTGCGGGTGGTGCGGGGCAGGCGGATCTCGGCCATGGCGCCGGGATGATCGCAGCCCGCGAAGACGGGCGCATCGAGCAGGGCGAGCGTTCCGCCGTGTTCCTCGATGATCTTCTTGACGATCGGCAGTCCAAGACCGGTGCCCTTGTCGCGGGTGGTGACGTAAGGTTCGAACAGGCGGGCGCGGTCGGGAGGCAGACCGATGCCGTTGTCGCTGATGCGGATCACGGCTTCGGCGTCATCCGCCGCCAGGGCCACGCGGATTTCGGGGACAAACCCCGGTGTTGCGCCATTTTCAATATAACTTTCAATGGCTTCCCCAGCGTTCTTGATCAGGTTCGTGAAGGCCTGTCCGATCATTGTCGCGTCAAGGTCCAGGGTCAGCGGACCTTCGGGGATTGCCTTGGCAAAGCGCACGCCGGGCTGGCCGTTTTCCTGCAGAAGCACCGCGCCTTTCAGCAGAGCCGCAAGATCGCAGTCGCGCCGGTCGGGTTCGGGCATCCGGGCGAATTTGGAGAACTCGTCGACGATCCGGCGCAGGTCGTTGGTCTGACGCACGATGACGTCGGTGTATTGTTCCAGATCCTCGTGGTCGCGGACCTGCGTCGCGAACTTGCGCTTGATGCGTTCGGCCGAAAGCTGGATCGGGGTCAGCGGGTTCTTGATCTCGTGCGCGATGCGGCGGGCGACGTCGCCCCAGGCGGCCATCCGCTGGGCGCTGACCAGGTCGGTCACGTCGTCGAAGGCGACGACATAGCCTTCAAGCTCGCCCGCGTCGCTGCGGCGCGTCGACATGCGCACAAGCAGACTTTCAAGCTTGCCCCTGCGGTTCAGCCGCACCTCTTCCTGCACCGCGCTGCCCGTGCCGTCGCGCAGGCGGTCGAAGAGGGCGGAGAACTCTGGCACGGCCGCGGCGAGCGGGGTGTCGACCTGGCGACCGGCCAGGTCCAGCAGACGTTCGGCGGCGCGATTGACGAAGTCGATGTCGCCATCCGGATCAAGGCCGACGACGCCCGCCGTGACGTTCGACAGGACCGAATCGAACAGGCGGCGCCGGGTTTCCGTCTGGGCGTGGCTTTCGATCAAGGCTTCGCGCTGGCCTTTCAACTGGCGGGTCATCTGGTTGAAGAGGCGGCCAAGCGAGGCGATCTCGTCATCGCCCTCTTCTTCCATCACCTGCACGTCAAGATCGCCGCCCCCTACCCGCTCGGCGGCCCCGGCGAGGCGGCCCACCGGGCGCGACAGGCGTTCGGCGAACCAAAGGCCAAGCCAGATCGCGGCAAGGATCAGGATCAGGGCGAAGCCGAGGTAGATCAGGCCGAAGTTGAAGAGAAGCCGGCCGCGTTCGGATTCGAGCTGGTTGTACAGCTGGACGGTTTCCTGGGTTTCGTCGAGGAGCGACAGGATCGAGCCGTCGACGGTGCGGGTGACGTAGAGGTAGCGGTCGGCATAGGCATCCAGCAGGACCAACGCGCGGAATTCGTTGTTGGACCAGTCCGGGATGAGGACGGTATTGCCCTGGCGGGCAAGCCTGAGCTGCTCCTCGGTCAGAGCTTCGAAGCCGAAGAGATACGAACGTTCGCCCCGGGTCTTCAAGGCGCCGGTGCCATCGACGAGATAGGCTTCCTTCAGGCCGCGCTGGACGACCGCCTGGGCCTGGGAGAGGAGCGGGCGCAGCTGGTCGTCGCGCAGAAAGGTATTCTGGCGCTTGGCGTCGTTCAGGTAGCCCGCCAGCGTCACGACATCGGCGGCGAGGTCGTCCTTCTGCACCGCCTCATAGGCCTGGGCGGCAGAGAGCGAGGAGCCGACGACGGACCGGACGCGGTCGGAGAACCAGCCTTCAAGCCCGATGTTGATGGAAAGGACCGCGAAGACGGCGACCAGGACGGTCGGGACCAGCGCGATCAGCATGAAGACGCCGGAGAGCCGCATGTGCAGCCGCGATCCGGCAGACCGCGAGCGGCGGTCGGCGATCAGCCGCGCCACCCGGGCAAGAACGAGGGCGGCGATCAGCAGGACATAGATCAGGTCGGCAAGGAGGATCAGCCGCAGCGCGGGCGAGGCGGCACCCCGGTTCAGCGGCCCGAGCGCAAGAAAGGTCAGGACGGCAAGGACCGGGCCCAGAAACACGATGCCCAGCGTGACGGTCGTCTGCACCCGGCGCTGCCGACGCAAGCGCGACAACCGCTGCCAGACATCCTTGGTCACCGCCCGATCCACCCTGCCCTGCCCGACTGCCGGGCGTGCGCCCCCCGCCTGCCACCATATCTAGATGCGCGGCGGGGTGAAACCGAAAAGACACAGGGTGGCGTAAAGCTGCTACATCAACTTTCGGCGACGGTTCACGCGGATGTCGAGATCGGTGATCTTCTTGCGCAGCGTGTTGCGGTTGATGCCGAGGAGGTCGGCGCATTTCGCCTGGTTGCCGGCGGTGGCATCCAGCGCGATCTCGATCAGTGGCGCTTCGACCTCGCGCAGGATGCGCTGGTAGACGCCGACGGGCGGCAGTTGGCCGCCGTGCAGGTCGAAGTAGCGCCGCAAATGCCGGGCGACGGAGGCCGAGAGTCTGTCTCCTTCACCGATTCCGGTCAGCGGCTCGGGGCTGGGCTGCTGGCCGAGGACCAGCTCGACCTCGGACCTTGCGATGTCGGTATCGGTTGCGGTCACCAGCAGGCGGCGGATGGTGTTTTCCAGCTGGCGCACGTTGCCGGGCCAGGAATAGGCGCGGATCAGGTCGGCGGCCGGTTGCGACAGGCGGCGGACGGTTCCGAGATCGCGCTCGCCCCGGGCCAGGAAGTGATCGGCGAGCAGGGGAATGTCCTCCACCCGTTCGCGCAAGGACGGCACATGCAGGGTGACCCCGCCGAGCCGGTAGAAAAGGTCCTGGCGGAACTGGCCGGCCTCCATCCGGGCGGAAAGATCGGTCTGGCTGGTTGCCATGACGCGCGGCGCCTTGTCGCCCAGCATGTCGAGCATGCGGACCACGCGGCCCTGGGTGTCGGCGTCGTAATCGGCGACCTCGTCAAAGACGAGCGAGCCGCCACGCGCACGCGACAGCAATGTCGCCGGGCCGTCGATGCCCGCCAGATCGGTGGCCTGCGCGACGATGAAGGGCAAGGTCCGGCGGTCGGAAAAGTCGTGGATCGCCCTGGCGATGAGCGATTTTCCGGTGCCGGATTCGCCGGTGACCAGCACGGCCAGCTCGGTGTTCATCACCCGGGCGACAAGCCGATACAGCGCCTGCATCGCCGGGGTGCGACCGACCAGAGGCAGATCGTCGCCGGGCTCGCGCGGGGGGACGACCACCCTGGCACTGCGGCGTTTCTGGTCCAGCGCCTTGGCGGACCGCTTCATCAGGTCGGGCAGGTCGAAGGGTTTCGGCAGATAGTCGAACGCCTCGGCCTCGGCGGCCTGGATCGCGGTCATGATGGTGTTCTGTGCCGAGATCACGATCACCGGCAGTCCCGGCCGCAGCTTGGCAATCCGGGGCAGTGCGTCAAGGCCGTTGCCGTCGGGCATGATCACGTCGGAAATGACAAGGTCGCCCTTTCCCTCTTCGACCCAGCGCATCAGCGTCATGAGGCTGGACGTCGCATGGACCTTGCACCCCGCGCGGGTCAGCGCCTGGGTCAGGACGGTGCGGATCGTGCGGTCGTCGTCGGCGACAAGGATGGTGCCATCCATCAGCGGGCTTCCTTCTTCTTCTCGCGCGGCGCCATGGGCAGCGACACGCGGAACACGGTGCGACCGGGGGTGGAATCGACGGAGATCCAGCCGTCATGGTCGGTGATGATCTTGGAGACGAGCGCCAGACCAAGCCCGGTGCCGTTCTCGCGGCCCGAGACGAAGGGCTCGAAGATGCTGGCGGCGATTTCCGGCTTGATGCCGGGGCCGTCGTCGATGATCTCGACGTTCAGCGGCAAGGCGGCAGAGGGGCCGTCCTTGCGGCGCAGGCGCAAGGAGAGGTCGTAGAAGGTGTGAAGCCGGATCGTCCCGCCGGTCTTGCAGGCTTCGGCGGCGTTCTTGATCAGGTTCAGGAAGACCTGCATCAGCTGGTCGCTGTCGGCGAAGGTGGCGGGCAGCGAGGGGTCGTAGTCCTCGACGATGGACATGTGGGCGGCAAAGCCGACAAGCGCGGACTTGCGGGCGCGGTCGAGGGCGTCGTGGATGTTCACCGGCTTGCGGTCCGGCGGGCGGAGGTTGCCGAACTGCTCCACCTGTTCCAGAAGTTTCACGATGCGGCGGGTTTCCTCGACGATGAGGTCGGTCATCTCCTGATCTTCGGGAGAGAGGTTCATCGACAGAAGCTGTGCCGCGCCCGAGATGCCCGCCAGGGGGTTCTTGATTTCATGCGCCAGCATTTCCGCCATGCCGATGGCCGACCGCGCGGCGGTCTTGGCACCCATCGAGCGGCCCATGCGGTCGGCGAGTTCGCGGGGGGACAGGATCAGCATCACGATGTCGGGGTTATCGTGCATCGGTGCCAGATGGATCGTGCACTGGACCGGAGGCTTTTCGCCGGTGGTCACGTCGACGTCGTTGATGTTCAGCGGCGACTGGTTGGCGCGGACGCGAAGCAAGGCCTCTTCCATCGGAGCCTCGATCGACAGGCGGTCGAAGACCGGCTGGCCGACCAGGCTGCGCTGCGAGGCGTTGAGGAAGGTCTCGGCTGCCGGGTTCACCTCGACGATCATCGCACTTTGGTCGATAAGCAGCGTCGGGAACGGCAACGACGCCCAGATCACGCCGGGCACCGGATAGGGTGCGCGGTAGGGGGTCATGCGGCCAATTCCAGCTCGGCGAAGGCCTGCTCCAGAAGCTGGATCACCTCGGCGGGGTCGGTGGACGTGAGGATCGCCTCACGCGCATGGGGCAGACCGGCTTCGTCCAGATACCAGCCGAGGTGTTTGCGGGCCATGCGCAGGCCAAGCTCGCGGCCGTAGAAGGTGAGCATGTCGTCATAGTGATCGAGGATCATCCGGCCAAGCGCGCCGCCTTCCGGGATCTTCGGGGCGGCGGTGCCGCAGATGTCATGCGCGATCTGCGCAAGTTTCCACGGTGCGCCTTGCGCGCCGCGCCG
>NCDY01000121.1 GCA_002280405.1 Rhodobacterales bacterium 32-66-9 | reverse complement strand
GCCCGACAGGGTCTTGTGGGTGTAGATATTCGCCGGGATCGGTTCGATGCAGGCGCTGGTGCCGCCGCAGATGATGCTGATCGACGCGGTGGGCGCGATTGCCGTCTTACAGCTGAACCGCTGAGGGTCTCCGTGAGGAGCATCCAGCCAGTCGGGGCATGCTCCGCGCTCTTCGGCGAGTATCTTGGACGCGTCGTTGACGGCCTGTCGGATGTGGCGAAAGAACTTGATGTTCCAGCTCTTGGCCAAAGCGCATTCCATCGGGATGCCTTTGCGCTGCAGGAACGAATGGAAGCCCATCACGCCCAGACCCACTGAACGCTCACGTTCTGCCGAGTATTTCGCGCGATCCATATCGCTGGGAGCACGATCGATGTAGTCCTGCAGGACGTTGTCGAGGAAGCGCATGACGTCCTCGATGAACTGAGTGTCGGTGTTCCACTCATCCCATTTTTCGAGGTTCACCGAGGACAGGCAGCATACCGCCGTCCGATCGTTGCTGAGGTGATCCTTGCCGGTGGGCAGCGTGATTTCCGAACAGAGATTGGAAGTTGAAACCTTGAGGCCGAGCTTGCGGTGATGCACCGGAATGGCGCGGTTCACGGTGTCGATGAAGACCAGATAAGGTTCACCAGTGGCCATCCGAGTTTCGACGATCTTCTGAAAGAGCGATCGCGCGTTGACGGTACCACGCACAGACCCGTCCTTCGGACTCTTGAGTTCGAAGGAATCATTCTTGCGAACCGCTTCCATGAACTCGTCGGTGATCAGAACGCCGTGATGGAGGTTGAGAGCCTTGCGGTTGAAATCACCCGACGGCTTGCGGATCTCGAGGAACTCTTCAATCTCGGGGTGGTTGACGTCGATGTAGACCGCCGCCGACCCTCGGCGGAGCGACCCTTGCGAAATCGCCAACGTCAAACTGTCCATCACGCGGATAAACGGTACAACCCCACTGGTCTTTCCGACCATCCCTACTGGCTCGCCAATGCCGCGCACATTGCCCCAATAGGTGCCAATGCCGCCACCGCGCGAGGCGAGCCAGACGTTTTCGTTCCAGGTGCGGACAATGCCTTCGAGGCTGTCATCGACAGAATTCAGATAACAGGAAATGGGGAGCCCACGCTCAGTTCCGCCATTGGACAGTACCGGAGTTGCCGGCATGAACCACAGCTTCGAAATGTAATCGTACAGGCGCTGAGCGTGGGCTTCATCGTCGGCATACGCCGACGCCACACGGGCGAAGAGACCCTGATAGGTTTCACCCGGGAGGAGGTATCGATCCTTCAGCGTCTCCTTGCCAAATTCGGTCAGGAGTTCATCACGCGAAGAGTCGAGGGAAATCGCCATAGAAGGTCTCTCCAATTTTGGGGAGAGACCCACATATGGGCGACAATTCGAGCCGTCAGTTGGTTCCCGCCAAGTCCCTGGGGGAGTCCTGCAGGGCAGAAATTGCTCGGTGACGGATCTTCGGATTTCGAGCTGTGTGGGCTAGTTTCTTCAGCTCAGAGCGAGCCTTGGCTTGCACCAAAGGGTTGTTGAGGCGTCGAAGCTGGAAGCTTAGACGGAAGTAGGTTTCAAGCTCTTCACGCATTGCGAATAGAGGTTCCATTCCTCGGTGGTCATCAATGCCTTGAGCATCATTTCCTTGAACGGGATGTTGGTGCGGCGGGCAAGGCGTTCCAACTGCCCCAAGGACCAACTGTAAGCGTTGGGGAACTCAGAAGCGAGCACTTGATTTTTGGCGATGACGCCAGTGTCGAGTGCAACTTTGACGTGGTGATCCTCTTGACGCAGGTCATAGAGGATGTTCCCGATCTTTGCACGAAACTGGCGACTATCTTCCGTGATGCCGACCGGGAATTCACCTCGGCTTTTTTCGATGGGGTTGTAGGTAATCCCGCGTTCGCGACACAGTTTTTTGACTACGTCGCTGCAATAATCGCGGTTAAGGCCGGTGATCTCGGCCATAGTGGTGAGAGGGGTACCGACCTCGAGCAGTTCGAGAATACGTTCTTCTCTGGCATCAAGGTTTTCACGGCGGAGTGCTGCCGAACTGTTCACGAAGAAAAACTCCGGTGTAGAAACCATCAATGGTTTCTGTCGGTTGGAGACCTTCCTCCAGCAGCCTGTCTCGGGCCCGCTTGAGGAGGATGATTTTTTCAACGTCTGCACGGATATCCGTAGCGGTGTAGGTGTCGGACCAGGCCTCAACCAACGCCTCCAACAGATCTATCAGGACAGGACGTTTTTCCATAAACTACTTCCCTCGGGGAAGTCCCCTGGGGAGTTAACCTGCAGCCTTAGTGCATGAGGGCGCACCCCCACCACTAGGCGGCTAACAAGTATCCCCGGGACTCCTCTCGTTGCACAAAGCCAGAGGTGTCGGCCTTGCCTGCTTTCCCTTTGGCCTTGAGGCCAATAACACACGGTGAGGGGTCGGCGGGACGAAAATCGTGTTCGTCTCCGTCGATGACGGGCAGGTTATCCCCACCAATCAGATACGAGCTGGGCAGTTCTGCGGTGGGAAATACCACCGCAATGTTGAGGAGCCAGAGGACGACGCGAATTGGTCAGGGTCGCCGCCGCCGCCGTGCAAGGCGAGAATCAAGGGTGCCCCCTTGGGGTTGGCGGGCAGGTCGATGCTGTAGAACCGATCGCCAAGCCGCACAATTTCTGCCGCAACGGGCATGGAAAGGGCAAGGCAGGTCAGCAGAAAGGCAAGCAGGCGCATGGGTCCCTCCGGTTCGCTCCAACCGATATACGCAGGAAAGCGGTTCCACCGACGCGCCTGCGAGGTTTTTTGTAGCGATCAGATCGGAGCCGGCCCGTAAAGCTCGGCCGCGCGGCGTTCGAAGGCGCGCACGACGCGCTGCATGGCGTCATTGAAGACCACGCCGATGATGCCTTGCAGGATGGCGTTGCGGAATTCGAAATCGACATGGAAATCGACCTCGCAGCCCCCCGGAATGTCACGGAAGGCCCAGGTCGAGCGCATGTGGCGGAACGGGCCGTCAAGGTATTCGGTCTCGATCCTGCGGGCTTCGGGCCAGAGGGTTACCCGGCTGCCGAAGCGTTCGCGGAAGACCTTGAAGCTGATGACAAGGTCGGCCTCCATCACCATGCAGGTGCCCTGGCCGCAGCCGTCGACAGGCCTGCAAGAGCGGATGCGGGCGGCCGAGTTCCAGGGCAGGAACTTCGGATAGGACTCAACATCAGCCACCAGATCATACATCTGGCTGGCGGTGTAAGGCAGGCGCTTGGTCTCGGAATGGCTGGGCATTGGCGGTCCGTTTTGCCGCAGATGTGGCTTGGGTTCCGCGCAAGATCAAGCGGGCGGCATGTGATGGCTCGCCAACTGTGGCTTTGAACGCTAGGAAAGGAGTCATGCCTGTGGAGCCTTGAATGCCGGATCGCCCCCCCCATCCCGCCTATGTGATCGACCAGATGATCAGCGCCAAGGCGATCGCCGCGCGGGTCGAGGCGCTGGCGCGCGAGATCACCGCGCATTTCAAGGGCACGGACAAGCTGGTGGTGGTGGGCCTGCTGCGCGGCTCCTTCGTCTTCATCGCGGATCTGGTGCGCGAGATCGAACTGCCGGTCGAGGTGGATTTTCTCGAGGCGTCCTCCTACGGCGATTCGATGCATTCCAGCCGCGAGGTGCGCATCCTGAAGGACCTGCGGGGCGAGATCGCGGGACGGGATGTGCTGCTGGTGGAAGACATCGTCGACACGGGCTTCACCCTGCACCATGTCATCCACCTTCTGCAGGCACGCGAGCCGAAGCGGCTGCGCGTCTGTGCGCTGCTCGACAAGCCTTCGCGCCGGGAAGTGGCGGTGAAGGCCGACTGGACGGGCTTCGAGATACCCGATGCGTTCGTGGTTGGCTACGGCATCGACTTCGCGCAACGCAACCGCAACCTGCCCTATATCGGCAAGGTCAGGTTCCTGGAGGACGGATGACCTATCTGAACTGGCTGATGCGTGCGAAACGCTGGGTGCAAAGGCCCCCATCGGAGAGCCGGGTAAAACTGGTCTTCGGCGTCGTCGCGATCAGCCTGGTGATCGTTGGGATCGAGTATTTCGGGCTTTGGCCGGCATGGATGACGCTGGACCGCCGAGGCATTGGTCCGTGATTGGCCCGGTGGCGTCGGCCGCGCTGGACTTTGCGTCTCGATCAGCGCGCCCGAACCCGCTGACGGAAGCGGATCTGGCCGGGTTGACCGGGGATCCGGCGCCGGGCGAGCTGGTCTTCTGGGCCGCGGGCTGCGCCTCGTGCCACATGGCCGCCGGGGCAAGGGGCGAGGCCCGGCTGGTCCTGTCGGGCGGGCAACGCTTTCCGTCCGCCTTCGGCACGTTCATCGCCCCCAACATCAGCCAGGATCCCGCGCAGGGCATCGGAACCTGGACGCTGCTTGATCTTGCGAACGCACTCACCCGCGGGGTCAGCCCGGAGGGGACGCATTACTACCCTGCCCTGCCCTATGCGTCCTATGCCAGGATGGACCTGCGCGACGTGGCGGACCTCTACGCCTTCCTGAAGACCCTGCCCGCGGATGCCACGCCAAGCCAGCCGCACGAAGTCCGCTTCCCCTATTCGATCCGCGCCGGCATCGGGGGGTGGAAGTTGCTGTACCTTTCGAAAGACTGGGCGGTGCCGGGCAATCTTGCGCCGACCGCGACCCGGGGGCGCTACATCGCCGAGGCGATGGCGCATTGCGGCGAGTGTCACACCCAGCGCAACCTGCTCGGCGCGATGGACACGGCGCGCTGGCTGGGCGGGGCACCGAACCCCTCGGGCGACGGGCGGATCCCGAACATCACGCCCGGCAAGCTGGGCTGGACCTCGGGCGACATCGTGCGATTCCTGACGACGGGCTTCACGCCGGAATATGACAGTGTCGGGGGTCTCATGGCAGATGTGGTCGAGAACATGGCGCGGCTGCCGGAAAGCGATCGGCTGGCCGTGGCGGAATATCTTCTGGCCGTGGCGACCGTGAAGTGAAGCCGGCAGCCGGATCGGCGGCACACAGACCGCCCCCCCGGACGCGCCGGACCTAGCCGCGCCCCGCCTGACGCGCGGATCGCATCCGGGCAAAGTCGTCACCCGCATGATACGATGACCGGGTCAGCGGCGTGGCCGAGACCATCAGGAACCCCTTGCCCCAGGCCGCCGTCTCATATGCCTTGAATTCCTCGGGCGTGACAAACCGTTCGACGCCATGGTGCTTGGGCGTCGGCTGCAGATACTGGCCGACGGTCAGGAAATCGACATCAGCCGACCGCATGTCGTCCATCACCTGAAGTACGGCTTGCCGGTCCTCACCCAGACCGACCATGATGCCCGATTTGGTGAACATCATCGGGTCCAGCTCCTTGACCCTTTGCAACAGCCGCAGCGAATGGAAATAGCGCGCGCCGGGACGCACCTCGTGATACAGGCCGGGCACGGTTTCGAGATTGTGATTGAAGACATCGGGGCGCGCCTCGACCACCTTTTCCAGCGCGCTGGCCGGGCATTTCAGGAAGTCGGGGGTCAGGACCTCGATCGTCGTGTGCGGCGCGCGGTGCCGGATCGCACGGATCGTCTGGGCGAAGTGCTCGGCCCCGCCATCGTCAAGGTCATCGCGGTCGACGGATGTGACGACGACATGGCTCAGGCCGAGTTCGGCGACGGCATGGGCCACCCGTCCCGGCTCGAAGGCGTCAAGCGTCTGTGGCCTGCCGGTCGCGACATTGCAGAAGGTGCAGCCCCGGGTGCAGATCTCGCCCATGATCATCATGGTGGCATGGCCCTGGGACCAGCATTCGCCGACATTCGGGCAGCCGGCTTCTTCGCAGACAGTGACCAGCTTCTTGTCCCGCAGGATGTCGCGGGTCTTCCTGTAGCCCTCCGACGTCGGGGCCTTCACGCGGATCCAGGCGGGCTTTTTCGGCTGGGCATTGTCCGGCCGGTGCGCCTTTTCCGGGTGACGGCCTTCGGGAAGTCTGAGGTCGCGCACGGAATATTCCCCCTGACCGGCTGGCTGCCTCTCAGATACGACGCTTTCATCCGCAAGGCAACGTCGCCTGCCAGTTCCAGATCGCCGCACCGCCATGCGCCCGAAGCAGAGCCGGAATGTCGAAGGCAGGGCGGCACCGGTCGTCGCCGAAGGGATCCGGGGGACCGGAGCCTTGCCAGCCCGTCCGTCGGCTGCCCGTAGCGCCTGGCGGGAGGTTCGCGCGCGGCCTGCCACCCGGCCCGGCGCGCGGTCCCGGGGTTGGGGAAGCCCCGGAAGAGGGGGAGAGGCGGGCCGGGCCCGTCCCTCCCCTTCCGCAGGTGCGGCTCTCTGGCAGCCACATCTCTGGCCGCCACATCTCTGGCCGCCACGATCTCTAGCCGATCAGCGGGCCGGACTTGCCATAGGTGTCTTCATAGTGCCGGCGCAGACGCATCAATGCGATGCGCAGCACGATCTTGCCCGAGCGGGCCGCCCAGCCCATCCGCTTTTCGGCGACTTCCAGACCTTCCAGGAAACAGCAGCAGCGCAGGGCGACGTCGCCAAGACCCGGGCCAAGGTCGCGCAGGGCGGCGGCAACGCGTGAGCGGGCCGAAGACGGCCCTTCCGCCAGACCGCTGTCGGACTGAAAACCTCCGCGATCGCCCCCGGTCAGGAACCGGTCCCAGTTCTGCGCCACACGCGGGCCCATCTGCGCCAGCTCGAAGTCCTCGCGCAGGCGTTCGGCGGCGGCCACGAGTTCAGGTTCGAGGAAGGGCTTTCCGTCGCGGTCGCGGCGGCGGCCCAAAAGCGCAACCGGGCTTTCGGCAAGATTGTAGCGCACGCGGCGCGGGCCCGCGTCATCCATCACCTCGCGTTCGCCCCAGACCCGGTGCTGGTCCCCGAAAGATGCGGCAGCTTCGGCCATGCCGTGACGGCGGCGGTCCTCGTCATCCACCATCCGCTTCAGGGCCGCACGGCCCGCCGAGGTGATCTCGTAGGTCGAGACCCGCCCCGGCTTGCGGCAACTGACCCAGTCCTTCAGCGCGAAGGCATGGGCCACCGACCGCTCCAGCACCGCCGTGCGCAGGCTTTTTCCGTCCGGCAAGTCCCGGATCACCACGGCCTTTTCCAGGTCGGGCGCAATCGCCATGACTGCATTCGGTTCGGCCAGTCGGCGCAGCACGCGCATCCCTTCGCGCAAAAGCGCCTGTTCGTCGCAGATTTCGGGCGCGTCGCCGGGGCCGGTCAGGCGGGGGTGGACAGACATGGGGGCATCATCCTTTCGGGCTGGGACATCGGACTGGCGGAGAAAGCGGCGGGAAACGGCCGAAAGGGCTTCGTCCATCAGCGGGTCTTCGCGGCGGTTCTCGAACCGCCGCACCTGTCTGAGAATGGTCGAGGCATGCAGGCCTTCGCGCCGCGCAAGTTCCCTGAGCGATGTGCCTTCTTCGGTATGATCAAGGTAGTGACGCACAGCTTGGGGAAGCCAGTCCGGCAGGCTGGCAGCAGTCAATTCTGGCAATTCAATCGTCCCGTTTTTGTCCACACCCCGGCTGCAATGAGTCCAGCCTTGGACGGCTACAACCTTGGGTGGAATTGGTTACCTGTTCGTTAACCTTGCGGCTAACCTCGACAATTCGACAGAAATCTTAAACTGTTCGGTAACCTCCGCGCGCTGCAAACGTGGTTTGCGCAACGCAAGGTTGTGTTGAGGCAGGATGGCCCGGCCCAGCCATGGAGTTCCCGATGACCGACTGCCGCACCATGCTTGCCAGCCTGCGCCGCCCAAGGCTCCTGATGCGCGCCGCGCGCTTCGGGTTGCAGGAATACCGCCGCGAGCGCGACCTGCGCCGCTATGTGGGAAGCGGCGTCTCGCCCGAGGACACGGTCTTTTCGCTCATGTCGGTCGAGGCAAAGCTTGAGGCGACACGGATCGCCGGCGACGCGGCCTATTCGGTCGGACGCCACATCGAAGTGCTGATCGCCCTCCTGGCCGAGGCCCAGTTCCTGCGCAGGGGCGGCATGGCCTGACTCTGCAATCCACTGGAAAGGGGCGGTTTTCCCGCCCCTGTTTCGGCCTCAGATGAAGGCGTCCGGCATCTCGGCCTTGCGCCGGGCGACATACTCCTCCAGCGCCTCCCGCGTGGCGGGATCAAGGTCGGGGGCCTGGTAATCGGCCAGTTGCTTCTTCACCCGCTCCGAGGCAAGCGCCTGCGTGTCGCGCGCGCCTTCCTCGGCCCAGGTCTCGAAGGGCTTGTAGTCGAAGAGGTCCGAGCGCCAGAAGGCCGACTTGAAATTGGCCTGGGTGTGGCTGCACCCCAGGAAGTGCCCGCCGGGGCCGACTTCGCGGATCGCATCCATCGCCTGGCCGTTGGTGTCCATCATGATGCCCTGCGCCAGATGGTGCAGCGTGCCAAGCTGGTCGGCGTCCATCACGAACTTCTCGTAGGAACTGACCAGCCCCCCCTCCAGCCAGCCGCAGGCATGCAGCATGAAGTTGACCCCGGCCAGAAGCGCCATGTTCAGGCTGTTGGCGGTTTCATAGGCCGCCTGCGCATCGGGCAGCTTGGACCCGCAGAAGGACCCGCCCGACCGGTAGGGCAGGTTCATCCGCCGGGCAAGCTGCCCTGCGCCATAGGTGATATGCGCCGCCTCGGGCGTGCCGAAGGTCGGCGCGCCGGAGTTCATGTCGATCGAGGTCACGAAGGCGCCGAAGATCACCGGCGCACCGGGGCGGACAAGCTGGCTGTAGGCCACCCCCGCCAGAACCTCGGCCAGCACCTGCGTCAGCGTTCCCGCCACCGTCACCGGGGCCATCGCCCCGCCGACGATGAAGGGGCTGATGATCGCGGCCTGGTTCGCCTTGGCATAAACCTCCAGCGCGCCCATCATGATGCCGTCGAAGGTGAGCGGAGAGTTGATGTTGATCAGGCTGGTCATCACCGTGTTCCGGTCGACGAAGTCATCCCCGAACAGGATCTTCGACATCGCCACCGAATCCTCGGCGCGGGAAGGCTCGGTCACCGATCCCATGTAGGGCTTGTCCGACAGCACCATATGCGCGTGCAGCATGTCGAGGTGGCGCTTGTTCACCGGCACGTCGGTCGGTTCGCAGACCGTGCCGCCGGAATGGTGCAGCCATTTCGACATGTAGCCCAGCTTCACGAAGTTCTGGAAATCGTGCAGCGTGGCATAGCGCCGCCCGCCGGCCGCATCGCGGACAAAGGGGGGGCCGTAGACCGGCGCAAGCACCAGGTTGCGGCCGCCGACCTCGACGTTCCGCTCGGGGTTGCGCGCATGCTGGGTGAAAGCCGCAGGGGCCGAGGCACACAGCTTGCGGGCAAGACCGCGCGGGATATGCACCCGCTCGCCCTTCACATCCGCCCCGGCGGCGCGCCACCGCTCCAGCGCCCCGGGGTTCTCCACGAAGTTGACGCCGATCTCTTCCAGCACCGTCTCGGCGTTCCATTCGATGATCTGCAACGCCTCTTCGTTCAGGATCTCGAAGTTCGGGATGTTGCGCTGGATGAAGCGGGCGGTCTCGAAACTGATCGCGGTGCGTTCCGCCCGACGGCTTGCGCCCCCGCCACTGCGCGATCTGCGCCCTGCTACGTCGTTCATCTCGGCCTCCGGCACTTGCATGCCGTCCTTATGCCGCCAAACGCCTCCCCTCCGCCCCCCGAAACCGGCCAATCCTTTCCAAAACCGACATGCTGCTTTCTCGAAAACGACCCTCCCTTGCCCATTTCGCAAATACTCCGCGGGGGTTTGGGGGTGTGAAACCCCCAACTCTGCCCTCAGCCACCCCTTGCACGGCCGCAAGCCTCGCGCTACGCGGGCGCATGACCCAGCACGACCGCCTTCTCATCATCGACTTCGGCAGCCAGGTGACCCAGCTGATCGCGCGCCGCCTGCGCGAGCTGAACGTCTACTGCGAGATCCATCCCTACAACCGCGTCGACGAGGCCTTTCTGCAGGCCTTCGCGCCGAAGGCGGTGATCTTCTCGGGCGGCCCGGCCAGCGTCTACCGCGAGAACGCGCCGATGCCGCCGGCCGGCGTGTTCGATCTTGGCGTCCCGATCCTGGGGATCTGCTATGGCCAGCAGGTGATGATGCACTGCCTCGGCGGCCTTGTCGAAGGCGGCCAGGGCACGGCAGAGTTCGGCCGCGCCTTCGTCACCCCGACCGACCTCACGCATCCGTTCCTCGCGGGCTGGTTCCCTCCCGAGGCCGGCCCGCAGGCGCAGGAACAGGTCTGGATGAGCCACGGCGACCATGTCAGCCGGATCGCCCCCGGGTTCCAGGTCTACGGCACCTCGCCCAACGCGCCTTTTGCCATCACCGCCGACCCCGCGCGGCATTTCTATGCCGTGCAGTTCCACCCCGAAGTGCATCACACCCCGAAAGGCGCGCAGCTTTACGCGAATTTCGTCCGGCTTGCGGGCTTCCGGGGCGACTGGACGATGGGGGCCTACCGTGAGGAAGCCATTCGGAAAATCCGCGGCCAGGTGGGCGATGCGAAGGTGATCTGCGGGCTGTCGGGGGGCGTGGATTCCTCGGTGGCGGCGGTCCTGATCCACGAGGCGATCGGCGACCAGCTCACCTGCGTCTTCGTCGATCACGGCCTTCTGCGGCAGGGCGAGGCCGAACAGGTCGTCACCATGTTCCGCGACCACTACAACATGCCCCTGATCCATGCCGACGAAAGCGCGCTGTTCCTCGGCGCGCTGGAGGGGGTTTCCGACCCCGAGGTCAAGCGCAAGACCATCGGGCGGCTCTTCATCGACGTCTTCCAGAAGCACGCGACCGCTGTCGGCGGCGCGAAGTTCCTGGCCCAGGGCACGCTTTACCCGGAC
>NCDY01000004.1 GCA_002280405.1 Rhodobacterales bacterium 32-66-9 | reverse complement strand
CCGCCAGCGTCGCAAAGGCCGCGCCTCCGTCCAGCACAGCCGCGCCATCGGCAACCGCCAGCGCGCCCCGATCCAGCGCCACATTCTCGACCCACAAGGGCCGTCCGCATAGCGTCACCCTGCGCCGATCCAACAGCCGCGCCGCGCGGGGCCTCTCGCCCATCGCGCGCCGCCCAAGCACCACGCACTCCAGCATCAGGCAGGACGCGCCGGCACCTAGGTGGATCTCCGTCCGTCGCTCCAGATCCGAGCCCTCGAACAGGATCGTCTCCTGCGGCAACCAGACAAGGTCCGCACCCGCACCCGCATCCATCGACACGGTCAGCCCCGCAGGCCCCTGCAGTGCCAGATAGGCGCGCTCGGCCGTCTGTGTCGTTGCCTGCGCCTTCGCTCCCGCCCCGAGGGTCAGCGCAAAGCCGATCCGGTCGCCCGACGTAAGCCCGCCCGAAGTGTTCAGAAACACCACCTCCGGCCGCTCCGGCGCGGATCGGGGCAGCATCGCCCGCGCCGAACCTTCCTGCCGCAGGTCCGCCAGCCGCGTCACCGGCCCGGCTGTGGTCAGCCACACGTAGGCCTGGCCAAAGGCCCGCTGGCTCTGCAAGGGAAGGACAAGGTGATCGCGCGGCATGGTGCACCCGTTGTAGGGACCCCGCGCCCGGACCGGCAAACCGGATCGCCGCTCATGCGAAAGGGCCGGGCCCGTCCCCGGTGCCCGACCTTTTCTACGCCTGCATTTCAGGCGGATCGCCTGTTTAATGGGCGGACCGCTTAAACCGGAGACTTGGCAAAACGCAGATAGGGCAGCTTGATGTCCAGATCGCCGAACCGTTCTTTCGCCTGGTCGTTGTTCAGCGCCAGCGCAACGATCACGTCCTGCCCCGGCACCCAGTTCGCGGGAGTCGCCAGCGGCACGCCATCGGTCTTCTGCACCGCGTCCAGTGCGCGCAGGATTTCCGCGAAGTTGCGCCCGATCGACATCGGATAGGTCATCGACAACCGGATCTTCTTGTCCGGTCCGACGATATAGACCGTCCGCACCGTGGCCGAGTTCGCCGGCGTCCGCCCCTCGGTCGGCAGATAATGGTCGGCGGGCAGCATGTCATAGGCCTTGGCCACCGTCAGGCTGGTGTCGTCGATGATCGGGAAGTCTGCCGGCGCACCGCCAAAGGCCTCGATGTCGCGCTTCCACTTGCCGTGATCCTCGACGCTGTCGACCGACACGCCGATCACCTTGGTCCTGCGCTTGGCCCATTCCGGGGCAAGCTGCGCCACGGCGGCGAATTCGGTCGTGCAGACCGGGGTAAAGTCGCGCGGGTGGCTGAAGATGATGCCATAGCTGTCGCCCAGCCAGTCGTGGAACCGGATCGTGCCGGCCGTGGACTCGGCAGTGAAGTCGGGGGCGATGTCGTTGATGCGGATGGCCATTGCAAACCTCTTCGGTTGGACTACAGACTTTCCACCAACATACGCCTGGCGGAACAGGGTTTCATCCCCCCGCGGCATGCCCCGGCCAAAAAGGAAACTCGTTCCCTTGCAGCGCGGGACGACATGCGAAACGTTCCGCCAGCCGGTCTAATCGAACGTCCCCGTCACCCGCCCGAACAGCATGAAGGCCCGCGCCGTTCGGGTATCGGACAGATCGGCAAGCTCGGCATCCGTGGCGTTTGGCTCGAAAGCGGCGAAGGTCTTGTCGAAGGCGCGCAGGAAATGGTGCGCGGCATCGCGGAAGACCGGGTCCGCCTTCATCCGCGCCGCCGTCAGCGCCAGAGACCCCCGGTCACGGATGCCGCCCAGCGCCGCGATCGACCGACCGCGTTCGCCCGCCGCAAAGCGCCGCCAAAGTTCGGGGCGGCACAGGTCGGGCTGCAGATCGTCGACGTAGATGCCATCCTGGCTGAGGAGCGTCAGAACGTCCTGCGCCGCGCGGATCAGCTTGGCCGAGGTCCGATCCTCCAGCGCCAGCCGGAGGGCACGGAAACCTTCCTTGTCCTCGGGCGTCTCCGGGAACTGCAAGGCGCGGATGAGAGTCGTGACCGGCAGCGGCGGGCGGAAATCCTCGGCCGGGGTGCCAAGCGCAAGGGTCGGCTCTTCCGGTGTCGGGTCGGCTTGCGGCGTCACCAATGCCGCCTTGTGGTCCACGGAGGGCACCGACAGCGCGGCATCCCGCCGCGAGGTGAAGGTCGCTGGCACGGTCTGCGCCTCGATGGTCGAAGCCGCGATTTCGTCGATCTTGCTTTCCACCGACGGCTTCAGGCCGAACGGTTGGGCCTGCGACTGCGCCTGAACATGGCTAGACCGCATGGCATCGAGCGTGGCCTGCAGCCGCCTGGCCTCTGCCCGCAGCTCGCGGATCGACCGCAGCGTGACGACGACCGCCCAGATCAGCGCGATGGGCAGAAAGACCATCAGCGATGTCACCACCAGACCCAAGCTGCGCGTCTCGCTGCCGGGCGGAGCGATCAGCACATAGACCAGGATCAGGATGATCCAGAACAGGCTCAGGCCGGCACCAGCGACCTCGATCCCCCGGTTTGGCGGATCGTTCAGCCGGGCCAGAGGACCGGCACCGAGGCTGCTGTCGTTCTTGGGCGGGTCCTTGACCGGTTTCACCAGGACGCCCCCGGATCAGACGTAGCGAATCTTGAGGATCTCATAGCTTCGAGTCCCGCCCGGGGTCTTCACATCGACGGAATCCCCTTCCTCTTTCCCGATCAAGGCGCGGGCCAGCGGAGAGCGCATGTTGAGAAGCCCGTTCTCGATCTCGGCCTCGGTCTCGCCGACGATCTGATAGGTCTTTTCCTCATTGCTGTCCTCGTCGACCAGGGTGACGGTCGCGCCGAACTTGACGGGACCGGACAGTTTTGTCGGGTCGATGACCTCTGCCAGGGACAGCGTCCCTTCCAACTCCTTGATCCGGCCTTCGATGAAGCCCTGCTTTTCGCGGGCAGCGTGATATTCGGCGTTCTCTGACAGGTCGCCGTGCTCGCGCGCTTCGGCGATGTCCCGGATGATCGCCGGACGGTCGACCGTCTTCAGCTGCTTCAATTCGGCTTCCAGCGCGTCGAACCCGCGCCGGGTCATCGGAATCTTTTCCATCGGCGTTCCACAGTAAAAGAAGAAGTCACGGATCGGGGCTCGATCCATGACTTCGGGCTTTGCTCGGTTCCACCTCACCCGATGAAGCCCCGAATTGCAAGGGGGCATGCCGCGTGCAGGCGGCACCCTGTCGCCGGCAAGACAGACCGCTGCGGCAGGCCCGGGTCCAGTCGCCATGATGTTGCGTCACGGTTGACCTCGGGTCCTCGTTCCGGCAACAGGGACGCCGCAAGAAGCCAGTGTTTCGGGGCAGGCCGGGGCCGCCCGGGGAAGGACAAGCGATGACTGCGATCCAGCGCGAGAAGATGGACTATGACGTCGTGATCGTCGGCGCCGGGCCTGCGGGCCTGTCTGCCGCGATCCGGCTGAAGCAGCTGGACCCGGATCGGTCGGTCGTGGTGCTGGAGAAAGGCTCTGAAGTCGGCGCGCATATCCTGTCAGGCGCGGTGCTGGACCCGTCGGGCCTTGATGCGCTGCTGCCCGGCTGGCGCAGGATGGATGCGCCGATCAAGACCGAAGTCAGGGAAGACAACTTCTACGTCCTTGGCCCCGCTGGCAAGGTCCGCATCCCGAACTGGCCGATGCCGCCCCTGATGAGCAATCACGGCAACTACATCGTCTCGATGGCCAATGTCTGCCGCTGGATGGCGGGCGTCGCCGAAGGGCTGGGCGTCGAGATCTTCCCGGGCATGGCCTGCTCGGAACTTGTGTTCCAGGATGACAAGGTCGTCGGCGTCGTCGCCGGCGAATTCGGCCGCGACCCGGCAACGCGTGAGCCCGGCCCGTCCTACGAGCCCGGCATGGAACTGCGCGGCAAGTATGTCTTCCTGTCCGAAGGCGTGCGCGGCAGCCTGGCCAAGCAGGTGATCGAGAAATACCAGCTTTCCAAAGGCCACTGCCCGCAGAAATTCGGCCTCGGCATGAAGGAAATCTGGGAAATCGACCCGGCCAAGCACCGCGAGGGGACCGTCACCCACACGATGGGCTGGCCCCTTGGCAAGAACGCCGGGGGCGGGTCGTTCATCTATCACCTTGAAAACAATCAGGTCTATGTGGGCTTCGTGGTCCACCTGAATTATGCGAACCCCCACCTCTACCCCTACATGGAGTTCCAGCGCTTCAAGCACCACCCGATGGTGGCCGAGCTTCTGCAGGGCGGCAAGCGTGTGGCCTATGGTGCCCGCGCGATCAGCGAAGGCGGCTGGCAGTCGATCCCGAAGATGGTCGCGCCGGGTGTGGCTTTGCTTGGATGCTCGGCGGGACTGGTGAACGTCCCCCGGATCAAGGGCAACCACAACGCCATGCTCTCGGGCAAGGCCGCCGCCGAGGCCGCCCATGCCGCCATCACGGCCGGGCGCGCGGGGGATGAACTCACGGCCTACGAGACCGACGTGCGCACCGGGGCCATCGGGAAGGACCTGAGGAAGGTCCGCAACGTGAAGCCGCTCTGGTCGCGCTACGGCCTGACTGCCAGCCTCATCGGCGGCGGCCTTGACATGTGGCTGAACAGCATCGGCCTTACCGCCTTCGGCACCCTTCGCCACAAGAAAACCGATGCCGCCGCCACCGGCCTCGCCAAGGACTTCGCGCCCATCGACTACCTCAAGCCCGATGGCAAGCTGTCCTTTGACCGGCTGACCAACGTGGCATTCTCCTTCACCAACCACGACGAGGCGCAACCGCCGCACCTGGTGCTGAAGGACCCTTCGGTCCCCATCGCCGTCAATCTGCCGAAGTTCGCCGAACCGGCCCAGCGCTATTGCCCGGCGGGCGTCTACGAAGTGCTGGGCGAAGGCGCGGCCGCGACGTTTCGGATCAACTTCCAGAACTGCGTCCACTGCAAGACCTGCGACATCAAGGACCCGTCGCAGAACATCGTCTGGACCACCCCGATGGGCGGCGGCGGACCGAACTACCCCAATATGTGACGCGTCAAGGGGCGCGACTCACGAAAGCTTGTCCGAATCTCGGTGGCGCGACCGCTCTGCATGGCCCGGCCACATTGCGCCACCGCATCCGGCGGGCTAGCTTCCACTGGCCACGGTAGGAGATGCCCATGCGTTCTGTCCTTTCCCGCACCTTGACCGCCCTTGCGCTGGCGGCGACGCTGGGTAATCCGCTTTACGCCAACAGCGACATCGACACCGGGGCCTATCTCGCTGCCCGGATCGCCGAAAGCGAGAACGACTTCCGCGCGGCAGCCGGCTGGTTCGGCAAGGCGATCCTCGCCGATTCCGCCAACCCGACGCTGCTGGACGGGGCGATCCTGGCCCAGGTCGGTGTCGGAAACTTTGCGCTCGCCATCGATGCCGCCCGGATGCGCAGCGCCGTCGCGGGCGAACCCAGCCAGCTTGCCGACCTTGTTCTGCTTGCCGACAAGGCGAAGCGCGAGGACTATGCCGGTATCCAAGCCGCATCCGGGGCAGGGCGCGATGCAGGCGACCTGGCGAACCAGTTGATCCTGGCCTGGGCCAAGGTCGGCGAGGGCAAGATGTCCGAAGCGATCCAGGCTTTCGACGCGGTGACCAGGACCAAGGGGTATGAGGCTTTCGGCTACTACCACAAGGCCCTTGCGCTGGCTTCGGTCGGGGATTTCGAAGGCGCGGACAACATCCTTTCGGGCAAGGCCGCCGGCCCCATCGTGATGATGCGGCGCGGCGTCTTTGCCCGTGCGCAGATCCTGAGCCAGCTGGAGCGCAACGCCGAGGCCATCGCTCTGCTCGACCGTTCGTTCGGCACCTCGCCCGACCCGATCGTCGATGCGGTCCGCCGCCGCTTGCAGGCGGGCGAGCCGATTCCCTTCGACACCGTCGGGACCGCCCGCGACGGGATTGCCGAAGTGTTCTACACGATCTCGACCGCCTTGAACGGCCAGGCGGACCCGGTCTACACGCTCCTTCACCTGCGCATTGCGGGCTATTTGCGACCGGAACTTTCCGACGCGCTTCTGCTGACGGCAGATGTGCTGAAGGAACTCGGCCAATACGATCTGGCAACCCAGACCTATACCGCTTTTCCCGCGGACGACCCTGCCTTCGTGACCGCAGAAATCGGCCGGGCCGGGGCGCTGCGCTCACAGGGCAAGGCCGACGCCGCGATCGAGGCGCTGCAGGCCCTGGCCCGTGCCAACAGCGGTCTCGCCAACGTGCAGTTCGCGCTTGGCGACATGCTGCGCGGCGCAGAGCGGTTTGACGAGGCGAAACAGGCCTACACTGCGGCCATCGACTTGACCAAGGCCTCGAACACCGAAGACTGGGTCCTGTATTTCTATCGCGGCATCGTCAGCGAGCAGTCCAAGGACTGGGCGGCGGCCGAAGCTGACTTCCGCCGGGCGCTGGAGTTGAACCCGACCCAGCCGCAAGTGCTGAACTATCTCGGCTATGGCCTGGTGGACCGCGGAGAGAAGCTTGACGAAGCTCTTGGCATGATCGAGAAGGCCGTGGCGGGTGACCCGGAACAGGGCTACATCATCGACAGTCTCGCCTGGGCCTATTTCAAGCTTGGCCGCTATGCCGAGGCGCTGCTACCGATGGAGCGTGCCTCGCTCCTCGAGCCGGTCGATCCCATCGTCACCGACCATCTGGGTGACGTCTACTGGATGAACGACCGCAGGCTCGAGGCTCGGTTCCAGTGGCGGCGCGCGCTCTCGTTCCAGCCAACCGAAAAGGACAGGGCCCGCATCCTGCGCAAGCTGGAGGTCGGGCTGGATACGGTGATGGCCGAGGAAGGTGCGGGCAAGGCCCAGGCTGAGGCCCCGGCAAATGCCGCTGTCGAGGCCGCCGAGAATGGCAACTGACGCAGTCCGCGAGACTGCGCCTGCCAAGATCAATCTCTGTCTTCATGTGACCGGGCGCCGGGCCGACGGCTACCACTTTCTGGAAAGTCTGGTGGTTTTTGCGGATGTCGCGGACGTGGTCACCGCCTCTCCCGGGGCGGGGCTCTCGTTGGCGGTGACCGGGCCGGAAGGGGTCGCCCTGCAGACCGGGCCGGACAATCTGGTGCTGCGGGCGGCCCGCGCGATGGGTGTGACCGACGCGGCCCTCGTGCTGGACAAACACCTGCCCGTGGCTTCCGGCATCGGCGGAGGGTCGGCGGATGCGGCAGCGACCCTGCGCGCGCTGGCCCGGCTGACGGGGCGGCCGCTGCCCTCTGACGCCGATGTCCTGCGCCTCGGCGCGGATGTGCCGGTTTGCCTTTCCGGTCGTCCGGCCCGGATGACGGGGATCGGAGAGGTGCTTGCGCCCCTGCCCTCGCTGCCGTCGCTTTGGTGCGTGCTTGTCAACCCGCGTGTGCCGGTGCCGACGCCACAGGTCTTTGCCGCGCTGCCCCGAAGCGACGCTCCGTCCCTGCCCGACCTCCCCGCAGCGGCGCTGGCGTCTGGCGGCGCTTTTGCCGGATGGCTGGACGGGCAGACCCGAAACGACCTCGTCGCCCCGGCCCAGCGCCTCGCCCCTGTCCTGACGACGGTGCTGGAAAGCCTCGCCGGGACACCCGCGTGTCTTCTGGCCCGCATGTCGGGCTCCGGCGGCACGCATTTCGGCCTTTACCCCGACGCAACCGCCGCCAGGACCGCCGCCCGATTCCTCACCGCCCGTCATCCCGACTGGTGGATCGTCCCGGGCGGCCTGTTGACCTGACGCCCTCGGGGTAAATCCCGCGGAGGGCGGGCAATCTGCTCACCGCGCGATCGGGGGGTCCGCTCGACATTCGGTCTGAACCCTTTACAAATCCTGAATGCCCACCGGGAACATGTTGATTTTCTGCAGTCTGAATTTCTGTCCACGCGCGGCCACCGGTGTCGCCCCCGGTCAGAAATAGCTCCTGACCAGCGCCCCCGAAACCAGCGCCCAGCCATCGGCCACCACGAAGAAGACCAGCTTGAAGGGCAGCGAGACGACTGCGGGCGGCACCATCATCATCCCCATCGACATCAGGATCGCGGCGACCACGAGGTCAATGATCAGGAAGGGCAGGAAGATCATGAAGCCGATCTCGAAGGCCCGCTGGATCTCGGACAGAAGGAAGGACGGCACCAGCAGCGACAACGGCGCATCGGCCGCCGTGACCGGGGTCGCGGACCGCAAGTCCTGCAGGGTCTGCAAGGTTTCGGGATCGACCCGCAGCGCCATGAAGGCCCGGAAGGGCGCGATGGCGGCCTGCAGGCCGGGACCGACCTCCAGGGTCCCGTTGGTCATCGGTTCGATCCCCTTCACCCAGGCTTCGGTGAAAACGGGGTCCATCACGAACCAGGTCAGGAACAGCGCCAGACTGATGATCAGCATGTTGGGCGGGGCCTGCTGAAGCCCGATGGCCTGCCGCAAGATCGACAGCACGGTGACGATGAAGGGAAAGCAGGTCACCATGACCGCAAGTCCCGGCACGATCGACAGAACCGTGATCAGCAGCAGAAGCTGCACCGACCGCAGCGACAACGACCCACCTCCCCCCGCCCCGCCGAAGTCGATCGACATCTGCTGCGCCAGCGCCGGTCCCGCCAGCAGCGTCACCGCGACGGCAAGACCGAAGCCAAGCCTCACAACCCGCCCCGCAGGTTGGCGACTTCGGTCAGCCGGACTGCCAGTTGCCCCGCATTCTCACCCTCAAGTTCGGTCAGTTCGCCCCGGGCGATGAGCCGGTCTCCGACGTAAAGCTCGACCGGGTCATCGACCCTGCGGTCAAGCTGCAGGACTGCATCCTTCGACAGCCGCAAGAGATCCCGGACGAGCGGTCGCGCCCGTCCGACCGAGATGGTGACCTCGATGGGCACCTGGGAGAACGGATTGGTATCGGCAATGTCTTCCATGACAAGTCCTCAGCTCTTGAGGTTGAAGAACGCCCTGACGGCGATGGCAATGTCGGCGGTGACCTGCGAGAGGTCGACCTTGGTCTCGATCGAGCCAAAGCGGATGTAGACCTGACCTTCGGGCAGCGACGGCTCTTCCTCGATGACCATCGGCAGTCCCGTGGCCTGCGCCACCAGATCCTCTACCTGACCCCGCACGGCGGGATTGAGAACAAGGGTCAGCGGTGCATCTGCCAACTCGTCGGCCATGGGCGTCAGTGCCTCGAGCACGGTCGGAGCCAGAGCCTCTCGGGCGACCTCGGGCAGCAGGCGGTTGACCATCTCGAGGATCAGCGGGCGGATCGCCTGCAGCACATGGCTGCGCGCATCCTGGAACGTGAAGGCAAGGCTCTGCAGGTTCCGCGCCAGATCGGCCCTGATCCGGGTCTGGTCGCCATTTTGGGCGGCGACAGCGTCATCCCAGCCGGCGGAATAGCCCTGCTCGAACGAGGCGACCTTGGCCTCTTCCACGGCCGTTGCCTCGACCAGCGGCTGAATGCTGCCATCTGCGGCGGCCAGTGTATCGAAAGCCTCCAGACGCAGGGCGGGCATCAGGCGCGCTCCTCTTCATGTTCCATCCAGCCGCGAAGAATTTCAATCGACTCCGTCTGACGCTTCTCGATGAGGCGGCGCAGCCGAGCGGCCGGGTCTTCCTCGGCCCCGTCGCCGCTGGCCTCGCGGGTGACATCGCCGCGAACATCGGCGAACGACCCGTAGTCGAAACCGTCGTCCACCACGCCGTTCAACGCGACACTTCCTGGCAGGACCGCTGGCGGCAGGGCCAGAGGAGCATCCGGTGCGCGCAGGGCCGGCCGATTGGCCGAAGTCAGCACCGGGCGGATCACGAAGAGGCCGAGGACCAGCGCCACCAGTGCAAGCACTGCGGTCTGGATGATCGTCATCACGTCGATCTGACCGATGGGCGGCAACAGGCTCGCGGTCGCCTCGGTGCCTTCCGGGATGGGAAGCTCCTGGAATTCCAGCGATTTCAGGGTCAGGACGTCGCCGCGCTTTTCGTCCAGGCCCACGGCCGAGGCCACCAGTTCGCGCAGGGTTGCCAGCTCTTCCTCGGGACGAGCGGCCCAGACGCGGGTGCCATCTGCGGCAGTCGTCACCACTCCGTCAACCATCACGGCCACCGTCATCCGCCGTACCGCGCCAGGACTGCGCAGAATCTCGCGCTGGGTTTCCGAAACCTCATAGTTCACCCGCTCCTTGGTTTCGGAGGTCTGGCTCTTGCCCTGGGCACCAGCGCCGGCATCGCCTTGCGGCAGGTTCGAGGCAACGGTCACCTCTCCCCTGGGTTCGGTGCTGGAGCCGCTGCGCTCTTCGGTTTCCGAGGAGATCGCCACGCGGCCCTGCGGATCGAACCTGCGTTCGGTGATCGCCTCACGTTCCGAGACAACGTCGATCGAGACCTCGACCATGGCCTTGCCCGCGCCAACCCGGGCTGCAAGCAGACGCTCGACATTGCCCTTGATCACGGCGGCGCGGTCATCGGCATTGCCGGTGGCGAGTTCCTGCGAGTCCTGGCCACCGATCAACCCGGCGACCGTGTCGATGATCTGCACCGCGTCGGGGGTCATGCCAGCCACAGCGCCGGCGACCAGATACCGGATGGCCTGCGCCTGTGCTTCATCCAGCCTGCCCGATACGGTGGTCAGCGTGACCGATGCTGTCGGCTTGGCCTCGGGCTGAAAGGCGCGGGTCGGTGCGCTGGCGATATGGACGCGGGCCGCCTTGACCTGGGGCATCGCCAGAAGCGTCCGGGCAAGTTCCCCTTCCTTGGCGCGCCAATAGGCTGCGTCGAACATCTGCGATGTGGTGCCGAAGCCTGAAAGCGAGTCCAGCAGCTCATAACCCCCGCCACCCGCCGCCGGCATACCCTCGGCTGCCAGAGCCATGCGCAGGCCGTCACGCTGCGCCACATCGACCAGGATCGAATCACCCTGGATCTCGTAGGCGACCCCGCGCTGATCCAGCGCCGCGACCACTTCGCCCGCCGAAGCAGGCTCAAGCCCGGCGTAGAGAAGCCCCATCTCGGGCTGGCCCGCCATCCGGCTGAGCGCAAGGACGGCCGCGAACATTGCCACCGTCGCACCGACCACGATGATGCGGCGGCGCAGGTCAAGCGAGGTCCAGATGGCGATCACGTTCTGCAAGGCGATTCTCCGGCTCCGGCGTTCTGCCGTGGCCTCACCATTGGCCGGATCGCCTTAACAATCGGTTAGTGACCTTTGGACTATGTTCACCCTATCCCGAGAAACGGAGCATGAACATGGCAACGGCGGAAGCCATACCCGAAGAGGCCCCGAGAAAGCGGTCGAGGAAACCCTTGCTCATCGGGCTTGTCCTGGCCCTGGCGCTGGGCGGCGGCGGATTCTACGCCACATTCTCCGGCATGATCCTTGGCGGCAGCCAAGGGGGCGCTGCAGAAGAACGCCCGCCTGGCCCCCTGACGGGCGTTGCGTTCGTACCGCTGGAGACCATCGTGGTCTCGCTTGGTGCCGATTCGGGCAGCAAGTATCTGCGGTTCACCGCGCAGCTTGAGGTGGTGGAGTCCGCTGCTTCCGATGTGACCACGCTGACGCCGCGGATCCTGGACGTGATCAACACTTATCTGCGTGCCATCGACACCGCATCCATCGAAGACCCGAATGCGATGGCGCGGCTTCGGGCGCAGATGCTCCGGCGCATCCAGGTTGTCACCGGTGAAGGCCGGGTCCGCGACCTTCTGATTACCGAATTCGTGCTGAACTGAAGGCGAAGCCATGAACCTGATTTCTGATGTTCTTCTTGTAGCAGGCTCGTTCGGAGCCGCGATCTACTGCTATGTGCTCTCGACCCGACTGAAGAAATTCACCACGCTGGAATCCGGCATGGGCGGGGCGATTGCGGTCCTGTCTGCCCAGGTCGATGACATGACCGTTGCGCTTGAAAAGGCACGGGGAGCTGCAAACGGCTCGGCCGAAAGCCTCGAGGCCCTGACGGCGCGGGGCGAATCGGTGGCGCGGAAGCTGGAGCTTCTCGTTGCCTCGCTGCACGACCTGCCCGACCCGGCAGTCGCTACGCCGCGACCACCCGCCACCGAGGCATCGGAGGAAGTGGAACGTCGGCTGCGCTTTGTGCGCCGCCGCGCCGCTCGTGACGCACTGGAGGCCGCAGAATGAGCCGCCGCCGTCTGGGACAAGGCACGCTGTTCGTTGTCGCCATGCTGTTTGCCTCGTCCGGGGCGCTGCGCTTGGGGTCGGGCATCGGAGCGGCTCTGGCGAAGGCCGATGCCGAGCCCGCCAAGGATCCCACGACCTGCGAGATGCCCAGCGCCCTGTCCGCCGCCCTGACCCTGCGCGAAGAGCGGATCGGAGTGCAAGAGGCCTCGCTCAAGGACCGCCTCGCTGCTCTGGCCCTGGCCGATGCCGCGATCACCAAGCGCATGGAAGAGCTGAAGGCCGTTGAGGACGAGTTGAAGTCCACGCTTGCCGTTGCTGACGGCGCCGCCGAGAAAGATGTCCAGCAGCTGACCGCGGTCTACCAGGCGATGAAGCCCAAGGACGCTGCTGCTCTGTTCGAGACAATGTCACCGGAATTCGCTGCCGGCTTCCTGGGACGCATGCCGGCAGAGTCGGCCGCGGCAATCCTTTCGGGCATGTCCTCCGAAGCCGCCTACGGCGTAAGCGTCATTGTCGCCGGGCGCAATGCAACGGTGCCGAAAGACTAGTCAGAGAGTCTTAACCCACCGCCCGGATACTGTCCGCAACCACAACGAAAACAGGACGCCAAAATGCTCGGCTTTGTCGGGATTGCCGTTATCCTCGTCATGGTGTTCGGCGGCTACGCGCTTGCCGGCGGCAAGATGGGCATCATCCTGAAAGCCCTGCCATTCGAAATGATCATCATCGGCGGAGCCGCCATCGGGGCCTTTCTGATCTCGAATGACATGGGCGGGGTCAAGCACACGATGAAAGACATCGGCAAGGTCTTCAAGGGACCGAAGTGGAAGACGGACGACTACCGCGATCTTCTGTGTCTTCTGTTCGAACTGATCCGCCTTGCCCGCGCCAACCCCGTTGCGCTGGAGGAACACATCGAATCGCCGGAAAACTCCGCAATCATCGGTAAATATCCCCGGATCCAGCACGATCACGAGGCCATGGAGCTTATCTGCGACACGCTGCGCGCCGCCTCTATGAATTACGACGACCCGCACCAGGTCGAAGAGGTGCTGGACAAGCGGATGGAGGCGACACTGCACCATGCGATGCACTCCAGCCATGCCCTGCAGACTGTGGCCGATGGCCTGCCAGCGCTGGGCATCGTGGCCGCGGTTCTTGGCGTGATCAAGACCATGGGCTCGATCGACCAGCCGCCGGAAGTGCTGGGCAAGATGATCGGTGGAGCCCTGGTCGGGACCTTCCTAGGGGTGTTTCTTGCCTATGGCCTGATGGGCCCCTTTGCCGCAAGGGTGAAGACCGTGATCGAGGAGGACATTCATTTCTACCAGTTGATCCGAGAGGTGCTGATCGCCAATCTGCACCGCCACCCGGCAAACATCTGCATCGAAGTCGGTCGGCAGAACACTCCGCATCACGTGCGCCCGGGCTTCAGCGACCTGGAAGAGGCGATGCGCAACCTGAAGCAGGAGGCAGCATGATCCGGCTGCTTCTGGTCCTCTTTGCCCTTGTCAGGCCGGTCTCGGCCGAACCAATGCGCGTCTATTCGGGTGAACATGGCGAGTTCACCCGGTTGGTGGTCGAGCTTCCGGCGGCTTTGGATTGGACAGTCGGACGCACGCCCAAGGGCTATGCTTTTGCCGTCGCGGGTCTGAAGAATCCCGACTATGATCTCTCGGGTGTCTGGCAAAAGATTTCTCGAAACCGCATAGCCGGATTGGACATCGACGCTGTTTCCGGCGCCCTGCAAGTGGCGCTTGGATGCGACTGCTATCTCTTTCCGTTCGAATATCAGCCGGGCGTGGTCGTTCTTGACGTCAAACCGGGCGCTGCTCCGAAGGGTTCCAAGTTCGAGGCGGCGTTCGTGAATCCGACACCTGCCGCGCTTCCGGCGTCCGGGGGCACGACCAAGGCAGGTTACGACTGGCTTTCGGCCTCGTCCGGGACCGATGTCCAGCATCCGGAGACGGCATTCCCGCTGCCGCTTCCGACCGGGGAGGTGTCACTGAGACCAATCCGGGACGCCCTCCTGCAACAGCTTGCCCGGGGTGCCGCCGATGGTGTGGTGGACCTGCGGCTTCCACCGCCGGACCGGGCTCGTCCGACAGCCGATGCGACTTCCCTGCCCTGGTCCAGCATTCGCATTGGCGAGGCTCCCGGCATCCGCGTCAGTGATCCCGATGCTTTTGCCGAAGGCATGCTGCCCGCCGCGACCTGCGCCGACGACGAAGTGCTTGATCTGCCCTCGTGGGGCAGGGACAGATCGCCGCTTGACCTGCTGTCCACGGCTCGCTCTGGCATTTACGGCGAATTCGACGCCCCGGATCCCGAGGCCGTGCTTCGATCGGTCCGCCTTCACCTCTATCTCGGCTTCGGGGCGGAAGCCCTGCAGCAAGCGGATCTTTTGGGCCGAGAAGGCGACGCTGGGCCTCTGACACTTTACCGGTCGATGGCAAGACTGGTGGATGGCGAAAGTGACCCCGACACGCCGTTTGCCGCCATGCTTGACTGCGACGGACCTGCAGCCCTGTGGGCGGCCCTTGCAAGGGACCGCCTGCCAGCCGGACCGGGGGTGAACCGTGACGCCATCCTGCGTGCCTTCATGGCCCTGCCTCCCTACCTGCGCAGCTATCTCGGAAGTCCGCTCGCCGAGAAATTCCTCGCCCGGGATGATGTCGATGCCGCCCGAGTGATCCGGGATGCCATGGAACGCGCGCCAGATGCCGATCCGGGGGCGGTGGCCCTTCTGGATGCCGAAAGCGACCTGCAACTTGGCGATTCCGCAGCAGCGCGGGACCACGCTCTCGAGGCTGTGGCTCTTGACGGCAATCGGGCCGAAGCCCTTGTGACCCTGGTCGAAACCCATTTTCGCCAGCTTGAACCGATCGGTTCCGATGTGGCTGACGCGCTTCTGGCGCTCAGGAGCGAGACAAGCGGAACCGCTCTTGCCACGGCCGTCGAGCGCGCCGTTGTCCTGTCGCTCGGGCTATCCGGCCAGACAGAGGCCGCGTTTCTTGACGCTGGCGCACAAGGCGACACGCTCGCTGATCTTTGGCGCGTCGTTGCGGACCGCGCGGCTGACGATGATTTCCTGCGGCGTGCCGTGCTGCCTGCGGATGCGGTCCCGCCCGAGCTTGATGCCGCGCTTGACCTTGCCATCGCCAACCGGCTTCTTTCTCTGGGCTTTCCCGATGCGGCCCTGGTCTGGATCGGGAAAGTTCAGCCCACGGACAAGCCAGACCTTCGTCTTGCGGCCGCGGCAGCCGAACTTGGCCGTCGCGACGCGAGACGAGCGGTCGATCTGCTTTCCGGATTGCCCGGGGCCGAAGCTGCCGCGCTCCGGGCGAAGGCGAATTTGGAGCTCGGCGATCTCTCTGCCGCAGGAACCTCGCTTGCTGCAGCCGGACAGACCGATGCTGCTGCTCGGACTTCTCTGTGGCAAGGCGACTGGTCGGCACTTGATCCGGCAGCCCCCGAAAACTGGCAGGCTGCCGCGCGTCTGACTGATCCGGCCCCGACCGATCCTGCAGCCGGCCTTCTTGGCCGAGGTGCTGGTGCCGTGGCGGCCAGCACCGCCTCACGGGCTGTCATAGATGCGCTTCTGGGTTCGGTCGCGGCACCGGATGGCGGCTGATTCTCGGTAACCTGCCGGAAAGATTCGCCCGCTAGTCTCCTGGAGGACCTCGGCAGAATGCCGGGGTACGTCGGCGTGAATAAGGAAGCAGATGTCCTTCGTCCAGTTGCGTCAGAGTCTCCCCGGTCTCGCGTTGGCGGGTGCCCTCCTGACCCCCATGCCAGCATTGTCTCGTGGCGATCCGCCTTCGCTTTGCCGCGATGCCGCAGCCGATGCCTCAGCCGGCACCGGTGTGCCCTTCGACGTGCTTCTGTCCGTCGCAACAGTGGAAACCGGCCGAAACGGCCAGCCCTGGCCCTGGACAGTAAACTTCGGTGGCGAAGGAAAGTGGTTTGGCAGTGCCGCCGAGGCGGCAGCAAGCGTCGACAAGGCCCTGAACGGCGGCGCAACCAACATCGACCTTGGCTGCTTTCAATTGAACTACCGCTGGCATGGCGCGGCGTTCGGCTCGGTCGATGATATGCTGGACCCGAAACAGAACGCCGCATACGCCGCTGAGTTCCTGGCACAGCAATACGCAAAAACCGGCGATTGGGCGCTCGCCGCCGCGGCTTACCATTCGGCTACTCCGGAATATGCCAGAGCCTATCAGGCCAAATTCGAAGCGACCTACGCTCGGCTGGCTTCCGGCGACATGCCGGATGCACGGCTGGGAACCCCGACCCCCGCTGCAAGAAGCAACGGATTTCCATTGCTTGTCGCTGGGGCGGGGGGCCTGAAAGGTTCACTCTTCCCGTCGGTTGCGGGCGGACGACCCTTGATCGGGGTCCCGTAATGCCAAGCAGGTTCTCGATTCAGTCGATTTTCAGGCCGACAATCCTTTTGGCCATTGGCCTGATGGCCGTGATCGTGATGATGATCCTGCCAGTCCCGGCCTGGGTGCTGGACATCGGACTTGCAGTGTCCTTCGCACTTGCGATCCTGATGCTGACAGTCACCCTTTTCATCGACCGTCCGCTGGACTTCTCTGCCTTCCCGACCATCCTCCTGGCGTCGCTTCTCTTGCGGCTTGCGCTGAACGTCTCGTCAACCAAGCTGATCATCGGCAAGGGCTACACCGGGACAGACGCCGCCGGCTACGTGATCGAGGGGTTCGCTCAGTTCATCATGGGCGGTGACCTGATCCTCGGCCTCGTGATCTTCATTGTTCTCCTGATCGTCAACTTCATCGTCATCACCAAGGGCGCAGGGAGGATGGCCGAAGTTGGTGCCCGCTTCGCGCTGGACGGAATGCCGGGGCGGCAGCTTGCCATCGATGCCGACATGTCGGCTGGTGCCATCGACCATGCCGAAGCCAAGCACCGACGCGAACAGGAGTTGGCCGAGACGAACTTCTTCGGCTCGCTCGACGGGGCATCAAAATTCGTCAAGGGCGATGCGATAGCGGGACTGCTGATCACCGGCCTCAACATCATCGTCGGCCTGATCGTCGGCATCTTCGTCCACGGGCTCGACGCAAAGACCGCGTTCGAGACCTACACGATCCTGACGGTCGGGGACGGACTCGTCAGCCAGATACCGGCAGTCATCATTTCCGTTGCCGCTGCCCTGCTGCTTGCAAAGGGCAGCCAGAAGGGTGCCGCCGACATCTCGTTCTTTGCCCAGCTTGGCCGCTATCCGGGCGCGCTTGGCACGGTTGCTGGACTTATGGCGCTTTTCGCGCTGATCCCGGGCATGCCGTTCCTGCCTTTCATGCTTGCGGCCCTCGGGCTGGGGGGGCTGGCTTTCCTGAAATCGCGTCAGGCGGGGGCTGCCGCTCAGCCCGCCACACCGACGCTAGAGCCGCCAAAGCCCCGGTCGATCGGCGATGTGCTAGATTTCGACGACATCCACATCGAATTCGCCCCGAACCTCGTGGCAATGGTGCTGGATCCGGCAACGGGCCTCGACAGCCGGATCGCCAACATGCGCAACCATGTGGCCACCGCTTTCGGGTTCATCCTGCCCGAGATCCGCCTGACTGACGAAAGTGCGCTGCCGCCCGGGCAATACCGTATCCGACTGCAGGGGGTCGAACGCGTATCGGACCGGCTTTATCCGGATCGGGCACTTGTCCTGCTGAGCGAAGGGATCCCGGCCCCGGACGGACTGGACGCCCGTGAACCGGTCTATGGTGCTCCCGCCCGCTGGATCCATCCCGACCAGCAGGAAGACGCGGCCCTTTCCGGTCTGACCGTGGTCTCGCCGACCGAGGTGCTTGCGACCCATCTGCTCGAAGTTCTGAAGGCCAACCTCTCCCGGCTCCTGACCCTGCGTGGGCTGCGGCGTCTTCTGGATGAGTTTGTGCGGCTCTCCGACCCGGTGCGTGCGGAGGCGAACCGGCGGCTCCTGGATGAGCTTCTGCCCGACAAGGTTCCGCTCGACCTGCTGCACGCGGTGCTCCGGCTCCTGCTCGATGAACGGGTGTCGATCCGCAATCTCCCCTTGATCCTCGAGGCGGTGGCCGAGGCTCGTGCGCTTGGCTCGCCAGAGGCGATCTGCGAACATGTCCGACAGCGGCTTGGCTTTCAGATCGTTGCTGAGCTGAAGCGCCCCGACGGATCGATCCCGCTGATCCAGCTTGCGCCTGACTGGGAGAAGACCTTCTCGACCTATCAGATCGAGGGCGAGCGTGGTCAGCGTGATGTGGCCCTACCTCCCGAACTTTTTTCCCGGCTTGCCAATGGGCTTACTGATCGGGTCAATCGGGCTGCCGAGACTGGTGTCTACCCGGCCCTTGTGACTTCGGTAGGTCGCAGGCGCTTTCTGCGGACGGTGGTGCAGGCGAAAGGGCTGCAGATGCCCGTGCTGTCCTACGAAGAGATCAGCACGGATGCCCGACCGGCCCTTCTGGGGCAGGTGCCCGCGTGACCGGGATCATCGCCGAACTGTCCGGACTTCTTGACCTTGCCGAGGGGCTGGCCTGGGCGGCGGCCCTCGCCTTTGTCCGTATCGGAGCGCTGGTGGCGCTGATGCCGGGACTTGGTGATGCCGCGATCCCGCAGCGGGTCAAACTGGCGTTGGTTGTCGCCTTCACACTTGTCGTCTCCCCGCTTCTGGTCGACCGCATTGCCGGGACGGAACCGTCCTTCCTTGTCCTCGGTGGCGAAGCGGTTGCGGGCCTCGTCCTCGGCGTCGGACTGCGACTCTTTCTGGTCGCGCTGCAGACCGCTGCGGCGATCATCGCGCAGGCGACAACGTTGTCGCAGCTCTTTGCGGGCACTGCCCCCGAGCCGCAGCCTGCGATCGGCAACCTGTTCCTGATTGCCGGGATCGCGCTGGCCATGACAGCAGGTTTGCATGTCCGCGCTGCCGAGCTGGTGCTCTTGTCCTACGACATCCTGCCGGCGGGCGGGCGACCGTCGGCCGCCGAGGCTGCGGACTGGAGCCTTGCCCTGATCGGGCGGACCTTCAATCTGGCCTTCATGCTGGCAGCGCCCTTTGTCATCGCTTCAATGCTTTACAACCTCGCCCTTGGCGCCATCAACCGGGCGATGCCGACGCTGATGGTTTCGATGGTCGGTGCCCCCGCGCTGACCCTTGGCGCGCTTGCCCTTCTGGCCATCGCAACTCCGGTGATCCTCTCAGTCTGGCTTGCAGCCTATGGCGCACATTTCGCCCAGCCTTTTGCCGTTTCGCCATGAGTGCCGAGGACGACGAAGCCGACAAGGAACACGAGGCCTCGCAGCAAAAGCTGGATCAGGCCCGCAAGGATGGCGACATTCCACGGTCGGTCGATCTGCAGACCGCAGTGGCGACGGGTGGCCTGCTTCTGGCCCTGTTCAGCTTCGGGGCCTGGGCGATCGAAAGGGCGGGCACGGCCGGCATGGTCATCCTCGACCAGGCTGACCGTCTTTCTGGTCTGGCCACGGCAGGCGGCGCGGGCATTGTCGGAGGCCTGGTGTTCAGCGTTGCCGCGCCGCCGCTCGCCCTCCTGCTGTTTGCGCCGGCCCTTGTCCTGGCCTTCCTGATCGCCAGTCGCGGCTTTGTGGTGGCTCCCAGGAAACTCGCCCCGAAACTGTCGCAGATTTCGCCCCTTGCAATGGCCAAACAGAAGTTCGGCCTCGAAGGCCTGGTCGAGTTCGGCAAAAGCGCGACCAAGCTCATCCTCGTTTCCGTTGTCCTTTACTACTTCCTTGCGCAGCGGCTGGAGGACATCCTGGCAAGCCTTTACCTCAGCCCGGCAATGTCGGCGGCCCTCATGGCTCGAATGGTGCTGGAACTGATGTTCATCCTGTTCCTGATCCAGTTGGCACTTGGCGGGGCGGACTACCTTTGGCAAATCCACCATCATCGCCGGCGGCACCGGATGTCACGCAAGGAAATGATGGACGAGTTCAAGGAAAGCGAGGGCGACCCGCACCTGAAATCGGCCCGTCGCAACCGCGCGCAGGAAGTGGCCACGAACCGGATGCTGACCGACGTCGCGGCTGCCGATGTCGTCGTGGTCAACCCGACACATTATGCCGTTGCGCTGAAATGGGACCGCCGGAAAGGCGGCGCGCCGATCTGCGTGGCCAAAGGTGTCGACGAGATCGCCGCCAGGATACGCGAGCGCGCAGCAGTGCATGGCGTGCCGATCCACAGCGATCCGCCCACCGCGCGGGCGATCCATGCGACGGTCGAGATCGGCCAGGAAATCCGGGTCGAGCATTACCGCGCGATCGCCGCCGCGATCCGCTTTGCCGAGACCCTGCGTCGGAAGGCACGAAAAAGATGAACCGGCCCAAGGAGCTCTCCCGCCTCGCCGAGCTTGCCCAGCTGATGCTTGACCACCGGCTCGGCCAACTGCGCACAACTGCCGATCAACTGGACCAAAGCCGGAAGCAGCTGGGGGCAATCAATCAGGCTGCACAGCCCGCAGACCTCGACCCGGTGACGGCGGTCAAGGTAGGGCTTGGCTACGAGCGTTGGGCCGACGTGCGCCGGGCCGAGCTGAACCTGATCATCGCGCGCCAGACGGCGACCTGGTTGGAAGCGCGCGGCGCGGCGCAGACCGCCTTTGGCCGGGTGCAGGCCCTGAATGGGCTGGCCTCGCGGTCGCAAAACAGAGGTTGAAGGGGCGAAAGCCCGCCCGACTTGCGCGTCGGACGGGCTGCGAATGACTGGCCCAGCACTTTTCGACAGACGCCAGAAACCGACGGGGCGTCAACTGTCCTGGCGGGCGATGTCGGTGATCAACACATCGACGACCACGGTCCCAAGCACCAGGCTCGCCGCTTCCTTGAGGCTGGTCCGCAAGACCACAAGATTCGAGACATCGGTAAAGGATCCCGAAAAGCCGCCGATATTTGCGTGATCGAACAACACTTGCAGGAAGGCGTCACGCAGCTTTGGCTCGCGCTGATAGACCGCTTCGGTGTTTCCCGGCTCGACCTCCAGCGACAGGGACAGGACGACCATCGCGGAAACGCGACCCTCGTCGACAATCGGCACGACGAACTGGTTGTTCATCTTGACATATTCCGGCGTAGCCTCGCTGGGCTTGCCCTCATTGGGCGCAGCTTCTTCGGCAATCCCGTCGGCCTTGCCCTCGGGCCCTGCGGCTGGGCGTGCGACTTCCGAGGCCGGACGCAGGAACAACCCGGCGCCCACGCCTCCGCCCAGACCAACCAGGGCGAGGAGAAGGGGGATGATCTTGCGCAGCATGATCAGAACGGCATCACGATGTCGGCGACCTGCTGGCCATAGGTTGGCTGCTGCATGTCGGTGATCTGTCCGCGGCCACCATAGGCGATGCGGGCACCGGCGATCTTGTCATAGGTGATCTCGTTCTGCCGCGAGACGTCGCTTGGCCGGACATAGCCGGTCACGATCAGCTCGCGCATCTCGAAGTTCACCCGGACCTCCTGCTGGCCTTCGACGCGCAGCACGCCGTTCGGCAGCTCCTCGACCACGGTCGCGGCGATCCGCAAGGTCAACTTCTCTTTCCGCGACACCGATCCGGCTCCCTTGAATGTCGAAGAGGACTTGGACTCGTAGGCCGTCGCCATGCTTGCGCCTTGGGGAAGTTCCGCGTCGAGCCGTTGCGGAATGCCAAGCAGATCAGGCAAGCCAGAGCTTTGCGCACCATTGCGGCTTCGACCTGTGGTGTTCGAGATGCTCGCGCTGTCGTCAATCTCGATCACCACGGTCAGGATGTCGCCGCGCCGCGCTGCCCGCCTGTCGCCGAAAAGCGAGTCGGTGCCCCCCGCCCAGAGCGAGGAAGCCTCGCTAGCCGTGTCGGGACCTGCATCCGCAGGCAACGCCGCAGAATACATCGCGTATTGCTGGTCAGTGCCTTCGAGACCGGAGAACTCGGGCGCACGGCCGACCTGTTCCAGCTTGCCGCAGCCAGCAAGTAGCAATGCCGCCACCAAAAGGGATCGTATCTTCATTTCAGTCATTCCATCCGACATATACTGCCCCGTCCGGGCCGATGCGGCCCGAGACGGTGGTGCGCGAGCCGAGATTCATCACCCGGATCGTGTCCTGCGCCGAACCGCGGCCCAGCGCCCGCCCTTCGGTCGAGATCGCAAGCCCGCCCGCAACGTAGATCAGCGTCACCACCTGGTTGCGCTCGACGAGCGTGGGCGGGCCAAGGTCGCCCGGACGCACCGGTTTTCCAGCGTAGATCGAGACGCGGGCCTCTTGGCCGACCGCGGCGGCGAGGTCGGTCAGCGCGCCCGGAAGTTCTGCGTTCACCAGCGTCAGGTCTTCCGGAACGATCACCGCCTTGGCCCGGATGGTTCGGGTGGCGACCACGCTTTCCGCCGCAGCCGGGACCGCAAGGGCCAGGATCAGAAGAAGCCGCCACATCAGCGGACCTGCGTCGTTGCTGCAAGCATCTGGTCGGCCGCCGTGATCACCTTGGCGTTCAGCTCGTAGCCGCGCTGCGCCTTGATCAGTTCGGTCACTTCGCGCACGGCATCGACCGAACTGCCTTCCAGATAGCCTTGACGCAGCGTCCCCAGGCCTTCAAGCCCGGGCGTTCCCGTGAACGCAGCACCGGAGGCCGGGCTTTCCAGGAACAGGTTCGACCCGATCGCTTCCAGCCCCTTTTCGTTGGGAAAGGACGAGATGGTGAGCTGGCCGATCAGTTCCGGCTGTACCCGATCGGCGAAATCGGCCCAGACTTCGCCCGAGGGGCTGATGGTCAGGCCTCGTGCGTCCGAGGGAATGGTGATCCCCGGCGCCACGGGATTGCCATCCGAGGTGACAATCAGCCCCTCCGCCGATCGCTTCAGGGCACCGTCGCGGGTATAGCCGGTCTGACCGGAGGGGAGCTGCACCTCCAGATAGCCGTTGCCGTCGATAGCGACATCGAGGTCAGCCCCTGTGGCCTCAAGAGACCCCTGTCCGACGATTACCGAGACCGAGGCCGGACGCACGCCAAGGCCGATCTGGATGCCGGTCGGAAGCATGCTGCCATCCGCCGCCGTGATGCTGCCCGGGCGGGCCATCTGCTGATACGTCAGGTCGGCAAAGTCGGCGCGGCGAGGGTTGTAGCCGGTGGTCGACATGTTGGCGAGGTTGTTCGAAACAACGTCCACCTTCATCTGCTGGGCAGCCATGCCTGTCGCGGCAATCTGAAGAGCCTTCATTCACGTCTCCTATCGGCCAAGCGTGCTGATCACGCCACGGACCCGCTGGTCTTCGGCGTCAAGGAATTTCTGGCCAAGCTCGTAGGCGCGCTGGACCTCGATCATCCGGGCGATTTCCGACACGGGCTCGACGTTGCTGTCTTCCAGCATTCCCTGCAGGATGGTCGCGCCCTCGACAGGTTCCAGCTCTCCTCCCTCGAACAGCGTGCCGGTCTGATATCGCAGCGCCAACGGGTCCGTCGGCTGCCAGAGCCCGACCCGCGCGACCGGCTGGCCACCCGCGGACAGCGTTCCGTCCGCCGCCAGCGCAAGACCTCTGGCATCCGGAGGCACGAAGATCGGTGCCCCTCCGGCGTCGAGCAGACGATATCCGTCGGGCGTCACCAGCTCGCCTTCCGCCGAAGGGGTGAAACTGCCCGCGCGGGTCAGGCGTTGACCCTGAGGCGTCTCGATCAGGAAGAAGCCTTCGCCCTGGATCGCAAAATCGAACTGCCCGCCAGTCTGGCTCAGCGTCGATTGCGACAGGTCGACATTTCGGCCACTGGCATTGGCCATGGACAGCGACGGGTCCTGGTCCAGCGCAACGACAAACTCCGAGAACACCACCCCTTCGCGACGGAAGCCGGTGGTCGATGAGTTCGCGATGTTGTTCGCCACGACGCCCATCTCGCGCATCAGCCCGGATTGGCGGTTCAGCGTGGTATAGCTCGCAGCCTCCATCTTTTAGCCCCCTGCGATCTGTGGGATCAGCGTGTCGGTAAAGAACGACACCAACGAATTGGTCATGAAGCTCATTGACAGCCAGAAGACTGCGAGCATCGCCGCGGCTTTCGGAACAAAGGTCAGGGTCATCTCCTGCACCGATGTCAGCGCCTGGAAGAGGCCGATCACCACCCCAACCACCAGCGCCACGGCCAGAAGCGGCGCCGACATCACCACCGAGACCCAAAGCCCCTGGCGCGTCAGGTCGAAGATCATCGCCTCGGTCATGCCGCCCGTCATACCGGCATCCTCAGGATTTCCTGGTAAGCCTCGACGACGCGGTCGCGCACCGTCGCGACCGTCTCGACGGCAAGTTGCGATGAGGCCAGCGCCTGCACCAGGGCTTGCGGGTCGGCACCGCCGGTCATTGCCGCGCGTGCAGTTGCCTCATGCTCTTGCAGAGCACCCATGAAATCCCCGGCCAGCTTCGCGAAGCCCTCACCCGCCGCCCCGGCCTTTGGCATCGGAGCGGCGGCGCTGCGGGCATTCGCATAGGCCTGGGAAACGAAAGAGGTCTTGATATCCATTCTGGATCTCCTCTATCGGCGCAACAGGTCGAACAGGCTTTGCGTCATCTGACGGGTCTGGTCGAACATCCTGAGATTCGCCTCATAGCTGCGCTGCGCTTCGCGCGCGTCAGCGATTTCGATCACCAGATCGACATTCGAGCCGTCGTAGTAACCGGTTTCATCGGCCAATGGGTGGCCGGGGTCGTAAATTCGTGTCAGTTCGCCCTGGTCCAGCTTGACCGGTCCGGCCACGACAAGGCCGGTGTCCATCGCCTGTTCGAAGGTCATGACCTTGCGGCGATAGCCTGGCGTATCGGCATTGGCGATGTTTTCGGAGACGGCCCGCAGCCGCATCGCCTGCGTCTCCATGCCGGAGGCCGCAAAGGCGAGGGAAGAGATCAGGTCATTGCCCATGTGCTACCCTCTCACCTCGGCCGGCCAAGACTGGCCCGGATCACGTCCGAGGTCGCACGATAGATCGCAAGGGCCATTTCCTGCGATTGCCGCGCCTCGACCGATTTGACCATCTCGGCCTCCAGCGAGACCGAGTTTCCGTTCGGGGCCTCACGCCCCCTGGCGACATCGGGCGTGGGCAGGGCCGCCGGCGATGCGGACATCAGGTGCCCGGGCCGCGTGGCACGCATGGTGCCGGTGTCTTCGGCGAAGACCTCGGAAAAGGCGGGCATGTCCTTGGCTTTGAAGCCAGGGGTATCGGCATTCGCGACATTGCGTGCGATCACCGCCATGCGTGCCCCGGAGTAGGTGGCCAGCGACTGCGCCATCCGGGTGAGTTCCAGTTTATCGAACATCGGGGCTTCTCCCTCGACCTGCTTCACCAAGGCTTAAGGGTGATTCGTTTAGAAACGGTTGAGAGCGAACAAAGGGAGAATCCCGTGGCTGGGCTTTTTGATGGTCTATTGGCAGAAATCGCCACGAGCGCACCCGTGCGACGGGTCGGCCGGATCGTGGAAACCCGCCGCGGGCTGATCGATGTGACGGGGCTGGAAACCGCGACCATCGGTGATCGGGTGCTGATCCACAGCCGCGACGGCACTGCGGGAGGAGAAGTCCTGCGTCTGGTTCCCGGACGCGCCAGCGTGCTGCCCGATGCCTCGGGCGACGGCATGGCCATCGATGACAGGGTTGAGCTTCTGGGCAAGGCCGAAATTGCGCCGGACGACAGCTGGGTCGGGCGGATCATCGACGCGACCGGGCAAGCCCTCGATGGCCGACCCTTGTTGCGCGGACCGCATCCGCGTGCCTTGCGCGCGCCCGCCCCGCCCGCAGCTGGCCGTCGCCGTCTGGGCGCGCGACTGGAAACCGGGGTCGCGGTGTTCGATACGCTGCTCCCGCTGGTGCGCGGCCAGCGGATCGGACTATTCGCGGGGTCGGGTGTCGGGAAATCCTCGCTTCTGGCCAAGTTCGCCCGCGGGATCGAGGCTGATGTCGTCGTCATCGCACTGGTCGGCGAGCGCGGTCGCGAGCTGCGCGAGTTCACGGAAAGGGTGCTTGGCCCGGTCGGCATGGCGCGCAGCGTCGTTGTCACCGCAACCTCGGACCAGTCGCCCCTGATGCGGCGCATGTGTGCGCTGACTGCAATGGCGGTGGCCGAACACTTCCGTGATCAGGGCAGGCATGTCCTGTTGCTGGTCGATAGCGTCACCCGTTTCGCCGAGGCGCATCGCGAGGTCGCGCTCGCGGGCGGCGAAGGGGCCTCGCTGCGGGGCTTCCCGCCGTCACTGACCCAGGCGATCATGGGTCTTGCCGAACGCGCCGGACCCGGACCCGAAGGCAAGGGGGACATCACGGCGGTCTTCTCGGTGCTGGTTGCGGGCTCTGACATGGAAGAGCCGGTGGCCGACATCCTGCGCGGGGTGCTGGACGGCCATGTCGTGATGGACCGCCGGATCGCCGAACGCGGGCGGTTTCCCGCCATCGACCTTCTGCGGTCCGTATCGCGGTCCTTGCCGGAGGCGGCCAACGAAGACGAGAACGCGATGATCGGCGAAGCACGGCGGTTGCTTGGTGCCTATGACCGGGCCGAGATGATGATCCAGGCCGGGCTCTATGCCCAGGGATCGGACCCGTTGATTGATCGGGCAATCAAGGTCTGGCCACAACTTGACGGCTTTCTCGCCGAAAGCGCCCCTGCTTCCGGGGTCGTGGGAAGCTTCGAACGGCTCAAGACCAGTCTGGCCGTGCAGTCGTCGTCGGCGCGACCGGTCATGTGAAGGCGATTTGCAGGCGGTCCCAAACCAGACTCGCGGCAATCCCGATCAACACCAGTCCCGCTGCCCAGGCCATCGCTTCCCGCGCCTTTCGGCTTTCGTTCAGGACCCGGGCCATCGCGCCGCCCATCCAGGCCACGACCAGATCGGCCGGAATCGCCGTGAGAGGCACAAGTATCCCCAGAAGCAGCAGTTGCAGCGTGACATCGCCCGCGCCCGCCGTTCCTCTATCCTGCGTCACGAAGGGCGGCAGAAACAACGCGAAGAACAACACGGTCTTGGGGTTCAGAAGCTCGACCAGAACCCCCTGCCACATGATATGCGCAAGCGGCCTGCGGACAACTTCGGTCGCGGCAAGATCTTCCCGGGCATTGGCGCGTGCCTCACGGATCATCCCCAAACCCAGCCAGACCAGGTATGCGGCGCCAAGGTATTTCAGCGCCAGAACCAGCTCGTCGGACGTCATGAACACCGAGCCGAGGCCCCAGGCCGTCGCGATTGCCAGAAGCACTCCACCCAGACAGAGGCCAAGCGCGGATGCAAACCCGGCAGAACGGCTTTGCCCGACCGTGCGCGACAGGACGTAAAGCATTGACGGCCCCGGCGTGGCACTCAGGGCAAGACCGGCGAGCGTGACAGCAAGAATCGAGTCGAGCGGGGGCATGGTCTACACAGTGCTCCGCTGGATCCGGGTCTCGAACGGGTTCGTGTAGGACATCCTGGCCGCTTCCAGCCCGCCCGCCGCGCCCAGCCGCTGCCTGCGACGCAGATACGGAAAGTCGCGCAGCAGCATGCGTTCCAGATGCGCCCCGGCCTGAAACGGCTCGTATTTCGCGCAGTTGCCATCCTGCACGAGCTGCGGAAAGGGCTGGATCACCGTGTCATGGTTGGCTGCCACGAAATAGGGAATCGAGAAGCGCTCGCGGCTGCGATTGACAACACGATGCGGTGTCGAGCGAAGGATACCGTTTGTCCAGGCCTCCAGCATGTCGCCAATATTGACCACATAGACCCCATGGTCCACCGGCACGTCGATCCAGCGGTTGTCCTGCGCCAGGACCTGCAAACCCTCGTTCCGGGTGTGCAACAGCGTCAGGCACTCATAGTCGGTATGCGCGCCCATGTTGACCGATCCGTGATCCGTCGTCACGTCGGGCCGGACATAGTGCAGCAGGCGCAACTGCGATACCGGCTTGGTCATGTTGCCGGTGATCGCGCCCTTCGGCAGGCCCAGGAAAAGCTCCAGCGCCGAACAGATCAGCTGACCAAGGTCGGCCACTTTCGCGTAATAGTGCGACACGGTCGTGCGGAAGCCGGCGATTTCGGGCCAGACGTTGGGGCCCAACACAAGGTTTCCGGCCAGGAAGTCCGGATCGTCCCGCGGCAGGTCCAGCCCGAGGTCGAAGGCCTCGTAGTTGCGATGCACCTCGTCGGCATAGTCGCCGCGTTCCGAGAACGGCACATAGCCGCGATGATTTGGGCTATGGCCGATGTAGAGGCGCAGCTTCTGTTCCTCTGGCCGGGAAAAGAACTCCTCGGCGGCGCGGTAGGTCGACAGGATCAGCTCCGGGTCCACACCGTGATTGCAGACCCGGAAAAAGCCGATATCCCGCGCGGCGGCCCCAATCCGTTCGGCCACGCGTCTGATCTCTGCAGGCGACCCGTGGCGCAAGACGCCCACATCGATCAACGGCAGCTCGTCCGCCTGAACACTCGCAAAAGCCAAAGAAGCAGCCATCGAATCCTCCGTTTTTTTGGGAGGGCAAGGCTACGGATCCATGGTTAACAAAGTGTTCCCACGTCACTTGATCGCGGGAAATAGCAGCCGGAAGGTGCTGCCGTTATCAGTTTCGGAAACGACCGTCACGGTTCCGCCCATCTGGTGCGTCAGCCCCTGGACGATGGACAGGCCAAGTCCGGTCCCCGACCCCACGGGCTTCGTCGTGTAGAATGGATCAAATATCTGCGAAATGCGCTCGCGCGGGATACCGGCACCCGTGTCCACGACGCTCAGCCGCACATAGCTTCCGGGCGGCGGTCCTTGCAGAGCGGTCGGCTCCTCGGTCATCAACTTTTGGACATTCTCGGTGCGGATCACGACCGTGCCTTCGCGACCCATTGCATCCAGCGCGTTCTCGACCAGGTTTTTCAGGATCTCGTCCACGGCCTTCGCATCGACCGAAACAGGCCAAAGTCCATCGCGCAGATCAAATGCCAGCCGCTCCGCGCAGGTCGCAGGCTGGCGGTCGGCAAATCCTGCGACTATCAGGTTCAGATCTGCATCCACCCGGTTCAGACGGGTGCGTTGCGCGAAAGACAGCATGTCGCGCACCAGCTTCGCGCCCCGTTCTCCGGCCAGGCGGGCATCCCGCAGGCCCTGCCGTGCCGCCGCGGTCGACGGATCCGCTTCGGCAACCTCCAGATTGCCTAGCACAACCGTGAGGAGATTGTTGAATTCATGCGCGAAGCGCCCGGTCAACTTGCCGATCGATTCCAGCCTGCGCGCTTCGAACAGCTTCGCTTCAAGCGCCTTTCGTGCCGACACTTCCTCGCTCAGTTGCTCATGTGAAGCCACAAGCTCGCGGTATCTTTGCGCCGAACGTTGCGCTTCGGCCAGAAGCTCCAGCTTGGCACCTGTCATCGCGGCCACCGTGTCCAGTATCTCCAGCTCGACGTCGCCAAAGGCCTGTGGATCGGGGTGTTCGCTGTCGATCACTCCCACGACGCGCCCGCGAAGAAGCAACGGAACGCAGATTTCCGACCGCGCCGGCCGGGTATCCGGAATGTAGTTCTGATCGCTCAAGAGATCATCGACAATGACCGGCCGCCGGGTCTGAGCCACCTTCCCGGTGATCCCACGGCCAAAAGGAATGATAAGAGGATTCAGTATGTTGCGTCCAAAAGGGTTCTTGTCGCCCCAGGCTGCTACCTGTCGAAGGTCAGTCTGTTCTTCGTTGGCCTGATAGATCACGCAATCGACAAAGTTCAACCTGCCCACCACGTTCTGCGCGACGTACCAGAACAGATCTTCGGTGCTGGGAATCTGAATCAGGTCGACCGCGAACTGATTCAGCGTTCGCAAGGTCGAGGCTTCCATCGGCATGCCGCGATGGCGAAACGAAGCGGTTGCGGGACTTGGCACTCTCCTGGATCCCTCGAATTCACCCTTCCCGACAGGTTAGGCAAAGCCTGCGGCATGGCAAAGGCAAATTGTAAGACCCGGCACGGAACGGCCATCTGCGGTAGTGCCTCCTCAACCCCGCGTCGAAAGGTCTCATTCAGGCATATCCGTCGCAGATACCATTCCGACACGGCAGTTTCTGGCGCACAGTTGGCAAGCTGGCTGCGGCGGACAGCTGGACAACGCAGAAGAGCCTCGCGGGCCGTGATGCGGAAACCGATGGCTGTCCCTGGCGGGACCACCCGGATCAACGTTGTGGCTTCGACCATTGCGGGGAATGGCGCCAAGGCCGCGGCCCAGAGCCGTTGTTGGCGCGGAGAGAGCCGGGCCGGACACCTGAACCGGCTTGCAGAGGAAGTCGGGGAATTGCTGGAGAGTTAAGGATGATCGGCGGCAGGCAGCGTGAATGCACGGCAATCGGTCGCTGCCGAACATTCAAAGGCATGCGCTGTCTTGCGCTGAATGTTCCGGATCACACTGCGGTTGGTCTCTATCTGTTCCACACCGGATGGTCACATCCATCCTCGGCGATCTGCATCGCCCTCACCTCACGCCGGAAGCGATCCCGGTGCCGCTTGGTCATGAAGCGTCACCCGATTGCAGTGAACAGTGTCTCTCTGGCCTGTTCGATGTTTCGCGCTGCGCCGGGATTTTCACCCGGGCATCATGCTTGGCCACGCAAGAGTGTAAGGGCGACAGACCCTGGCGAGTTGGCTGAGGACTGACTCTGGATGTCCGACTGCAGGAGGAAGCGGCGGACCAGCGCCTCCATTTTTTCCGGTTCCTTGAATTGGCCAAGGTCGGCTGCGCCGAAGGCAGCCTCGGTCCTCGCCTTCAGCACCCCGACCTGCTGGTCGATGTCGATGGCGGAAAAGCTCTTCGGCAGCCCCAATGCTGTCTGCATGACTTCGCGCATCGGGGCATTGCCAAGAAGAGTATACCACTTCGCCGTCTCGCTCGTGGACTTACCCGCCAGAGCCTGAATTTCGCGTTCGGCATTCATGGCCAGGCGATAGGTGTTGTTCTGCAGGCCAACCTCCTTCTCAAAGCTGCGGGATCGGAACTGAGCAAGAATCTCGTCGGGAAATGTGGATATCTTGGTCCGTGGAACCGAATAGTCTCCATAGCCAAACGCCGAGGCGAACTTCTGGTATTGCTTGTCAGCCAGCTTGTTGGCCAGACTGCCTTCCTTCAGCGTACCACCCTCCAAAATCTTCTGGATGAAGGCCTTGCTGTTCACATCGCCCTCAAGCCCGAAAGCGGTAAGGGCGATGCGCAAAAGTCGTTTGTCGTTCACCAGTTTTTCGGCGGTGTCCGCTTTGCCGATACGGTCGCGAAAGTAGGCCTCGTCCCGCTGTTGCGCGGGAAGAGACTGCTGCACAGCCTGCTGCCGCGCCATCGTCCGCTTCAGAAACCCCCAGCCAGTGAGCCCGGACAGTGGCAGGATGGGGGTGAAACTCATGCCCTGCTGGCGGCGAAAAGCCGCTCCTCTCGTGGAAGCAGCGCCCGCAGTGACTTAAGGGCTTGATAGTGCTGATTCTCCATCACCGCACGGCTTGCGGCGGTCAGCTGTGTGCGGCTATCGTAGTCCGTCAATACCTGACTGAGCTGTTCGATTCCGCGGAGCAGTTGCAGCTTGGCTTCTTCTGCGTCAGCGTCACCAGTAAGTACGAGTTGTGCGATGTAGCAGACCCGGCGAACCGGGGTGTTTACCGCCTCGGGGTGGATGGCGTCACGCAGACGCAGAATGTTTGCGTTTGGGGTCATGATTGCAAGACGCGAGCGTTTTTCGCCGTTCTCGATCACCGCGCCGTTGATCAGTACCCTTTCATGCGGCCCAAGCTTGAGGACGAGACCGGTCATGCTGCGCCCCCGTCGCCGCGCAGGCCCCGCATCACTGCCATGTTGATGTCCGTCAGCACCCCGACGCTGGCCTTCTCGTCCAGGACCGAGCGGCTGTGATGAACGGTGAATTCGTACAGGTAGAAAAGCCGGGCGCGTAGGGCGGCAGGCAGTCCGTTTCCGGGCAGCGCCACGTCCGAGGCGAGCGTGGACCAGAGTTGGGAATTGTCGGTAAGCGCCCGGACCAGCGCGGGAAAGTCGGTCGCGCGGTTGGCCCAAGCAGTGCGCAGCCGCTGTGTAACTTGCGCAAGAAGATCGTATTCGACCGAGCGGAGTGAGCGGGTCGGCGCTTCTGGCCGGGCATAGCTGATGGCGGAATGGAAGGTCATGGGGTGTCCATCTGTTCGAAAGCGTTGCAGTGAGGTGGGCCGCGAGGTTTACCCCCCGCGGCCCGAAGTGCTTAGCGGAAGCTGCTGCTGCACCTGCAGCGCCTGCAGACGGGCCGAGGCTTCCTCCATGTCGGTATCGACCATCGCGCCGATGCCGGTCTTGAGCGAGTCGGTCAGGTTGCCGACGAACTCGTTCTGGATGTCGATCCGCTTTTGCGACGAACCGAAGCTCGCCGCCGCATTGATCGAGGTTTGCAGCAAGCCTTCAATCGCATCGAGGGCGGCAGGTGCATTGCTGGTCACGTCGATCGTGTTCAGCGCTGCCAGTCCGCCCTCACCGCGGGTGGCTGCAACCGAGACTGCTGCCGCAGCGTTCGTATTGTTGGTGATGCTCAAGGTGCCGGAAGATGCTGAGAGGGTGAAATCCGACCCGTTGACCCCGCCCTGGATCAGCGCATTGCGCAAACCTGTGGCGAGTTCCTCGTTCGTATCACCCTTTTTCACGACGTAACGCCCGGTCGAAGAGCCGACCGTCAGTTCGATGGCATCGCCTTCAATGAGCGAGGTCAGCGTGCCGGGATCTGCACCATTGGCGTTCGAAGCCAGCGCGCCCGCACCACCCTGGATGCTGAAGCCGGTCACGGTGCCGGTCGCACCACCGGCAACCGGCAACCCGGGTACCGAGCCGAGCGCGGTGCCAGAGAGCGCCACACCCGCCGAAGTCGACAGGTTCTGCGCCGTGACCTCGATGTTGGACGAGGCCACGCCGGTCGCGCTGCGGTCCAGAGACGACAGCACGTTGATCGAGGTTTCCGAACCGTCAACCAGGTTGAGGCCGTTGAACTGCGCCGCACCGACGACCGATTCGATCTGCTTGGTCAACTGCGTGATGTCGGTCTGCAGCTTGCTGCGGTCGACGTTTTCGGCCTGGGCCGCAACGATCTTGCCCTTCATTTCAGTCAGAAGCTTGGTGACCGATTCAGAGGCCTGGCGGGCCACGGTCAGAGTGGCATTGCCGACCGAAAGGCTGTCGGAAATCCCCTTGAAGCCCTGCACGTCCGATTCCATCACCTTGGAGATCGCCCAGACGGCGGCGTTGTCCTTGGCAGTGGCCACCGTCTTGCCGGTGGAAATGTCGGCCTGGGTCTTGTTCAGGTTGGCGTTGATGCCCTTCATGGTCTGCAGGGCAACCATCGCGCTGGTGTTGGTCAGAATCGACGACATTGTTCAGTCCTTCGCGAAAAGGCCGCAGGTTTCACGGCCAAAAAGCCACGATGCGTGGCGGAATTGGCGTTCTGTCCGTGCCATCGGCTGCCCCGATGGCGCCGCCCCTTCATGAGACGCAGGAACCATGAAGCGGCAAATCAGCTAACCATTCCCTAATCGGCTTTCTCGACATTCAAAGCATTTGAACCAACCTAAACGCGTCGGGTCGGCTCGAGGCCCTTGGGCGCGATCAGCGCCTTGTGGCCCCGGGCGTCATAGGTGGTCAGCGTCGGGCCACGCTTGATCTCTGCCACGCGGAGGCCGGCCGATTTTACACCGCGCGTTGCGGCCTCAAGCAGGCGGGCATTTCGCTCGGCCTTGGTCCAGAGTCTCTCGGCGGTCGGGCGGTCCGTTGGCTTGAGGTCGATCGCCTCGATCAGGGGGGCAAGCCGGGACAGTGCTGCAAGATCGCCTGAAAGCAGAGCTTCGGCAGTCTGGTCAAGCAGGAGCTCAAGTTGCGTCACTTTCGGACCTCGCCATTGAATTGAAGATCAGCTCCGCAAGCCCGATGCCACCGCTTTCGACCATGAGCCTGGCCTGTTCCTGTCGCAGGAACGAGGAAAACTGCGCCTCACCCTGACCGCCAGCGAAAGCGCCCTGCTGCTCGCCCAGGCCGGAGTAGGCCAGCATTTCGGCAAGGAAAGTGGCTTCAAGCTCTTTCGCTTTCTGCATCAGTTTCTGCTGCCGTCCGGTGAGTTGAGTCGAAATTGGGGAGGTGTCCATTCCTTGCTCCTGATCGGTCGGATTTTCCGCAATCATCCGGCAAGCGCGTAAAGAATGAGTAACTTCTGGCTGCAATACCTCGGTCATTGCGGCAGAAGTCGTGGAACAATGCAAAGCGCGCTGGCTATCACTCTTTTCCCCTCGGCCACAGTCGATGTGCCATCGCCGGGCGCAGAGCCGACCGATCGGGGCTTTGCCATGGCCTTCGAAGCGGATCTGCCGGCCTCCGAAGGTGACATTGCTCCATCCGATGCAACCGGGGTCGGCACTGGTGTTCAGCCCGCGTGGATTGGTGCGGCTATGTCGATTCCCGTCGTCGTGCAGGCCGCACCAAGAACCGGTGGCGCGGAAAGCGACAGTGCATCTGCCCCGGTGTCGGATGGGGATTTGACTGGCACGGGTCTCTCGCCGACGGCGGCTGCATTTGGCACCGCAGGTCTGCAAGCTGTCGAATCGGGCGACACGCCCGGGGGCACGATGCCTTCGGGGCAGGCAGAGCTGGCCAGTCCCATGCGCGCAGGGCCGGTCGGCCCTGACCAGACCGGCATGCCGTCAGATCGTGCGTTTCCACCTGATCCACCAGAGGGTGCCCAACCTGAAAAGGTGCCATCGGGATCCTGGCCAGACGAATCGCCCGCTTTGCGATTGCCCGCGCAACAAACGAATGCTGCGGTGCCCGAAACCTCCGTCCGTGCCGGACAGGCCGGGCCAGGCGGCACCGGTGATGCGGTCGAGGTCGCCGCCGCCCCGACAAGCGCCGTGACTGGAAACACCGGTGCGCAGACTGCGCGGATCGACCCCCCGGTTCCTGAAGGTCTGGATCGTAGGGAACCACCGCAGGACGCCCGGATCGCAAGAGACGCGCCTACTGCAGAATCCTCGGGACCATACGACCGGGCCATTGACCCGACAGCGCAGGTCAGGCCGGACGAGATGGATGCCTATCCCTCCTCCGGGCCTGAATCACCCCGAACGCCACGCCGGGCAGTGATGCAGGACGACCTCGGCGGCCCGTCCGTGGTGGCCGCCCTCCTGCCGTCGAAAGAGCCATTGGCTGCACCGACCCCGTCCGCCAGCAGTTTCTGGGAGCGCGCCTTTGCAGGATTGACCGCGCCGCAAGGGTCCGCCACCGGACTGCAAGCGGATCGGAATGCCGATCCTGACCCGGTCGCCATTGCCCTGCGTCCGGCGACCGGCGCGACGGAACCCAACGTGTCCCTGGGAACCTTGGCGAACTCGATCGGCCAACAGATCATCGATCCGCCGCGCAGACGGTCGGAAACGGTGGCCTCGAACGAAGCTCCGGCGAAGGTCAGTGCGCGCGCGATCACGGTCGCGCCTCTCTCCCCGTCGGCAGCGCAGACAGAGCAGCCAGCACTGATCCTTCTGTCGGAGTGGGGAAGGGGTCTCTTGGAAAGCCGTGAAGAGCCTGGCTTTCCGGTCTTGGCCGGTCCTTCGCTGCACTCCTGGTCTGGTGCCGCCTCGGTCCCGCAGAGCCCGTCGTCGTTGCCGGTTCAGCAGGTCGCCGCGCAACTTGCCGGAGTTCTGGTCGAAACCTCGGACAAGGCGACCGAGCTTGCACTCGCCCCGGAAGAACTCGGTCGCGTGAGATTGCGGCTCGAAGCGGATGCAGCGAACCCGGACAGGCTGGTGATCCTGATCAGCGTCGAGCGGCCCGAAACACTTGATCTGTTCCGGCGCCATGCGGGCGACCTTGCCGCGGCAATCAAGGCTGCCGGCTATTCCGGGGCGGACATCGGCTTTGGACAGGATGGCCAAGGCAGAAGTCCAGACCGCCGGCATGAACCGAATGCCCTTGGACCGGGACGGTCTCGTGATGAGCAGACACCGATTTCTCCGACCCGACGCGATGCCGTCGGAGCCACCCTAGACCTTAGACTGTGAGGCCAGAAAAATGGACATCTCTCCAGTAACTTCCGCCGCAAGTGCAAATCCGGGCACCCCGGCCCCCCCGAAGATCACCTCGGACTTCAACACCTTCCTGCGGATGCTGACCGTGCAGATGCAGAACCAGGATCCGATGAACCCGATCGATTCGGCCGATTACGCCGTGCAGCTTGCCACATTTTCAGGGGTCGAACAGCAGGTGCGCACGAACCAGTTGCTTGCCGACCTGCAAGGCCGGTTCCAGCAGTTCGGCATGGCGGATATGGCCAGCTGGATCGGCAAGGAAGCACGTTCTGATGCGCCTGTCCTGTATCAGGGCACCCCTGTCACCTTGTCGCCGACCCCGGCGGTCGGTGCGACCCGTGCGGTCCTTGCGGTTCGTGATACGGCCGGAAACCTCGTCTCGCGCGAGGAAATTCCAGTCAGCGCCGAACCCTATCAATGGCTCGGGGGCGGGATGGATGGCACGCCGCTCCCGTCCGGACTCTACTCGATTTCCCTGGAAAGCCTGAATGGCGAGACAGTCATCGATTCGCGCCCGGTCGAGCATTATGCCCGTGTGGTCGAGGCACGGGGCGGCGGAACCAACGGCACATCCCTTCTTCTGGAAGGCGGCATCGAGGTTCCGACCGCAAGGGTCACAGCCTTGCGAAGCCCGCAGGGCTGAGTCTCGATCAAAGTCGTCCGGGGTCACGACTTCGGCGCAGCACCGAGCCTTGGCTGCGTTATTTGCATCAGGTCCGCAAACCTGGCGCATCGAATGAAGCGTCATCCAGGTAGGTCCGCTTCATGCAGGTGATGATGGTGTCACGGAACTGCCGGGTATGGGCATGCGCCAAAGCATCCGCCCGCGCCACATCGCGGTCACGGATCGCGGCAAGCATGTCGTCATGCTCGCCGGTAAGCAGGATCTCTTTCTTGCCCTGTTCGAGATCGGCGAAATGCAGGTGCAACATCCGACGGCCCTGATTCAGCAGTCGCTCGTAAAAGGCTGACAGATACGGGTTCCGACCGGCAGCGGCGATAGCCATGTGGAAAACCATGTTTGCTTCTGACATCGCCAGGTGCTCGCCCCTGTGCACTGTGGCGACGAATTCCTTCTGACGCCGCGCAATCAGCTTGAGATCCGCTTCGGTGCGCAATTCGGCAGCAAGCCGGGTGTTCATCCGCTGCGCGACATCCAGCGCCTCGACGTATTTCGGAAACCGCTGCACGTCGATCGGTGCCACCACGGTCGAGCGGTTGGACAGCGTCACGACCAGGTCATCCCCCGCCAGCCGGATCAAGGCCTCGCGCACGGGCGACCGCGACATCGCGAACCGCTCGGCCAGCGAGGTTTCGTCCAGAACGGCCCCGGGTTGAAGTTCAAGCGTCAGGATCTCGTCCCGCAACGTATCGTAGGCGAATTTCACACCCGTGCCCTTCGCTCGTTTGGGCTCGACATCTTCGCGCATTCCAGGCCTCTCCGGGCAATCGATTGCGGCACCCTAGCCGATCCCGCGCCGACAAGTCGACGCGGCACGTCTGACGCTGTCTTGCCAGACCAACCCTGTTGCCTGCGCGGGGGCAGGCTTCGGCGGCCCTTGAAAGCAGAGGCTTGCTTGCGGGCACTCACGCCCGGTTTGGATTTGGCGCGCGGGTTCAGACCCTGTGCGCTCAGGCCCAATCCAGGGGCAGCAGCGCCTCGGGCATGTTCTGAAAGGCGACGGGGCGCAACCAGCGGCGGATCGACAGGGTGCCGACCGAGGTTGCGCCGAAGTTGGTCGAAGCCGGGTAGGGCCCGCCATGAACCTGGGCGTCCACCACTTCGACACCCGTCGGGAAGCCGTTCGCAAGGACGCGGCCCGCCTTGCGTTCCAGGATCGGCATCAGGGCTTTCCCAAGGTCGGTGTCGGCGTCGTCGAGGTGGAGCGTGCAGGTCAGCTGGCCCTGCAGGCTGCGCGCGATGTCCTGCATTTCCGCCGCATGGCGCACGCGGACGATGAGGCCGAGGGGGCCGAAAACCTCCTCGGCAAGCGCGTGGTTGTCCAGCCAGTCCTGACCGGACACCTCGAACAGGCACGGCATGGCATTGCGGTGGTCGCAGGTGGTGGTGAGGACAGAACGGACCCCACTGCCTCTGGCGATGCGGTCCCGGCCTTGGCGGAAAGCGTCGGCGATACCGTCGGTAAGCATGGTCTGCGGACCGACGGCGGCGAGGGCGGTTCTGGCGGCGGCGACAAAGGCGTCAGCTTCGGGGCCGTCGATCAGGACGGCGATACCGGGGTTGGTGCAGAACTGGCCCGCGCCCATCGTCAGCGACCCGGCCCAGCCTTTGGCGATGGCTTCGCCCCGTGCGGCAAGGGCGGCGGGGAGGAGGAACATCGGGTTCACCGACCCAAGCTCGCCGAAGAAGGGGATCGGCTCGGGCCTTTGGGCGCAGAGGTTGAAAAGCGCGCGGCCCCCGGCAAGCGATCCGGTGAAGCCGACGGCCTTGATGAGCGGGTGCTGGACCAAGGCTTCGCCGACGTCGCGCTTGCCGCCCTGGACAAGCGAGAAGACCCCGGGGGGCATGTTGGTGGCGTGGATGGCGGCGTCGATGGCCTGCGCGACGATCTCGCCGGTGCCGGGGTGGGCGGAGTGGCCCTTGACCACGACAGGGCAACCGGCGGCAAGGGCGCTGGCGGTGTCGCCCCCGGCGGTGGAGAAGGCGAGGGGGAAGTTCGAGGCGCCGAACACAGCGACGGGGCCGATGGGGCGTTGCAGGAGTTTGATGTCCGGGCGCGGGGCAGGCTGGCGGTCGGGCAAGGCCGCATCGTGGCGGCGGTCGAGCCAGCCGTCTTTCAGGATATGACTGGCGAAGAGGCGTAGCTGCATGGTCGTGCGGCCACGTTCGCCTTCCAGCCGCGCGGCGGGGAGGCCGGTTTCCTGGGTGCCGACCTCGGTGATCTCGGCCCCGCGCGCCTCGATCTCGTTCGCGATCTGGGTCAGGAAGGCGGCACGTTCGGCGCGGGACCGGGCGGCATAGGTTGGAAAAGCGGCCTCGGCGGCAGAGCAGGCGGCGGCGACATGGTCGGGTGTGCCGACCGCGTAAGCGTGAGCGGGGCCATGCGCGGGGGAAGAGGCGAAGGTCTGGTCGCCCCCGATCCAGTCGCCCGCGATCAGATGCTTTCCGGTCAGCATGAAGGGTCCTTTCAGAAGTCGAAGGCGTCGGTGATGCGGCGCTCGCCCAGGGTCAGGGCGTCGGCGACATGCACCATCGGCGCAAGGTCGACGTCGCAGGTGGCGGTGCGGACAAGGTCGGCCATCCGGGCGTAAAGCGCCGGGTATTCGCCCATGATGGTGTTTTCCCCGGCGAAAGGCTTGCCGTCGATCTCCAGCACGTTGCCGCCCATGCGCAGGGCAAGCTGGCCCTTGTCAGTCTGGGCCTCGATGTCCCAGGTCTGCGGGCCTTCCTGGCGCCAGTCGAAATCGGCGGTGACGTTCTGCGAAAAGATCAGTTGCGCGGCGATGGGGGTCTGGCGGTTCGCGGGAAACTCCAGCGTGGCGCGGGTCAGGTGGACAGGCTGCGGCAAGATCTCGGTCAGAATCGACAGCGCGTTGATGCCGGGATCGAAGAC
>NCDY01000120.1 GCA_002280405.1 Rhodobacterales bacterium 32-66-9 | reverse complement strand
ACGTCGCCGACACCGGGCGGATGTTCAGTGCCGACCCACAGCACATCAAGGTCTTCGACATGCTCGGCGGACGCCCGGCCAACGGACGCGTCTTCCACAAGATCGACAGGGGCTGCGCCGATGGCATCCGGGTGGACAGCGACGGTAACCTCTGGTCCTCGGCAGGCGACGGCGTCCACTGCATCGCGCCGGACGGGCACCTGATGGGCAAGATCCTTGTGCCGGAAACCGTCTCCAACATCTGCTTCGGCGGTCGCGCCAGGCACCGGCTGTTCATCACCGCGACGACCAGCCTCTATTCCGTGATCCTCAACCGCAAGGGCGTGCAGATACCATGAAGACTCCGGGGGCCATGACCAAACCGCAAACCGGCCTGATCGGCCTTGGCACCATGGGCGCGGCGCTGGCGCTCAATATCGCCGAGAAGGGCTTTCCCATCGCCGTCTGGAACCGCACGACCAGCGTCACCCACGCCTTCAAGGCCGGGGCAGGGCCGCTTGCCGACAGAATCACCCCGACCGACACCCTCGCCGACCTTGTCGCCGCAATGGCCGCGCCGCGCGCGATCGTCCTGATGGTCCCCGCAGGCCCCACCGTCGATGACATGCTGGCGGCCCTCGCGCCGCTGCTCTCGGCCGACGACCTCGTGATCGACGCGGGCAACGCCAATTTCCACGATACCAACCGCCGCACCGCGCAGGGCCTCCCGTTCCGCTTCATGGGCATCGGCGTTTCCGGCGGCGAGGAGGGTGCCCGGCACGGCCCGGCGATCATGGCGGGCGGCACGCCCGAAGACTGGACGCGCATGGCCCCGGTGTTCCGGGCCATCGCGGCCAAGGCCGAAGACGGCACGCCATGCGCCGATTACATGGGGCAGGCGGGGGCCGGGCATTTCGTCAAGTCGGTCCACAACGGCATCGAATACGCCGACATGCAGATGATCGCCGAGGTCTACGGCGTGATGCGCGATGGCCTCGGGCTGACCGCGCCCGAGATCGCTCCGGTCTTTGCCCGCTGGAACGAGGGTGCGTTGCGGTCCTACCTTGTCGAGATCTCTGCCGCCGTTGCCGCCGCGACCGACCCCATCAAGGGCGGCGCGCTTCTCGACATGATCGTCGATGCCGCCGGGCAGAAGGGCACCGGGCGCTGGACCGCGATCGAGGCTCAGAACCTTGCCGCGCCGATCCCGGTGATCGAGGCCGCGGTGATGGCGCGCAACGTGTCCTCCCGCCGCGGCGAGCGCGCGGCCGGCGAGGTGCTCTACGGCCCCGCACCGACCCGCGCCGACCTCTCGCTCGACGACCTCGAACATGCGCTGATCGCCGGGAAAATCCTCTGCTATGCTCAGGGCTTCGCCATGATGACCGCCGCCGCGACGGACTTCGGCTGGGCGCTTGGGATGCCCGCCATCGCCCGCGTCTGGCGGGCGGGCTGCATCATCCGCTCGGCCATGCTGAACGACATGGCGACCGCGCTTGCCGCCCATCCCGGCCAGAACCTGATCCTGGCCCCGTTCTTCGCCGATCACCTGCGCCGAAGCCTGCCGTCCCTTCGCCGCGTGGTTGCCGCCGGGGCGCTGAACGGCCTGGGGCTGCCGGCCCTTTCTGCGGGCCTCGCCTGGTTCGACCTCATGCGCACCGCGCGCGGGACGGCGAACATGATCCAGGGCCAGCGCGATTTCTTCGGCCTGCACGGGTTCCAGCGGCTGGACGGTCAGGATTACCCCCACGGACCCTGGGCGGACCATGAGGCCACAGTTTCCGCAACGCCCTGAAGTATCCAAAAATTTTCTAGAAAATTTTTGGATACTTCACGCAACACCAAACTTCACCCCGTTTCCCCCGGCACCAACCGCGTCGGGACCACCGTCACCTCCTGCCCCGGCTCGCCCTTCAGCCGCGCGACCAGCGCCTCGGCGGCAGCCTTGCCGATGGCCGTGGTCGGCACCACCGTCGTCGTCAGCCGCTTCGGCAGGATCGAGGCCGCCTCCATCCCGCCCCAGCCCGCGATCCCCAGATCCTCCGGCACCCGGATGCCCTTGGCTGCCGCATAGGCAAGGCCACCGACCGCCATGTCGTCGTTGTGGAAATAGACCACGTCCAGCCCCGGCGTCCGGGCCAGAAGCGTCTCCAGCCCGTAATACCCCGCATAGAACCCCGGCATGTCCAAGAGCACCTCGCGGTCCACCAGCGGCGCGCCCGCCTGCGCCAGCACCGCCTGAAACCCCTCCAGCCGCGCCTGTCCCATCACGTCGGCCCGCGCGAGCGCCCCCACATAGCCCGCCCGCCGCCGCCCCCGGCGCAGCAGGAACTGCCCCATCTCTGCCCCGCAGTCATAATGCGAAAACCCCACCGACATGTCGATCGGGCTGGTCGTCAGGTCCCAGATCTCCACCACCGGCGCCGCCACCTGCCGCAACAGCTCGACCGTTGCCGGGGTGTGGTTGCGCCCCGACAGAATCAGCCCCGCCGGGCGCCAACTGGCGATCTGGCGCACCCAGGCCTCTTCCTCGTCCATCGAATGGTTGTTCGCCCCGATCATCAGCTGATAGCCAAGGCGGCTCAATGCCCGGTCCACCCCATCCAGCACATGCGCGAAAAGGCCCGAGGTCAGCCGCGGCACGCACATGCCGACCAGCGTCGAGGCCTGATACGACCCGAAGGCCGCCGCCAGCTTGTTCGGCACATATCCCAGTCTTTCCGCGACCTTGACCACCCGGTCCCGCGTGTCGTCGGAAAACCCCGTGCCGCCGCGCAAGACCCGGCTGACCGTCATCTTCGACACCCCCGCCGCCTGGGCGATGTCCTCCAGATTGGCCTTCATCCCCGCCTCATGTTATCGATAACTTTCCGCTTGACAGAATCCGGGTCCAGGACCACGTTAGGCTACGTTACCGGTAAACCTGACGCAAGATCAGTGCCCGCCGGGAAGGGAGGAAGTCGTCCATGCAACCGTCTGCCGACGGCCTGTTCTTCGACCGCATCGTCAAGTCCTTCGGCGGGACGCGGGCGCTGAAGGGCGTGTCGCTGAAGGTCGCCCGCGGCGAGATCGTGGCCCTGCTCGGCGAAAACGGCGCAGGCAAATCCACCCTGATCAAGACCCTCGGCGGCATCCACCGCCCCGACGAAGGCGGCGTCCTGATCGACGGTGCACCCTACGCGCATGAGGCAGGAAAGTCCGGCGGCCAGAAGGTCGCCTTCATCCACCAGGACCTCGGCCTGATCGACTGGATGTCTGTCGCCGAAAACATCGCCCTGGCGCTCGGCTACGCCCGCAAGGGCCGCCGCATCGACTGGACCGCGACGGAAGGACGCGCCGACGAGGCGCTGAAACTGGTCAAGGCCGAATTCCCTGCTACCGCCCGCGTTTCCAGCCTGACCCGCACGCAGAAATCGCTGGTCGCCATCGCCCGGGCGCTTGCCGCCGATTGCGATTTCCTCGTCCTCGACGAACCCACCGCCAGCCTTCCGGCGGATGAGGTCGAACGCCTGTTCTCGGCGCTTCGTCCGCTGAAATCCAAAGGCGTCGGGATGATCTACGTCTCCCACCGCCTCGACGAGATCTTCCGCATCGCCGACCGCGTTGCCGTGCTGCGCGACGGCCAGATGGTCGGCATGCGCCCGGTCGAGCACACCACGCCGGAGGAGCTGGTCTCCCTCATCGTCGGCCGCAAGGCGCGCGAGATCGCCCGCCCCCCGGTGCAGGACGGCCCTGCGATCCTTGAGGTCCAGTCGCTGAGAACCCCCGCCGTCGGCCCGGTCAGCTTTCGGATCAGGCGCGGCGAACTTCTCGGCCTCGCAGGCCTGCGAGGCGCGGGCCACGAAGACATCGGCCGCGCGCTTTTTGGTGTCATCCCCCATGCGGGCAAGGTCACGCTGGACGGGATCACCCCGAACCTCGCCACCCCGCAGACCGCGATGCGCTCACGGATCGGCCTCGTCGCCCGCGACCGGGTCGGCGAAAGCGTCGCGCCAGGGCTTGCGATCCGCGAGAACGCTTTCCTCAACCCCTCTGCCACCGGGCGCGCGCTTCTGTCGTTGATGTCAGCCGGCACGGAAGAAGCCAAAGCAAAAGCCATCGGCACCCGCGTCGGCCTGTCGCCGAATGACCCGACCCTTGCCATCGAGGCGCTGTCGGGCGGCAACCAGCAGAAGGTCGTCGTCGGTCGCTGGCTGGATTCCGGCCGCCGCCTGCTGATCACCGAAGACCCCACCGCAGGCGTCGATGTCGGCGCCAAGGCCGAGATCTATCATCTGCTGTATCAGGCCCTCGCCTCCGGCATGGGCGTCCTCGTCGTCTCCACCGATTTCGAGGAGATCGCCAACATCTGCCATCGCGCCATCGTGTTCAGCCGCGGCCTTCCGGTCGCCGAACTGACCGGCGTGGAGCTTTCCACCGAATCCCTGATCCAGGCCGCATCGGCCGGTGAAGCCGCCTGAGGACCAAGATGCCCGGAATAGACTCCAACGCTGTCGAACCTACAAAGGACGAGCTTCGCGGCCTCTCCACCGGGCAAAAGCTGATCCGGCTGGCCCCGACCTACGGCCTTGTCATCCTGATGGTCGGGCTGATCCTGTTCTTCTCGGTCCTGCTGCCGAACACCTTCCCGACGCTTCTCAACCTCCGTTCGATCCTGTCGGACAAGGCGATCATCGCGCTTCTGTCGCTGGCGGCGATGATCCCGATGGTCGCGGGCCGGATCGACCTGACCGTGGGCTACGGCATCGTCCTGTGGCACATCCTCGCCATATCCCTGCAAACCGTCTATGGCCTGCCATGGCCCGTGGCCGTCGCCGTGGTCCTGATCCTCGGCATCATCGTCGGCGCCCTCAACGGTCTCCTCGTCGAAGTCGCCCGGATCGACAGCTTCATCGCCACCCTTGGCACCGGCACGATCCTTTACGCCCTTGCGCTGTGGCACACCGGCGGGCGGCAGATGGTGGGGCAACTGCCCGACGCCTTCTACGCGATCAACGGCACCTTCGTCCTGGGCCTGCCGATCACCGCCTTCTACGTCCTGGCCATTACCCTGATCCTCTGGGTCATCCTCGACTACACCCCGATCGGCCGCTACCTCTATGCCATCGGCGCCAACCAGCGCGCGGCGGAACTGAACGGTATCCCGACCCGCAAGTTCGTGATCGGTGCCTTCGTCACCTCCGGTGCGCTGACCGCCCTTGCCGGGGTTCTCCTCGCCTCGAAACTCCGCATCGGGCAGGCGAGCGTCGGGCTGGAATTCCTGCTGCCCGCGCTTGTCGGGGCCTTCCTCGGCTCGACCACCATCAAGCCGGGCCGGGTCAATGTCTGGGGCACCATCGTCGGCGTGATGATCCTTGCCGTCGGCATCTCGGGCATCCAGCAGTTCGGCGGATCGTTCTGGGTGGAACCCCTGTTCAACGGCACCACGCTTCTCATCGCCATCGGCATCGCTGGCTACGCGCAGCGCAAGAAAGGCGCGAAATCGAAATGACAACAGCATCTTAGGGAGGAAACCACCATGCTGAGACGGACCCTGCTTCAAACCCTTCTCGCCGGAACCGCGCTGGCCTTGACCGGCTTCACCGCCGTCGCGCAGTCCGCCTTCGATGGCCCGACCACCGGCCCCAAGGCGGCCGAGGGCAAGACCATCGTCGTCCTTGCCGGAGACCTGAAGAACGGCGGCATCCTGGGCGTCACCACGGGGATCGAGGAAGCCGCCGCCAAGATCGGCTGGACGGTCAAGGTGCTGGACGGTGCCGGCTCGGTGCAAAGCCGGTCGGCGGCGGTCGGCCAGGCGCTGGCGCTGAACCCCGACGGGATCGTCATCAACGGCTTTGACGCCGCCGAACAGCAGGCCGCTCTGGAAGGCGTGACGGCTGCCAAGATTCCGATGGTGTCCTGGCACTCCGGCCCCAAGATCGGCTGCGACGCGCCGGGCGGCATCTTCGCCAACGTTTCCACCGACGCGATGCAGGTGTCGGACGTGGCGGCGAAATGGGCCATCGACGATGCGGGCGGCAAGCCGGGCGTGGTGATCTTCACCGACTCGACCTACCAGATCGCCATCGACAAGGCCGACCGGATGAAGAAGGTGATCGAGGACGCGGGCGGCACGGTCCTGGAATATGTCGACACGCCCATCGCCGAAACCTCGACCCGGATGGGGCCGCTGACCACGACGCTGCTGCAGAAGTATGGCGCCTCGTGGACCCATTCGCTGGCGATCAACGACCTGTATTTCGACTTCATGGGTCCGTCGCTGGCCGCCGCCGGGATCGACGGCAAGGGCGCGCCCAAGGCCGGGTCCGCCGGGGACGGCTCGGAAGCCGCCTTCCAGCGCATCCGCACCGGGCAGTATCAGGCCGTCACCGTCGCCGAACCCCTGAACCTGCAGGGCTGGCAGCTGGTGGACGAGCTGAACCGCGCTGTCCAAGGCGAGGCCTGCTCAGGCTACATCACCGCCCCGGCGCTGGTGACAGAGGCGGGGCTTGCCACCACCGAAGGCAACGCCTTCGACCCGCAGAACGGCTACCGCGAGGCTTATGCCGCGATCTGGGGCAAGTGACCCGGTAAGCGACCAGCGCTGGCGGGGCACCGCAGCGCCGCACCGAAGGCCATCCGCAATTCCGTCCCGATGTTGAACTTGGCAATCCGCGACCCTGCCGCCAGCGCCGCGCGCTGCGCCAAAGGCACCCCGGACCCGCCGTGGATCACCAGCGGCACATCCGTCACCACCTCGATCCGCCGCAACAGCGCCAGGTCCAGCCCCTGACCCGCGTCCTGCTGCAAATGGACATTCCCCACCGACACCGCCAGCGCATCCACCCCCGTCTCCCGGGCAAAACGCCCCGCCTCGCCCGGGTCGGTCCCGGTCGAGGCCTTGCCCCCGGCATAGCCGACGACCCCGATCTCGCCTTCGCAGGACACCCCCGCCGCATGGGCCAGCACGGCGACCTCCGCCGTCAGCCGGATGTTCTCCTCCAATGGCAGCGCCGACCCGTCGACCATCACCGAACTGAACCCCGCCGCAATCGCCTCCCGACAGTCCTCCACCGTCAGCCCATGGTCCAGATGCGCCACCACCGGCACCGACGCACCTTCCGCCAACGCCCGGAACATCGCGCCCCAGATCGCCACCGGCATATGCGCCCGCGCCCCCGGCCCGGCCTGCAGGATCACCGGAGCCCGCTCCGCCTCTGCCGCCCGGACATAGGCCCGCGCGTCCTCCCAGCCGAGGCACACCAGCCCCGGCACCGCATAACCGTCGCGCAACGCCGGTTGAAGCACCTCGGCCAGTGTCGCAAGTGTCATTTGAACTTGGCCACCATGTCCAGGATCCCGGGGATCGTCTGCACCTGCGCCGCATGGGTCGGCTGGAAAAATTGCTTCAGACTGCGCTGCGACAGACCCCCCAGAATGGTGAAGTAGTACATCTCGTAACCCGGCAGCGCGCAGCAGGGGTGATAGCCCTTGTCGATCAGCACGGTAGAGCGGTTCATGATGTGATAGGCGTCGCCCGGTTCGTTATCCACCCGCTGCAGCATCTGCAGGCCCGAGCCATAATCGGGCCGGAACCGGAAGTTGTAGCACTCGTCATGCCGCGTCTCCTCCGGCAGCCGGTCCGTGTCATGCTTGTGGCTCGGGAAACCAGACCAGCCCCCGGCGCCCACGGTGAACAACTCGCTGACCAGCAACCGCCCGACCCGGTCGTGATACTTGGTCCCCAGGATATGCTTGATCTTGCGATGCGTCTTGGTGTCGTCCGACCCGTATTGCACCACGTCCAGATCGCCCGAGCGCACCGCGAAGGGGCGCAGCGTTTCCGCAAAGGCAGCCCCGGCGACGAACACCTCGGCTTCCGTCCGTGCGGTGATCCGCGCGGCTGTCCCGGAGGGCACATAGGAACACCTCGGCTTCCGTCCGTGCGGTGATCCGCGCGGCTGTCCCGGAGGGCACATAGACCCCCTCCGGCTCGCCATCCCAGACATCGACGCCCCGGTTTCCCACATCGGCAAAGGTCTCGCCCGCGACCTCGACCGTCACTGTCCCGGTCGCCGGAACCACGCAGGTCTCGTAGCCCGGCGTGCGATAGTCGAAATGCTCCCCCGGCTGCAGCCGCAGGATGTTGAAATAGACCAGCGGCACCAGCGGGTTGTCCATCTCGACGATGGCGCGGTTCCGGTTGTCGTGGGGGGCAATGTGCATGGGGGTCCCTTTACGCGGACGGGCCGGGGTGGGTGGCAAGGAAGGCGTCAAGCTCGGACACATCGGGCATCGCCGGGGCACAGCCGACCCGCGCCACGACCATCGCGGCGGCGGCGGACCCGCGCAGGACAGCCGTCCGAAGCGGAAGGCCCAGGGCAAGGGCCGCAAGGAATGCCCCAAGAAAACTGTCGCCCGCCCCGGTCGGTTTCAGGGCCTCGGTCGGGAAGATGCCGGTCGCGAACTCGCCGTCGCGCGTCAAGGTGACCGCGCCCTTCTCGCCCATCTTGTAGATGACGATTTGCGCCCCGTCCCTGACCAGACTGCGGGCCTTCTCCAGCCCCCGATCCGGATGACCGGCCATGAGGCCGAACTCCACGTCATTGCCGACGATCACGTCGCACAAGGCCGCCGCGCGGGAACAGGTCTCGGCGGCCACCGCAGCCGACGGCCAGGAATAGGGCCGATAATCCACGTCGAAGACCAGCGGCACCCCCGCCGCGCGGGCCAGATCGAACGCCCGGAACGCCGCCGACCGCGACGGCTCTGCCGCCAGCATCGTCCCCGTCGTGACCAGCGCCGAAAACCCCGCGTATTCGACCGCCTCGACATCGGACATGGTCATCGCAAAGTCCGCCGCCCCGTTGCGGTAGATCACCGACTGGCAATTCTCGATCCGCATTTCCACCACGGCCAAC
>NCDY01000119.1 GCA_002280405.1 Rhodobacterales bacterium 32-66-9 | reverse complement strand
TCCCGACGATTGGCGCATACCGTTCATCCGATGGATGAACCGCAACCGCGCCATCTCCCAGCATGGTTTCGGGCCGCGTCGTGGCGATGGAGATGTAATTCCGCACCTCCCGCAGGGTCACATTCCCCTCGGCATCCTTCTCGACATACTCATAGGTCTGGCCCCCGGCCAAAGGATACATGAAATGCCACATATGCCCCGGCACTTCGATGTTCTCGACCTCGAGGTCACTGATTGCCGTCTCGAAATGCGGGTCCCAGTTCACCAGCCGCTTGCCGCGGTAGATCAGGCCCTTGTTGTAAAGGTCGACGAAGACCTTGATCACCGCGTCGTGGAAGTTCCCCTCCTCGCCCGCAGGCGCACCGGGGGCGCCGGACATGGTGAACGCCTCACGGTCCCAGTCACACGACGCTCCCAGCCGCTGCAACTGCCCGATGATCGTGCCGCGCGACTTGACCTTCTGCTGCCAGACGCGGGCGAGGAACTTCTCACGCCCCATCGTCCGCCGGTCGGGTTCCTCATTCAGCGCCATCTCGCGTTCCGTCACCATCTGGGTCGCGATCCCGGCATGGTCCGTCCCCGGCTGCCAGAGCGTGTCGTCGCCCATCATCCGGTGCCAGCGTACCAGGATGTCCTGCAGCGTGTTGTTGAACGCATGGCCCATGTGAAGGCTGCCGGTGACGTTCGGCGGCGGGATCATGACGGAAAACGCCGGATGCCCCGCCCTGGCATTGGCCCCGGCAGCAAAGGCCTTCCGGTCAAGCCAGAGCTTCGAGATCCGCGCCTCGGCTTCGGTCGCGTTGAAGGTCTTTTCCATCGGCATCTTGCGTTCGGGTTTCGGCAAAAGCCGCTGGTGGATCAGCGTGTTCAGCGCCAGCAGGTCGGCGCAGCAGAGGCGAGGCAGGCGGTCGGCCTCGCCCGTCAGGGTCGGGCAGCCGGTAGCCTCGGGCAAGGGGGCACGAGGCGCAGAAAGCTCTTCGCGGCCTTGGGGGGAATGTGCGGCCATCAGGACCTGGACACAGGCCTGGACGCTCGGGCCCAGCTTGGCCGCTTTGGCGCGATGACCGCGCGCGACATCGGCCGGATCAGCCCTGTCGACAAGACCAAGGTCTCCCGTGCCGTGGCGGGGATGGCGACGACGGGGCTCATGACCCGCGCGACCAGCGACCGGGACCTGCGGGCGGAAAACCTGTCGCTGACCCCCGGGGGGCCACGCAGTCTTTGCCGAGACCTGTCAGCACGCTCGGGCCTTCGACGCCGGGGCTTCGCGCCCGGCTCGGCTCCGACGCTGCCGCCCGGATCGACAGCATCCCGCGCGAGATCATCGCCCTTCGGCCCGACGCGCCGGGCGCGGACGGCTGACACTTCGTGTCCGCGCCGGAAGGGGCCAAGGCGAGACGCGCCGAAGTCCGCGACGCGCGTCCGGTCATCGGCGTGCCGCAATCACGCCTGCCAGCCGCTCGGCATCCTTCCAGGCTCCCCAGATGAAGGCCGACCCCCGGCAGGACAGCCAGGGCAGGCCCAGGAAATACAGCCCCGGAACCTCGGACACGCCGTCCTGGTGGCGTGGCCGGCCATCCGCCCGGAAAATCTTCATGTCGATCCAGCCGAAATCCAGTTGGAAGCCGGTGGCCCAGATCACCGCGGCGATGCCTGCCTGACGAAGGTCAAGCGCCAGAACCGGCTGCGTGACGCAGTCCGGCAGCGGTCCGAGCGCGCGCGCTTCCGGCTCCTCCGGCAGATCGAGGCCCTGCGCCCTGGCAAAGGCATCCGCCTCGTCCAGCACCGACAGGTAGTTCCGGTCGCCGGTCTCCACGTTGATCCGCAGATCATCGGCACAGCGCAGGATCCCGTCGCCGTAGCCACCCGCCCGGCCCAGAAGGGTGACCCCCATGGCCGCAAGCCGCCGGAAATCCATCGTGTGTCCGCCATAGGCCCCGCTGACCGCGATGGTGACATGCTCGGTTCCCGGGGTCGGAGCCTTCATCTCCCATTTGCCCAGCTTGCCCAGCCACCAGACGAAATCCCGGCCGCGATAGCGGCGGGGCGGGCGGTCATGCGGGCCGACCGACAGAAAGACCTTGCGGCCCGCGCGGACCAGCTCCTCGGCGATCTGCGCGCCGGACGATCCCGCGCCGACGACCAGCACCGCCCCCCCGGGCAGAGCACCGGGGTTGCGGTAGGCGCTGGAATGCAGCTGGATGATCGCCGGATCGCCGATCACGGTCGGGATCACCGGCTTCTGGAACGGTCCGGTGGCGACGACGACACTCTGGGCCTCGATCATGCCCGCAGAGGTGGTGGCGCGAAAGCCGTCGCCGTGACGTTCCAGTCTGGTCACCTCGACGCCGGTGCGGACGGGCAGGGCGCGGTCCGTCGCGAAGCGTTCGAAATAGTCGGCGACTGCCTCCTTCGGGGCGAACGCGTCCGGGTCGAGCCCCTCGAACTCTGCCTCTGGAAAGCGGTCGTGCCAGGCCGGGCCGTTGGTGACCAGGCTGTCCCAGCGCCAGGTCCGCCAGCGTTCAGCGATCCGCTCGCGCTCCAGCACCAGGTGCGGAATGCCGCGTTTCCGCAGATGCGCCGAGGCCGCAATTCCTGCCTGCCCGCCGCCGACGACCAGGGTATGGATGGTCTCCTGCATGGTCAAAGCCCCGTCCCAGAGGTAAAGATTTCCTGAACGCCCGCATCCAAGGGATTGATATCCCTTGGATGGGCAACAGCGCCAGGCGTGGTCGGCTCAGGCTCACTCATCCCCCGGCACCCCGTATCCCGGTGCCCTGGCCGGGTCTTCCGCCCGCTGGACATAGTCCTCCATCTGCGGCGCGTAGACCTCCCAGGCGGCGCGGAGCATGGCCACCGGATCGGCAGCCCAGTCGATCCGCAGGTCGACCAGGGGCCAGTCCAGCCGGTCCGCCAGCTTCAGCCCCGCCGAATGCACCGGCCCGGCCTCGCCCCCCGCTTCCAGTCCGGCCTCCAGCGCCTGCATCAGCCGCTCCCCCAGATGCCCGCCGGCGGCCGCGAAGGCCTCCACCATCGCCACCGGCACCCGTTCCCCGGCCAGAAGGTTCCCCCCGGCTGCGCAGTCCGTGGCCCTGGCCTCGCCCCAGACCCCCAGCACCTGCCGGCCGGAATGGATCGCCGTCGTCCCGGCCCGGTCGACGACCAGAAGCTGCCGGTAGTCGATGTGGGCGCGCCCCGCGCTGACGGCCTTCAGGGCCTCGGCTGCCGGCAGCCCCGCCGCCATCCGGTCCAGCACCAGCGGCCCCAGCGCCGGATCGGTGATGTTCTGGGACGCCACCGCTCCCACCCCCGCCCGGACATGCGCGCAGCGCGCGGCGACGGCGGGCGAGGACGACGAGATCGCGATCCCGACCTGCCCGGTCCGGGCGCAGCGGGCGACGATGGAAAAGGTCATGGCGCCCGCTCCTTACGCTTCCTCCGGGATCACGGCGGTCCCGTCGATTTCCACCAGCCAGCTTGGCCGGGCGAGGGCTGTCACCACCACCCCGGTCGAGACCGGATGCACGCCCTTGATATACTCGCCCATGGTCCGGTAGACCGCTTCCCGGTGCCGCACGTCGGTCAGGTAGACCACGACCTTGCACAGGTGGCTCATGTCGCCGCCGACCTCCTGCAGCAGCTGCCGGATGTTCTGCATGACCTTGTGGGTCTGCTCGACCGGGTCATGGCTGCCGATGTCCTTTGCGGTGTCCAGGTCCTGCGGGCACTGGCCGCGCAGGAACACGATCCGGCCCCGCGCCACGACGGCCTGAGCCAGATCGTTGTCCAGTTTCTGTTCCGGGTAGGTGTCGCGGGTATTGAACTTGCGGTGGCGGAAGTGGGTCATCATGGGTCCTCGTCAGGGCAGTAGAGAGAGGCCGGGCGCCAGCGCGGCGATCTCGCGGCGGAAGGGCAGGGTATCGCCCCGGTCGGGCGTGTCGAGACCCTCGGCCCAGCTTCGGCCCGCATAGGTCGCCCAGGCGATCGGGCCCGGGGCGGCGGCGTCGCCGATGAGGGTCAGCGACCGGATGCCCGCGGCCCGCCAGTCGAGGGCTTTCGTGGCCTGGTAAAGCTGGTCGTCCGGCTGCCGAGACGTGACGAGGACGACAGCCTCCACCGGCAGGGCGGTCTGCCGTCCGGTCCAGACGCAGCCAAGCGTCATTTCCGTCGCACCGATCGTTTCGGGGCCCTTGCTCAGGTGAACCTCGACGCCGATCTCCAGCAGGCGGCGCATGATCGTCGCCTGCTCCAGCGTGTTGTCGGTCCATTCGGCGACCTTGACGGCCGGGGTGACGAAATGGACCCGGTTGCCGCTTCGCACAAGGCGCTCGGCAAGGACCGAGCCCATGTAGAAGTGATCGTCATCGTAAAGCGCGACCGTCCTGCCTTCGGGGATGCGCCCCGCCATCAGGTCGTCGGGGGTGTAAAGCGGCATGGCGGGATCGGTCGGAATCGGGTGCAGGTGCCGCCGCGCCACGGCATCGCGCCGCCAGGTCGCGCCGGTGGCAAGGGCGATGTGGTCGGCCCCCGCCGCAAGCAGGTCTTCGGGCGTCATGCGGCTGTCGCGGTAGATCTCGACGTTGGGCAGGGGCGCAAGCTGGCCGGTGCGATAGTCGGCCACGCGGCCCCAGGCAGACAGGCCGGGCAGGGCGCGTTCCCTTGCGACCCGTCCGCCCAGCGTGCCGGTCGCCTCGGCGAGTGTGACCCTGTAGCCGCGCCTGGCGGCTTGCAGCGCGGCCTCAAGCCCGGCCGGGCCGGCCCCGACGATCAGGACAGAGCCGCTTTCGCCCTTCGGCCGCGCACGCTCCGGGTGCCAGCCCTTGCGCCATTCCTCCATGAAGGCGGTGTTCTGGGTGCAGCGGCTGATCGCTCCGGTCATGTCGCCAGAGACGCAGATGTTGCAGCCGATGCATTCGCGGATGTCTTCGGTGCGGCCCTGTTCCACCTTCAGCGGCAGGAACGGGTCGGCGATCGAAGGTCTTGCGGCCCCGATGAAGTCGAGAACGCCCGCCCTGATCTGGCGCACCATGGCATCGGGGCTGGTGAAGCGGCCGACCCCGACAACGGGTTTCGACGTCAGGTCCTTGATCCCGCGGACCAGATCTTCCTGCCCGCCCTCCGGCGTGAAGCGCGAGGTGCCCGAGCAGTTCTCCCAGGTGCCATGGGCAAGATCCCAGAGGTCCGGCAGCTCAGCGTGCATGGCGATGAAGTCGCGAAGCTCGGCGTTGGAAAAGCCGTAAGGGCCGGCCTCATGCAGCGACATGCGCAGGCTGACGGCCAGCTCGCCTTTCGTGGTTTCGCGTGCATCTTCAACAATTTCGCGCAGAAACCTCGACCGGTTTGCGAGGCTTCCACCATAGTCGTCGGTCCGCTGGTTGGTGGCGCGCGACAGGAAATGTTGCAGGATGCCGAAGCCATGGGCACCGTAAAGGCAGATCAGGTCGAAGCCCGCCTGTTGGCTGCGGCGGAAGGCGTTGCGGAACCAGCGGCGGAGGTTGCGGATATCCTCCCTGTCCATCGTGCGGGCCTGGACGGGGTCGGAGGTGAAGGTCAGGATCGGACCGCCGGTGACGGCCAGCGGCACCTCGCGGCTGTAGAGGTTGGGGCCGTTGATGCCGGAATAGGCCAGCTGGATGCCCGCCAGCGCCCCGTGCGATTTCATCGCCTCCGCCATCCGGGCCAGGGCGGGCAGGTCGCGGTCGTCCCAGAGGTGCTGTTCGATGAACGGAGTGATTTCACTGGTGGGGTGAATTTCGGTCTGCTCGGTGAAGATCACCCCCCAGCCGCCCTCGGCCTTTGTCCGGCGCATCTCGACCACGGCCGAGGGGTCGCGGTAGCCGCCGCCATTGCAGTGCGGGACCTGGTAGAAGCGGTTCTTCGCGGTCTTGGGACCGATCTGCAGCGGCGTGAAGAGGATGTCGTGGCGCGGGTCGCGGGGCATGGGCTGGCCTTGGGGGCTGACGATGGACTGCCAGGACCGGAGCGACCGGAAAATACCCCCGGCCTGGCCAGGTCAGTCTAGTATTGCCCGATCAAGGGGGTATATACCCCTTTCGAGGTATGACCGTGTTTCATCCGGCAGACAGCACGCAAGAGGCCGCGATTGCCGAAGCCATCGGCGCGGTGCGGCAAAAGGGCTTTGCGGCGGCGCTGTGGGGGCTGTGCCGCAGTCTGGCCCGGCCCGACAACCTGATCGTGCTGGCGTACCGCGACGCGGGTCCGCCCGTCGTCCTTGTGCAGCGGCCGGGCCATCCGCAGGTCTTTCAGCGGCTGGAGGCGACCTATCTGGCCGGGGCCTACCGGCTTGACCCGTTTTTCGCGCTCCATCTGAACCGGGCCGGGGACGGGGCCTACCGGTTGCGGGACATCGCGCCCGATGCCTTCCGTCGCAGCCGCTATTTCGTCGACTATTTCGGCGGGACCACGCTGGTGGACGAAATCGTCTTTGTCGTGCCACTGGCCGAAGGCCTGTCGTTGAGCCTGTGCCTGGGGCGGGATGCGACCTCGGGCCGGGCGTTCGGCGTCGCGGACATGGCGGCTTGCGTCAGGTTTTCTCCGGTGGTTTCCGCGCTGGCCCGCGCCGAATGGCAGGGGCTGGACCGCGGGACGGGTCCGCTCGAGGACACGCCCGCGCTGCTGATCCACGCCGCCCGGCAGCAGGGAATTGCCTTGTCGCCGCGGCAGGCGACGGTCGGGCTGATGATCCTGCGGGGGCATTCGACCCCGTCGATTGCCCTGTCGCTGGGCGTCTCGCCGCAGACGGTCAAGGTCTTTCGCAAGCAGCTTTACGCGCGCTGCCGCATCTCCTCGCAGGCAGAACTGTTCTCGCTGATGCTGCCGCTGCTCAAGGGGTGAACGTCAGCCCTCGGACTCCAGCCCGGCCTTGGGGCGCGGTTCGGTCGGCATCGATCCGGTCGCGAGGTAATGGGCCTGTTCGGCGATCGACGTGGCCTGGTCGCCGGCGCGCTCGATGTTCTTGGCGATGAAATGCAGGTGCATCGACGGGCCGATGTTTGCCGGGCTTTCCATCATGTAGGTGAAGAGCGAGCGGAAAAGCGTGTTGTACATCTGATCGATGTCGATGTCGCGCTTGCGCACGGCCTCGGCAAGCTGCGCGTCCTTGCCGACCAGGGCCCGGGTCGCTTCATCCAGCATCCGGGTGACCTGCGTCGTCATGCGCCGGACGGTGCCGGCATGGCCGTCCAGCGGCGACGAGCGCGGCAGGACCCGGGTGCGCTTGGCGACGTTCTTGGCGTAGTCGCCGACCCGTTCCAGGCTCTGGGCGGCGCGCATGACCGCCAGGACCCGGCGCAGGTCGCTGGCCGTGGGCGCGCGGCGGGCGATCAGGCTGGCGGCCTCCATCTGGATGAATTCCTCCAGCCCGTCGATGGCCTTGTCTGCGGCAATCACCCGGTCCGCCGCCGCGATGTCAAGATCTTCCAAGGCCCTGGCAGCCTCGGTCAGCGCCTGCTCGGCCAGACCGGACAGCTTGAGGAAATGCGCCTGAAGGGCTTCGAGGTCGCGGTCGAAGGCCGAAAGGATGTGCTGGTCATTGTCGGCCATGGCGGCGCTCCTTATCCGATGCGGCCGGTGATGTAGGCTTCGGTGCGGGGGTCTTTCGGGTTGGTGAAGATGGCGGGGGTGTCGCCGTATTCGACCAGGTATCC
>NCDY01000118.1 GCA_002280405.1 Rhodobacterales bacterium 32-66-9 | reverse complement strand
GCTGGTGGCTCCGGCGGCACCGGCGGGTTGTTCGGAAACGGTGGCACGGGCGGGACCGGCGGCGCAGGCGGGACCGGCGGAACCGGTGCAACCGACGGCAAGGGCGGCACCGGCGGCACCGGCGGATTGTTCGGAAACGGCGGCGCAGGCGGGACCGGCGGTGACGCCGGAACCGGTGCGACCGGCGGCGCTGGTGGCTCCGGCGGCACCGGCGGGTTGTTCGGAAACGGTGGCGCAGGCGGGACCGGCGGCGCAGGCGGGACCGGCGGCGACGGAGGTCTTGGCGGCACGGGGGGCGTTTCCGGCAGCCCGAACACCTGAAGCACGAATTCCGGCAGCCTGGATGGCGGCTTGAACACTGCCGGCCTGTAGCACCGGCCGATCGGGCGGCGGTGGGGCTGGAAGCCCAGCCTTTGGCCATCGATGGCACATTTGACAGACCGTCGCCGGCGCGCGGGGGATCGGGCGACAGCGGACCGGGCCCTTCGTGCACCCGCCGCCGTGCCCACATGCACCGCACTGGGCTGGCTTGCGCGGACTCCGCCGGTTCGCGACCGCAAACAAGGCTTGCTCACCGAGGACCGGCGACACCGCGCGCGGGATGGGAGCCACGCGAAACCGGTCCACCCTTCGGCAGGAGGGGTCGTGCCGAAGGGTGGTCTTTCAGCCGGACGTCAGTGCGCGGTCTGGCTGGGCGGGACGGGTGCCGCCGCCCGGGCGGCCGCTGCCGCCTCTTCGGCCGCTTCGTCCCATTCCACCGGCTCTGGCTGGCGGATCAGCGCACGGGCCAGCACCTCGCGGACATGGGCAACCGGGATGATCGTCAGGCCCGTTTTCACGTTCTCCGGGATTTCCGCCAGATCCTTGGCGTTCTCTTCCGGGATGAACACGGTCTTGATCCCGCCGCGCAGCGCGGCGAGCAGCTTCTCCTTCAAGCCGCCGATCGGCATCGCATTGCCGCGCAAGGACACCTCTCCCGTCATGGCGATGTCCTTGCGGACCGGGATGCCGGTCAGGACCGAGACGATGGAGGTCACCATCGCCAGGCCCGCCGACGGCCCGTCCTTGGGCGTCGCGCCGTCGGGGACGTGGACGTGGATGTCCATCGTCTCGAACTTCGGCGGCTTCACCCCGATCTGCGGGCTGATCGAGCGGACGTAACTTGCGGCGGCGTCGATGGATTCCTTCATCACGTCACCGAGTTTCCCCGTGGTCTTCATCCGGCCCTTGCCCGGCAGTTTCAGCGCCTCGATGTGCAACAGATCGCCACCCACGCTGGTCCAGGCCAGGCCCGTCACCACGCCCACCTGATCTTCCTGTTCGGCCAGCCCGTAGCGGTGCTTCTGGACGCCCAGATACTCCTCGACCTTGGCGGGACCTACATCCACGCGCTTGGTCTTGCCCTTGAGGATGTCGGTCACCGCCTTGCGCGCCAGCTTGGCGATCTCGCGCTCCAGGTTCCGCACGCCGGCCTCGCGGGTGTAGTAGCGGATGATGTGGTTCAGCGCGTCGTCGCTGACGCTGAACTCGCCCTTCTTCAACCCGTTCGCGGTGATCTGCTTTTGCAGCAGGTGCTGCTTGGCGATCTCGCGCTTTTCATCCTCGGTGTAGCCCGCCAGCGGGATGATCTCCATCCGGTCCATCAGCGGCGACGGCATGTTGTAGCTGTTCGCCGTGGTGATGAACATCACGTTCGACAGGTCGTATTCCACCTCAAGATAGTGGTCGATGAAGGTGTTGTTCTGTTCGGGGTCCAGAACCTCCAGCAAAGCCGACGCCGGGTCGCCGCGGAAGTCCTGGCCCATCTTGTCGATTTCGTCCAGCAGGATCAGCGGGTTGGTCGTCTTGGCCTTCTTCAGCGACTGGATGATCTTCCCCGGCATCGACCCGATATAGGTCCGACGGTGTCCGCGAATCTCGGATTCATCCCGCACGCCGCCCAGCGAGATGCGGATGAATTCGCGCCCCGTGGCTTTCGCCACCGACCGCCCGAGGCTGGTCTTGCCGACGCCCGGAGGGCCGACAAGGCACAGGATCGGCCCCTTCAGCTTGGTGGACCGCGCCTGCACCGCCAGATACTCGACGATGCGTTCCTTGACCTTCTCCAGCCCGAAGTGGTCGGTGTCCAGCACCTTCTGCGCGGCGCCGAGATCCTTCTTCACGCGGGACTTCACGCCCCAGGGCACGCCCAGAAGCCAGTCGAGGTAGTTGCGCACCACCGTCGCCTCGGCCGACATCGGCGACATCGTCTTCAGCTTCTTCAGCTCGGCCTCGGCCTTTTCGCGGGCTTCCTTGGACAGCTCGGTCTTGGCGATGCGCTCTTCCAGTTCGGCGACCTCGTTGGTGCCGTCCTCGCCGTCGCCCAGTTCCTTCTGGATCGCCTTCATCTGTTCGTTGAGGTAGTATTCGCGCTGCGTCTTCTCCATCTGCGTCTTCACGCGCGACTTGATCTTCTTTTCGACCTGCAGGACCGAAAGCTCGCCCTGCATGTGGCCGTAGACCTTCTCCAGCCGCTCGGCGACGTCCAGCGTCTCCAGGATCGCCTGCTTCTGCCCCACGTCCACGCCCAGATGACCGGCCACAAGGTCCGCCAGCCGCGCGGGTTCGCGGGTGTCGGACACGGCGGCCAGCGCCTCTTCGGGGATGTTCTTCTTCACTTTGGTATAGCGTTCGAACTCTTCGCCCACGGCACGCACCAGCGCCTCGACCGCGGTGGGATCGCCCTCGGTTTCGGGCAGAAGCTCTGCCACCGCCTCGAAATAGGCCGGGTTCTCGATGAACCCGGTGATCTTGACGCGGGCCTTGCCTTCGACCAGCACCTTCACCGTGCCATCGGGCAGCTTCAAGAGTTGCAGGACATTCGCCAGCACGCCGGTGCGGAAGATGCCATCCGCTGCCGGATCATCCGCCGTCGGATCCTTTTGCGAGCTGAGAAGGATCTGCTTGTCGTCCTGCATCACCTCTTCCAGCGCGCGGACCGATTTTTCACGGCCCACGAACAGCGGCACGATCATGTGGGGAAACACCACGATGTCGCGGAGTGGCAGGACGGGATAGCTTTGGGTGCTCATATCTCTACCTTCGTTCGCGGCAACTGGGCGCGGTCCCGACCATCGGCAACCCTGCCCGCTCCGCCTGTAAGATGTGTTAACCTGTGGTTCCGGCAACCCGGATTCAAGTTCTGCTTTGGTTCGGTAGAATGAACCTGCCCGCAGGCGGCTGCAAGACGGGAAAAACGGCGCCCCCCGGTCGGGCGGCGCCGAAACCCCGTCAGGCCGCGATGTCGACCAGCGCGGGATAGTCGGTGTAACCCTCGCGCCCGCCGCCATAAAGGCCCGAGGTCGGCAAGGGGTTCAGGGGCGCGTTCGCCGCCAGACGTTCGGCAAGGTCGGGATTCGAGATGTAAAGCTTGCCGAAGGCGACCAGATCGACCTTGCCGGATGCAACCGCCGCGATCGCCGTGTCACGGGTATAGCCGTTGTTGGCGACATAGGCCCCGGCAAAGCGGTCACGCAGCGCCTCGAGCGCGCCGGCGGGCCAGTCGCGCGGACCGCCGGTCTGCCCCTCGACCATGTGCAGGAAGGCGACCCCCGCCGCGTTCAGCACGTCGATGGCGGCACCGAAGGTGGCGGGGGTGTCGCTGTCGATCCCGACATTGTTGGCGTTGGAGAACGGGCTGAGCCGCACGCCGACTCGGCCCGACCCAAGCACCCCGGTCACCGCCGCGACGACCTCGGCCAGAAAGCGGACGCGGTTTTCAACCGACCCGCCATAGGCATCGGTGCGCCGGTTCGACGTGTCGCGCAGGAACTGGTCGATGAGATAGCCGTTGGCGGCGTGAATCTCGACCCCGTCGAAGCCTGCCGCATCGGCGTTGCGGGCGGCCTTGCGGTAGTCTTCGATCACCCGGGGAATCTCGTCCAGGTCAAGCGCGCGGGGCACCGAGGTCTCGACAAACCCCGTGCCGTCGAAGGTCTTGGAGCCGGCACCGATCGCCGACGGGGCCACCGGGGCCGCGCCGCCGGCCTGCAGCGATGTGTGGCTGATCCGGCCGACGTGCCAAAGCTGGGCCGCGATCCGGCCGCCCTTGGCGTGGACCGCATCCGTCACCTTCCGCCAGCCTGCCACCTGGGCTGCGGAATGGATCCCCGGGGTCCAGGCATACCCCTTGCCTTCCGGCGAGATCTGGGTGCCTTCGGTGATGATGAGGCCGGCCCCGGCCCGCTGCGCGTAGTATTCGGCGTGAATCTCGAACGGCGTGTCATCTTCGGCCCTGGCGCGGTTGCGCGTCAGCGGGGCCATGACGATGCGGTTCTTCACGTCGATGTCGCCGATGGCGAAGGGGGTGAACAGGGTTTCGGTCATCGGGGTCAGTCCTTGATCATTGATACTCGTCGAACAGCTATGCCGGATCGCGACCGGCGCAACCTGCACCGACGGAATATCGGCTATGCGCTGGCGCACAGGACCGGTTCGCAGGTCCGGTTCGCAAGGTCGGGCCACATGGTCGGTTCGCATTGTCCGGCGGGCCCGGCTTACAGCGGCTCGATGTCGCCTTCGGCCCGCCTCGCGTGAAAGCCGGCCACGAAGCCCACAAGCGTTCCGCCGGCCACCGCGTCCCGCAAGCCCTGCATCAGCACCTGATAGTACTGCAGGTTGTGCCAGGTCAGCAGCATCGACCCGATGATCTCGTCGGCCTTCACCACATGGTGCAGATAGGCGCGGGAATAGCCGCGGCAGGCCGGGCACGGGCAGCCGTCCTCCAGCGGGCGGGAATCGTCCCTGTGGCGGGCGTTGCGCAGGTTCACCTGGCCGCGCGCGGTCCAGGCCTGCCCGGTGCGCCCTGACCGCGAGGGCAGCACGCAGTCCATCATGTCGATGCCGCGCTCCACCGCGCCGACGATGTCGTCGGGCTTGCCCACCCCCATCAGATAGCGCGGCTTGTCGGCAGGCAGGAAGCCCGGCGCGTAGTCGAGGACGGAAAACATCGCCTCCTGCCCCTCGCCCACCGCCAGACCGCCGATGGCATAGCCGTCAAAGCCGATCCGCTTCAGCGCCTCGGCACTTTCCTCGCGCAGCGCGCGCGTCACGCCGCCCTGCATGATGCCGAAAAGGGCGTGTCCGGGCCGGTCGCCAAAGGCATCCCGGCTGCGCTGCGCCCAGCGCATCGACAGGCGCATGGCGCGGGCGACGTCCGCATCGTCGGCGGGCAGCGCGGGGCATTCGTCAAAGCACATCACGATGTCCGAGCCCAGAAGCCGCTGGATCTCCATGCTGCGTTCCGGGGTCAGCATGTGCTTCGATCCGTCGATGTGCGAGGAAAAGCGCACGCCTTCCTCGGTCAGCTTGCGCAGGGCCCCCAGCGACATGACCTGGAACCCGCCACTGTCGGTCAGGATCGGCTTTTGCCAGTTCATGAACCGGTGCAGACCGCCCAGCGCCGCCACCCGCTCGGCGCCGGGGCGCAGCATCAGATGGTAGGTGTTGCCAAGAAGGATGTCCGCCCCCGTCGCGGCCACGCTGTCGGGCAGCATCGCCTTGACCGTGGCAGCCGTGCCCACCGGCATGAAGGCGGGGGTGCGAATCTGGCCCCTCGGGGTCGAGATCACCCCGGTCCGCGCCGCGCCGTCCGTCGCCGCCACCCTGAAACCGATGCCCGTCGCCATGCCGTCCGCCCCTGTTCCTGCCGCTCCTTTGGGCTAAGTCGCAGGAAAAGTGAAGCGGAACACATCCGGCGCGGCTGTCGAAGCGTATTCCGCTTGACCTCTGCGGAAGGGCGACTATATCCGCTGAATGAACGTTCACTCTCAAGGCCGATGACCATGCCAGCCGTGACCCACCCGGTCCCCGCCGCCGACGCGCGCAGCCACGAGATTCTGGCCTCGATCCGCCAGGCTTTCGCCGAGAAGGGCTTTGACGGCGCGTCGATGCAGGATCTTGCCCGGGCCGCCGGGATGAGCGTTGGCAACTTCTACCGCTATTTCCCCTCCAAGGCCGCCATCGTCCAGGCGATGTGCGGCTATGACCTGACCGAAATCCAGGGCGAGTTCGCCGAGATCCAGACCTCGGACCGGCCGATGCTTTCCCTGCGCGAGCGGATCCTGAACCATTTCTCGGAAGAGTCGCTGAAGGATGGCCAACTCTGGGCCGAAATCACCGCCGCCGCGATTCGCAAGCCGGAAATCGGCCAGGCGGCGCGGCAGATGGAAGAGACGATCGTTTCACTTCTGACAACGATCTTCGCGCAAGCGACCCGCCGTCCGCTCGAGGAGGCCCGCGTCCGCTATGAAGGCCAGTGCCAGATGCTGGTCATGCTGGTGAAGGCCATGGCGATCCGCACCGCCCAGTGCGGCCCGGCCAGTCCCGCCCTTGCCGCAGAGGTCGTCGCCGTGATCGACCGACTTCTTGCCCAGATCTCGAACGACACAGCAGAAGGCTGAGCCATGCGCCCGACCCTGATCCTTGCCACCCTTCTTGCCGTCGCCAGTCCCGGGCTGCCGCTGCAGGCACAAGAGGCCACCGCCGCCGAGAACGCCCCCGCGGCGTCCGCCCCGGCCCTTCCGGCCATCACCGTCACCACGGTGGACCTCATCCAGCTTTCCGACCGGGTCATTGCCTCGGGACTGGTCGCCGCGGTCGAGGAAGTGCAAGTCGCCCCCTTGGTCGAAGGTCAGCCGCTGGATCAGTTGCTGGCCGACGTGGGTGACATGGTCGTGGAAGGCCAGGTGCTGGCGGTGCTGTCGAAGACGACCCTCGAGCTGCAGAAGGCGAAGACCGCCCGCGATGAAGCCCAGCGCGTGGCCGACCGCACCGCCACGCTGCGCGCGCAGGGCACCGCGCCCCAGGCCCAGGCAGACACCGCCACTGCGAATGCACTTTCGGCGAATGCCCGGGTCGCGGTCGCGACCCAGGGCCTCGAATCCGCCCGGGCCCAGCTTGCCCTGGCCCAGGCGCGGCTGGAAAATGTCGACCTGATGCTGTCGCGGACCGAAGTGAAGGCTCCGGTCGCGGGCCGGATCGTGGAGCGGAACGCAAAGATCGGCGCGATCGCCACTGCGGCGGGCCAGCCGATGTTCGTCATCACCCGGGATGGGGCGCTGGAACTGCGCGCCGACGTCTCCGAGGCCGACATCCTGCGCCTCGCCCCGGGCCAGAAGGTGCAGTTGCGCGCGGTCGGCCTCGGCGATGCCCTGCAAGGCACGGTGCGGCTGATCGAGCCGTCGATCGACCCCGTCACGCGGCTTGGCCGCGCCCGGATCAGCCTCGATCAGGCGGGCGCGTTGCGCACCGGCATGTATGTCGAGGCCGAAATCCTTGCGGCCCAGCGCGACGCGCTGGCAATTCCGATCACGGCCATCGGCTCAGGCCCCGACGGCAGCACGGTCCTGCGGGTTGCGGACGGCGTGGTAGAGCGCGTTGTCGTGACCACGGGCATCCGCGACGGCGGGCTGGTCGAAATCACCAGCGGGCTCGCCCGGGGCGATCAGGTCGTCCTGAAGGCGGGAGCCTTCGTTCGCGCGGGCGACCGGATCAATCCGGTTGCTGCCGCCGGAACCACGAACTGAAGGGGATGGCGATGAACTTTTCGGCCTGGTCGATCCGCAATCCCGTCGCGCCCTTGCTGGCGTTCTTCCTCTTGATGGTGCTGGGCTGGCAAAGTTTTCAAGGCCTGCCGATCACGCGCTTTCCGAACATCGACGTGCCGCTGGTCGCGGTCAGCGTCGCGCAATCCGGCGCGGCACCCTCCGAAATGGAAAGCCAGGTCACGAAAGAGATCGAGGGTGCCGTTGCAGGCCTGACCGGGGCCAAGCGCGTGACCTCGACCGTCACGGACGGCCTTTCGACCACGGTCGTCGAATTCCGCATGGAAGTGCCGACCGACAAGGCCGTGCAGGACGTGAAGGACGCGGTCGACCAGATCCGCGGCAATCTGCCCGGCGGGATCGAAGCCCCCATCGTCACCCGGATCGACGTCGAGGGCCAGGCGATCATGACCTTCGCGGTTTCGGCGCCGGACCTGACCTTGGAAGAGATCAGCTGGTTCGTCGACGACACCGTGACGCGCGCCCTGCAGGGCCGCCCCGGCATCGGCCGCATCACGCGCGTCGGCGGGGCGGACCGGGAGATCCGCGTCGAGCTCGATCCGGTGCGGCTGGACAGTTACGGCGTGACGGCCCAGGCGGTCAGCGCCCAGATCGCCGCCACGAATACCAACCTCGGGTCGGGCAAACTTGACCTTGGCGATGGCGAGCAGGTGATCCGGACGCTGGGCGACCAGCGCACGGTGGACCTCCTGGCCAATACCACCATCGCCCTGCCCTCGGGCCGGTTCGTGAAATTGTCGGACCTGGGCCAGGTCATCGACAGCTACGAAGAGCTGAAAAGCTTTTCGCGCATCGACGGCCAGGCGGGGGTCAGCTTTCTGGTGTTCCGTTCCAAGGGCGCATCCGAAGTGTCGGTCGCGGAAGTCACCAATGCGGTGATCGACGATCTGCGCCAGCAGAATCCGAATGTCGCGATCACCCTGGTCGACGACTCCGTCTTCTACACCTACGGCAACTACACAAGCGCGCTCAACACGCTGCTGGAAGGGGCGCTGCTTGCGGTGATCGTCGTCCTGCTCTTCCTGCGAAACTGGCGCGCCACACTGATCGCGGCCGTCGCGCTGCCGCTGTCGGCTGTCCCCACCTTCCTCTTGCTGGACCTGCTGGGCTTTTCGCTGAACCTCGTCAGCTTTCTGGCGCTGACGCTTGCCACCGGCATCCTGGTCGACGATGCGATCGTGGAAATCGAGAACATCGCCCGCCACATCCGCATGGGAAAGACCCCCTACCGCGCCGCGATCGAAGCGGCGGACGAGATCGGCCTTGCGGTCATCGCCACGACCTTCACCATCGTCGCGGTCTTCGTGCCGGTGTCGTTCATGCCCGGCATTCCCGGCCAGTATTTCCGGCAGTTCGGCCTCACCGTCGCGATTGCCGTCCTGTTCTCGCTGCTGGTCGCGCGCCTGATCACGCCGATGATGGCCGCCTACCTGATGCGGTCCAAGGACGCCGTCGGCCATGGCGAGGGGCAAAAGGACAGCCTTTTCATGCGCGGCTATCTTTGGGTCGTGCGGTCCACCACCAAAGTCCGGCGGTCGCGGCGCTGGCCGCGGCTGGCGCTGCCGACCTACTACATCACCGTGGTCGTCGCCGTGATCGTGGTGATCCTTTCGGTCATCGCCATGCTGCAGGTTCCGGGCAGCCTTTTCCCGCCCGAGGACGAAAGCCGTATCGTCGCATCGGTGGAACTGCCCCCCGGTTCCACGCTCGACGATACGGCAGAGACGACGGACGCGATGCGGGACCTGATCAAGGGGATCGACGGGGTCAAGTCGGTTCTCGTGATCGGCGGGTCCACCCCCTTGGGCGACCGTGACATCCGGCGCGCGACATTCACCATCATTCTCGACCGGCTGGACAACGGGCTGGAGCGCAAGCTGATCGACCTTGGCCGGGCCTTGCCGCTGATCGGCCGGATGATCCCCGAGGTTCCGTCCACCGGCCGGCTGCGCCCGCAAGTCGAGATCGAAGCCGAAGTCTTCGAGACCCTGAAAGCCGTCCCGGACGTCCGCGCCTTCAAGCTCGGCGGCCCCGGCGGGGGCTCGCGGCCCTTTGCCTACGACATCCTGTCGACCGACGAGCGCGACCTCGACGAAGCCGTGCGCAAGATCGAAGAGGCGCTTCGGGCCGAACCCATGTTCCTCAGCCCGTCGACCGAAGCCGCCCTGCCCCGGCCGGAAATCCAGATCACGCCCAAGGCAGACGAGGCCGCACGTCTGGGCGTGACGGTCCGGCAGATCGCCACCGTCGTCCGCGTGGCGACCATCGGCGACGTGTCGGCAGAGCTTGGCAAGCTGTCCATCGACAACCGGCTGGTGCCGATCCGGGTCCGGCTGAACGCAGCCGCGCGCGACAGTCTTTCGCGCATCTCGGCGCTGAAGATCATGACCTCGGCCGGTCCGGTGCCCTTGTCGGCGGTGGCCACGGTCGAGGTCGCCGAAGGGCCTTCGGTCGTCAAGCGCCTGAACCGCCAGCGCGTCGCGACACTGGGCGCGGACATCGCACCCGGCTATGTGCTGGACCAGGCGACGGCCCGGTTCCAGGAAATCCTGCCGACGCTGGGCCTGCCTGCCACCGTCAAGATCGCGCCTTCGGGCGACGCCGAAATCCAGGCCGAGCTTCTGGGCAGCTTCGTCAGCGCCATGGTGCTGGGCGTGCTTCTGATGATGTTCGTGCTGATCCTGCTGTTCCACTCGATCGTGCAGCCGGTCACCATCATCTTCTCGCTGCTGTTGTCCGTCGGAGGGGTGGCCGCCGCACTGATCATCACGCAGAATCCGCTGTCGATGCCGGTGCTGATCGGCATCCTGATGCTGATGGGGATCGTGGCCAAGAACGCCATCCTGCTGATCGACTTCGCCATCGAGATGCGGGTGCGCGGGATGAAGCGCATCGATGCGGTGATCGAGGCGGGCCACAAGCGCGCCCAGCCGATCGTGATGACCTCGATCGCGATGTCGGCCGGGATGCTGCCTTCGGCGCTTGGCGTGGGCGAAGGGGGCGCCTTCCGCGCGCCCATGGCCATCGCGGTGATGGGCGGGATCATCGTCTCGACCGTCCTCAGCCTTGTGGTGGTGCCGTCGATGTATCTGGCGATGGATGACCTGTCGCGGTTCCTCACATGGATCCTCCGCCGCTTCGTCGGCAGGAAGGAAGCGGAACCCGTGGCCCCCGATCCCCTGGTCCTGGCCGACGGTCTGGCGCGCAACCAGGTCGATGTGGCGGTGCTGCAGAACCGGATTTCGGTGCTCGAGGCCGCGCTTTCCCGGCGCGGAGCCAAACCGCACGCGGCCGAGTAGGCCTAACCGCCGGTGTGCCGAGCGCGAAAGGCCGCATCCTCGGCCTCGGTCGGGGCCACGCCCGAAAAGGTCAGGACATAGGCGGGGTTGCGCTCCATCCGCACCGCCAGGTCTTCTTCCGAGCGCACCGCAATATAGCCGACCTGCGTCAGATACAGGGTGCGCGCCCGGGTGTCGGCCTCGGCCTCGCCATAGCCGAAGCGACGGAAAAGCGCGGTGATCGCGCTGACCCGCGTGGCATCGGCCTGGCTCATCGCTGCCGCCACGGCGGTATCGGTCAGCGACCAGGTCCGCATCGCGAATTCCAGACGGCTGTCGAACAGCTCATCGTCATACCAGCAGTCGAACAGGTTCAGAAGCGCCTCGGCAATCGTCGCTGCCGGGGTTTCGCAGCGGGCCACCAGATTGCCGGTGTTCTTCGCCTGCCAGCGCATCACCAGACCCGCCAGCAACGCCTCGCGGTCGGGGAAATGCCAGTAGAAACTGGTCCGCGACAGGCCCAGCCGTTCGGCCAGCGGCATGACCTTGACCGCCTCGACCCCGCCTTCGACCAGAAGCGCATAGGCCGCGTCCAGCCAAAGATCGGGCGTGCCGCGCCAGCCGCGTTCTGTCCGTTCGGTGTTCATGCGACCGAGCTAACCATCCGGTTTCCCCGGACACAAGCCGCCAAAACAAAACTCGACACATGTGTCAAGTCTTGGGATACTCCCGCCAGGTTGCGATTCCAATCCCACGCACAAGGCCCGGCCACATGTCGAATGATCCGCTTCTCCAGCCCTTCCGACTGAAGCACCTGACGCTGCGCAACCGGATCATGACCACCAGCCATGAACCGGCCTATGGCGACGACGGGATGCCGAAGGACCGCTACCGGCTCTATCATCTGGAGCGGGCGAGGGCCGGGGTCGCGATGGTGATGACCGCGGGGTCCGCATCCGTCAGCCGCGACAGCCCGCCGGTGTTCTCGAACCTCCTCGTCTGGAAGGACGAGATCGTGCCGTGGATGAAGCGGCTGGTCGATGACTGCCATGCGGCGGGTGCTGCGGTGATGATCCAGCTTTCCCACCTCGGCCGCCGGACCCGCTGGGACAAGGGCGACTGGCTGCCGGTGGTGTCCTCGACCCACGAACGCGAACCGGCGCACCGCGCGACCCCGAAACCGGCCGAGGATTGGGACATCGCCCGCATCATCCGCGACTACGCCGATGCGGCGGAACGGATGCAGGCGGCGGGCGTCGACGGGATCGAGTTCCTATGTCACGGCCATCTTCTCGACCAGTTCATGTCGCCGCTGACCAACATCCTGGACGCCCCCTACGGCGGCAGTCTGGAAAACCGCGCGCGTCTGGCGCTGGACATGGTGGCTGCCGTCCGCAAGCGGGTGGGCAACCACGTCGTCCTTGGAATGCGCTATGGCGTGGACGAGATGGAACCCGGCGGGATCGACATCGAGGAAGGCATCGCCATCGGCAAGCTGTTCCGCGACTCTGGGCTGGTGGACTATCTGAACATCAACCGCAGCCGGATCCACACCGATCCGGCGATGACCGACCTGATTCCGGTGCAGGGCATGCGCTCGGCCCCGCATCTGGACTTCGCCGGCCGGATCAAGGCCGAGGTCGGGATGCCCACCCTGCATGCCTCGCGCATCCCGGATGTCGCGACCGCACGGCACGCGGTGGCGACGGGTCAGGTCGACATGGTCGGCATGACCCGCGCCCACATCGCCGATCCGCATATCGTGCGCAAGATCATCGAAGGCCGCGAGAACGACATCCGGCCCTGCGTCGGAGCGACCTACTGTCTGGACCGGATCTACCAGGGCGGGATGGCGCTCTGCATCCACAACCCCTCGACCGGCCGCGAGGCCGAGCAGCCGCACGAGATCGAGCGGGCGGCGGTGAAGAAGAAGGTCGTCGTGGTCGGCGCCGGTCCGGCGGGGCTGGAGGCCGCGCGGGTGGCGGC
>NCDY01000117.1 GCA_002280405.1 Rhodobacterales bacterium 32-66-9 | reverse complement strand
GGCAAGGGCCGGGTGGAGCTGGTCGTCCTCCACTACACCGCGATGCCCGGCTGCGCCGAGGCGCTCGCACGGTTGTGCGACCCCACCGCCGAGGTTTCGGCGCATTATCTGATCGATACGGATGGCAGGGTTCTGTCGCTCGTGGCTGAAGCCGCGCGGGCCTGGCATGCCGGGGCCGGGGCATGGGGCGGAGCGGGCGATGTGAATTCGCGCTCGATCGGGATCGAACTGGCGAATACCGGGTCAGAGCCCTTTGCCGAAGCACAGATGACGGCGCTGGAAAGGGTGCTTGCGGGCATCCTCGACCGCCATGGCCTTGGGCCGGAGGCCGTGATCGGCCACAGCGACATGGCGCCCGACCGCAAGGGCGACCCCGGTCCGCGCTTTGACTGGCGGCGGCTGGCGCTGCGGGGCTTGTCGGTCTGGCCAGAGGAGGGGCGGGCGAGCGCGGGCGGCCTGTCGCATCCCGTTCCGCGACAAACGCCGGAAGCGCCCGTGGCCGCGGCCGGTTTCTGGGCGGACCTCTGGGCGTTCGGCTATCCGAAAGCTGCGCCGGAGGCCTTGCTGACCGCGTTCCGGTTGCGATTCAGGCCATGGGCGCGAGGCCCCCTCGACGCGACCGATCTGGCCCTTGCGGCAGGTCTGCGCCGGTTTGCAGTTGACGGAACCGGCGCCGACGCCTAACTGGACCGGCGCGGAGGGCTGGATGGCCGCGGGTGGAGACGCCCGAGGAAAGTCCGGACTCCCGTTGGCAAGGGTGCCGGGTAACGCCCGGCGGGGGCAACCCCAGGGAAAGCGCCACAGAGAAGAGACTTCCCCTGCCGGAAACGAAGGTTCGCCTTCGCGAACGGGGGGGTAACGGTGAAACGGTGGGGTAAGAGCCCACCGCGGACTTGGCGACAAGGACGGCACGGCAAGCCCCACCCGGAGCAATGCCAAATAGGGGCCTCGCGCGGGGGCCGGTCCACGCGAAAGCGGGGATACCGCCCGCAGGGACGCCAACGCCCGAGAGGCCCGGGTTGGCAGCTTGACCGCCGTGGCGACACGGTTGGCAGAGGAATGGTCATCCAGCCCCGGATCACGGTCCGGGGTGGACAAAATCCGGCTTACAGGCTCTCCGCGCATCTCTGACGGCCAACGATTTTTCTGCGAAAATTCGAGCCTGAGCGGGGTGCGCTTTCACGGTTGACTCTGCCGCGCCCATGGCTAAAAGGCGGACTTCAAGGATTTGACCGGGGTTCCGCAGGGACGCTCCGATGCAGAGGAAACGACAATGGCAAAGCCCGCCACCATCAAGATCCGCCTGAACTCGACTGCGGGCACCGGCCACTTCTATGTGACCAAGAAGAACGCCCGCACGATGACCGAAAAGATGGTCATCAAGAAATATGACCCGGTCAAGCGGGAGCATGTCGAATACAAGGAAGGCAAGATCAAATAAGGTCGCGCCAGGGGTTGTTTGGCTGGGGCCTGATTTGCTGAAGGCCACCATTTGTCTGCGGGACTGCCATCGGTGATTTGGCGTCGGGCGCTCGTGCTTTGTTGCAGTGCCCTGATCTGTCGCTGAAACGGCACCAACCAAGGTCTTGCAGTGGAACGCAATCATCGGGAAGAACACTATGTGGCGCGTGTGGGCTGGCTGCGGGCGGCCGTTCTGGGCGCGAACGACGGGATCGTTTCGACCGCTTCGCTGATCGTGGGGGTCGCGGCGGCCTCTGGCAAAACCGAGGTGCTCATCGCGGGCATGGCCGGGATGGTGGCGGGCGCGCTGTCGATGGCGGCGGGAGAATATGTCTCGGTCAGCAGCCAGGCCGATACCGAAAAGGCGGACATAACCCGCGAGGCGGCCGAGATTGCGGCTGATCCCGAAGAGGAACGGCGCGCGCTGGCGGATATCTACGAGCGCCGCGGGTTGACGCCAAAACTGGCGGCCGAGGTTGCCGCCGCCCTGCACGCCAAGGACGCGCTGGGGGCCCATGTCCGCGACGAACTGGGGATTTCCGGACACACCGAGGCAAAGCCGCTGGCGGCGGCGGGGGCCTCGTCCCTGACCTTCGCCGTCGGGGCGGCGCTGCCGCTCGTGACTGCGGCCTTGGTGCCCGAGGCGACGATCACGCTTTGGGTGACGGTGCTGTCGCTGATCTTCCTGGCGCTGCTGGGGGCGGTTGGTGCGAAGACGGGCGGAGCTTCGATCTGGCGCGGGATGGTGCGCGTGACGTTCTGGGGCGCAGTGGCGATGGCGGTGACGGCGCTGGTCGGCAAGCTGTTCGGGGCTGTGGTCTGAGCGAGCCTTGCCAAACGAAAAGGGCCGGTCCTGCGACCGGCCCCCTTTTGCATCCCGCCGAACGAACCGCTTACTCGCGGTTGCCCATGAACTGCAGCAGGAACATGAACAGGTTGATGAAGTTCAGGTAAAGGTTCAGCGCACCCATGATGGCGGACTTGGCAAGCCATTCCTGATCCATCGCTTGGGCATGGGCGATGTAGTCGTTCTTGATCGTCTGCGTGTCATAGGCGGTCAGACCCGCGAAGATCAGCACGCCGATCACCGAGATCGCGAACGCAAGCCCCGACGACCCGAGGAAGATGTTCACGACCATGGCGATCAACAGCCCCACGAGACCGATGATCAGGAACCGCCCGAGACCGGACAGATCCCGCTTCGTCGTGTAGCCATACAGCGACAGGGCGGCGAAACCGGCGGACGTGGCCAGAAAGGTGGTCGCGATCGACGTATCGGTGAAGACCTTGAAGATCCAGGCCAGCGAAAGCCCCATCACCGCCGCAAAAACGTAGAAGAACAGTTGCGCCGCAGCGGCCGACATCCGGTTGAGCAACGCTCCGAACGCAAACACCATGACCAGCGGGGCGAACATCACCACCCAGCCCAGAATGTTCGGGCGAAGCGTCAGCGGATCGCGGAAGATCGCCAGAAGCGTGTCAGAGCTGCCGACGCCCCAGGCAACGCCTGCGGTCACCAGCATGGCCACGGACATCAGTCCGTAAACCTTGTTCATGTGGGCGCGAAGCCCTTCGTCGATCTGCGCGCGGGCACCAACGCCGACGCTGCGGATCGTATCATACTGAGCCATTGAAGCCTCCGATGGTGTCCCTAGGGGCAACGCCGGGGGAACCGGCGCGGCCTCATGCAGCGAATATTGGGGACCTCGGCCCGTATTTCAAGCACCTTGGCCGCGGCAAAACGGCTAAAGTGTCAGCCGCTGCGGCGGCACCCGGAAAATCGGCGCAAGGACGAGGCGATTGACCTCCGCTTCGCAAAGCTGCGCCGCGGTCACGGGGCCTGACCCACACGGATCACCACCTTGCCGGTGGCCTTGCGGTCGCGCAGAAGCGCAAGACCCTCAGGCAAAGCCTCGAACGGCAGGACGTGGCCGACATGCGGACGGATCAAGCCCTCCGCCCGCCAGCGCAGCAGCTTGGCCATGCTGGACGCCACCAGGTCGGGGGCGTGGGCGTCGTAGCCGCCATACCAGAAGCCGGAAACTGTAAGGTTCTTGACCAGCAGCAGGTTCGCCGGAACCTGCGGCACGCTGCCGGACGCGAAGCCGATTGCCAGAAGCCGCCCGTCCGGCCTGCAGGCCCGCAGCGCCTCGTCAAAGGCAGGACCGCCGACCGCATCATAGACCACATCGACGCCGCCTTCCTGTCGCAGGGCATCCTTCAACCCTGGCGCCTCGCTGTCGATCAGCACATCCGCCCCGGCCCGCCGCGCCACGTCAAGGCGGTCGGCACCCCGCGCGGATGCGATGACCCGCGCCCCGAGCCGTTTGCCGATCTCGACGGCGGTCAGCCCGACACCGCCCGCTGCCCCGGTGACGAACAGCGTCTCGCCCGGTTGCAGACGTGCCTTGTGGGTCAGGGCAAGATGCGACGTGCCGTACGCTATGGGAAACCCGGCGGCCTCTGCAAACGGCATGCCGTCCGGAACCCGATTGATCCGCCGCACGGGAAGGGCGATTCGCTGGGCCAATGCCCCGGCCGGGCAGGTCGCGAGGATCCTTGTCCCCGGTTCCGGTCCGGTCGTGTCCGGTCCGCAGGCCTCGACGACGCCGGCCAGCTCCATTCCCGGAACATAGGGAAACGGCTGCCGCACCTGATACTTTCCCTGAATCGAGAGCATATCCGCAAAGTTGAGCCCGACTGCTTCGACACGGACAACGATTTCGCCTTTAACGGGAAAAGGTGGCTCGATCTCTGCCAGTCGCGGCAACGCTCCGGGGTTCGTGACCTGCCAGGCCTGCATCCTGAGCTCCCTGTTCAGCGGTTGTTTCCACTACCTGCGGTGTAAGGATTTTACCGGGCCTACAGTTTCTTGCAACGCGATGATCGGTATTTTTCGCATTTTGCAACATGCTTGGTCAAGTAATTGCAAAATGAGAAGCGAAATGCGATACCACCAGAAGGCGAGTCCCGATTCGTTTCGCCTCACCTTCCGCAGGGGTCGGGACAACCCCGCCGTGTGTTATACGTTTGGATAATTGAGCATATCCAAAAGGACAGGTTTTGGGGGCGGGAAAGTTTTTTTCCGACTGACTTTCGCGATCGCCTGTTTTGGCACGAAATATGCTTATACAACAGCGAGGGGAACGGACACACGTTATTGGAGTATAGAATGAAGCATCCCGTAGACGCACATGTTGGCAAACGCATTCGTCATCGCCGCTGGATGGTGGGCATGACCCAACAGCAACTCGCCGACAAGGTCGGCATCAAGTTCCAGCAAATTCAGAAATATGAGACCGGCATGAACCGGGTCAGCGCCTCCCGGCTCTGGGATGTCGCCGATGCCCTGGGCGTCCAGATCTCGTTCTTCTTCGAGGGTCTGGCCGAAGGTCAGGCCAACGCGGCCTATGCCCACGGCGACATGATGTCGGACAAGGAGGCCCTGGAACTGGTCCGGTCCTACTATGCCATCCCCGAAGCGCAGCGCCGTCGGCTTTTCGACCTTGCGCGTGTTCTGTCCGAAGCCGCCTGACCACCTTGACCCTGACTGCCTTGACCTCGTCCCCGCGTGCATTTAGCGCCTGGGGACGCGGGCCCCGGTGGCCGATCCGGTCAGGGAGTTGATCATGCGGGTGACTTCGGCGCTTGCGGCAGACCTCGTCGCAACCGCACATGAGCTTGCCGATGTGGCACGCGTCGCGACCCTGTCGCATTTCCGGACCCGCTCGCTTGTCGCCGAGAACAAGGAAACCCACCGGTTCGATCCGGTAACCGCGGCGGACCGACTGTCGGAACAGCGGATGCGCGAGGTTCTGGCCCGCCGCCGCCCCGATGACGGAATTCTCGGCGAGGAGTATGGCACTGTGGCGGGCTCGACCGGGCTGACCTGGGTGCTTGACCCCATCGACGGAACCCGCGGCTACCTGTCGGGCACGCCGACCTGGGGGGTATTGATCTCGGTCCGTGATGCAGGGGGCGTGCTTTACGGCATCATCGACCAACCCTATATCGGCGAGAGGTTTGAAGGCGGGCTTGGGCGGGCCTGCGTCAAGGGTCCGATGGGCGAGGCGCAGCTTGGCGTCCGGGCGGCGCGACCGCTGGCAGAGGCGATCCTGTTCACCACGTTCCCCGAGGTCGGGACACCCGAAGACGGCGCGGCCTTTCGACGGGTGGCGACACAGACGAAACTCGTCCGCTACGGCACCGACTGCTACGCTTATGCACTGATCGCGGCCGGTCAGATCGATCTGGTCATCGAAGCCGGCCTGCAGGCCTATGACGTGCAGGCCCCGATCGCCGTGATCGAAGCCGCTGGCGGGATTGTCACCGACTGGCAGGGCCGTCCGGCACTGGATGGTGGACGGATTCTTGCAGCCGCGAACCGGGACGTGCATGCCGAGGCTCTGGCGCTCTTGAACGGCTGACGACGGACCGGGGCTTTCCCACATGTCTTGCTGGGCGACTTGAAGGACCTGTGTCCATTTCCGGTATGGTCGCGCACTTGCCTGACTGCGCAGTCCCCGGCTAATCTCGCCGGGCCGGACGTGTCCTTCGCCCTTCTGACGGTCGGCTTTGGGTTCGGCCTGAAACCGAAGGGTGCGCGAAAGGTGCACCCATGGTCGATCTTCTGATCCGCAACGCCGATGTCGTGGTGACGATGAACGCCACGCGGGACGAACTTGCCGGGGCCGATGTGCTGGTCCGGGGCGGAGAGATTCACGCGGTCGGGCCAGGGTTGAAGGCTCCCGGTGCCGAGGTGATCGACGCCAGGGGCTGCGTGGTGACGCCGGGACTGGTGAACACGCATCATCACCTCTACCAGACCTTGACCCGCGCCGTGCCCGGGGGCCAGGACGCGCTTCTCTTCGGCTGGTTGCGGACGCTTTACCCGATCTGGGCCCGGTTCGGGCCGGAAGAGATCTATGTCTCGGCCCAGGTCGGTCTGGCGGAACTCGCGCTGTCGGGTTGCACGATGACTGCAGATCACCTGTATCTCTATCCCAACGGGGCGCGGCTGGATGATACCATCGCGGCGGCCCGCGAAGTCGGGCTGCGGTTTCATCCCACACGCGGGGCGATGTCGATCGGCGAATCCGCGGGCGGTTTGCCGCCGGACAGTCTGGCGGAACCGGAACCCGCGATCCTTGAGGACATGATCCGGGTGGTGGACAGCTTTCACGATCCCAGTCCCGGGGCGATGGTGCGGGTCGGGCTGGCACCGTGTTCGCCGTTCTCGGTCAGTCGCGCACTGATGCGCGATTCAGCCCTTCTGGCGCGGGACAAGGGAGTGATGCTGCACACCCATCTGGCCGAGAATGACGAGGACGTGGCCTATTCCCTGGCGCAGTTCGGATGCTTGCCGGGCCAGTATGCCGAAGATCTGGGCTGGACCGGCGCGGATGTCTGGCATGCGCACTG
>NCDY01000116.1 GCA_002280405.1 Rhodobacterales bacterium 32-66-9 | reverse complement strand
CGGATGAAGGTGTTCACCTCGGCCTCGATGGTCGACAGTTCCGGAGCGGAGATTGCCGCGGAATGGCTGAAGTCAAAGCGCAGGCGGTCGGCGGCGTTGAGGCTGCCTCGTTGCGCGACGTGATCGCCAAGCGTACGCCGCAGCGCCTCGTGCAGAAGGTGCGTCGCGGAATGGTTCGCTCGGATCGCCGAGCGGCGGGCGTGCGCAACCTCCAGCTTCGCGGGTTGTCCTTTGATCACAGAGCCTTGCGTGATCTTCGCGATATGGATGAAGACCCCGGCGGCCTTCTTCACATCGGTCACTTCCGCCATGCCGGTGTCGGTGCGGATCAGGCCGGAATCGCCGATCTGACCGCCGCTCTCGGCATAGAACGGGGTCTGGTTGACCACGATCTGCACCGTCTCGCCCGTAGCGGCCTGACCGATGGCAGCGCCGTCCCGCAAAAGCGCGGTCACCACGCCCTCGGCGGTTTCGGTGTCATAGCCGAGGAATTCGGTGACACCGTGTTCCTCGGCGATCTCGAACCAGACCTTCGCGTCACCTGCCGCCCCGGTGCCCGACCAGGCGGCGCGGGCCTTGGCCTTCTGCTCGGCCATCGCCGCGTCGAAGCCCTGCACATCGACCTCACGCCCCTTCTCGCGCAGGGCGTCCTGGGTCAGGTCCAGCGGAAAACCGTAGGTGTCATAGAGCTTGAAGGCCGCAGCCCCCGGCAAGGCACCGCCTTCCGGCAGCCGCGCCACTTCGTCGTCCAGAAGCCGGAGACCACGGTCGAGGGTCTGTTTGAACCGGGTTTCCTCGAGTCTCAGCGTCTCTTCGATCAGCGACTGGGCGCGGGAAAGTTCCGGATAGGCACCACCCATCTGACGGACCAGCGCCGGAACCAGCCGGTGCATCACCGGGTCCTGCGCGCCGAGCATATGGGCATGGCGCATGGCGCGGCGCATGATGCGGCGCAGGACATAGCCCCGGCCTTCATTCGACGGCATGACACCGTCGGCGATCAGGAAGGAGGTCGAGCGCAGGTGATCGGCGATGACGCGGTGGTGGATTTTGCCCGGCCCGTCAGGATCTTGGCTGGTGACGTTCGCGCTGGCCTCGATCAGGCTGCGCATCAGGTCGGTGTCGTAGTTGTCGTGCTTGCCCTGCAAAAGCGCGCCGATCCGCTCCAGCCCCATGCCGGTGTCGATCGACTGCATCTCCAGGGGCACCAGCCGCCCGTCGGCGAACTGTTCGTTCTGCATGAAGACGTTGTTCCAGATCTCGATGAACCGGTCGCCGTCTTCCTCGGCGCTGCCGGGCGGGCCGCCCCAGATATGGGGCCCGTGGTCGTAGAAGATCTCGGTGCAGGGGCCGCAGGGGCCGGTGGGGCCCATCCGCCAGAAATTGTCGTCGCTGGCGATGCGGATGATGCGGTCTTCGGGCAGGCCCGCGACCTTCTTCCAGATCGTCGCGGCCTCATCGTCGGTGTGGTAGACGGTGACGAGGAGCTTGTCCTTGGCCAGACCGAAGTCGCGGGTCAGAAGCTCCCAGGCGAAGGCGATGGCCTGGTCCTTGAAATAGTCGCCGAACGAGAAATTCCCCAGCATTTCGAAGAAGGTATGGTGCCGGGCGGTATAGCCGACATTGTCGAGGTCGTTGTGCTTGCCGCCCGCCCGCACGCATTTCTGCGCGGTCGTGGCGCGCTTGTAATCCCGCGTCTCGACCCCGGTGAACAGGTTCTTGAACTGCACCATGCCGGAGTTGGTGAACATCAGCGTCGGGTCGTTCCGCGGCACCAAAGGCGAGCTGTCCACCACCCGGTGGTCGTTGCGGCGGAAGAAGTCGAGGTAGGTCGAGCGGATGTCGTTCAGCGAGGCCATGTGGGGGCGGTCCTTCGGGCGGAAACGGGACTTCGGCCCCCCGTTTAGCCCCCTGCAAAGGGGCTGTCCACAGGCGGGCAGTCCCCCGGGGGAAAAAGGCGTCTAGCGCAGGACTTCGACCGCGTCGCCGTTGCGGACCACGCCGTCCTGCTCGACCGAGCAGAGGACGCCGCGCAGGCGGAGCGCCGGGTGCGCGCGGACCCAATCGAAGGCCGCTTCGCCCTGGCGGACCTTCCACTTGGCGCAGGCGTCGTTCCAGACCTCCGACACCCGCAGGACCGCGGTGCCGACCGCAAGCCTGGTGCCGGTCGGCAGGTTGGCCTCGGTCATGTCGAGATCGCAGACGAAGGTGTCGCCAGGGTGGACGACATTCTCGCGGTCCCGCCAGATCAGGTCCAGCACTCGGCGCGGCAGGATCGAGACCTGGATGCCGGGGTGGCCGGAGCCGTCCGGCAGTTTCAGCCAGGGCGCGGTGCCCCAGCGTTCGCCGGGGATGCCCTGCGCCCTGGTGACGGTCACCTCGTCGACGAAGCGACGCTGACCATAGTCCGGGCGCAGGCAAAGAAGTTCGACCGCGCTGCCGGTCTTCGGGGCGGAAAGCACCCCCGGCAGCGCGGCCATCAACGCGTCGTATGTGACGTGCGCGGTCACTCGTCCAGCACGTCTCCGCCGTCTTCGCCACCGGCCATGGTGAAATCAAGCCCGTTGGCGGCGCGGATCTTGTCCTCGATCTCCAAGGCGACGGAGGGGTTCTGCTTCAGGAAGGCCTTGGCGTTCTCGCGGCCCTGACCGATGCGTTCGTCCTTGAAGGAATACCAGGCACCCGACTTCTCCACGACCCCGGCCTTGACGCCTATATCGACCAACTCGCCCATCTTCCAGATGCCTTCGCCATACATGATGTCGAATTCCACCTGCTTGAAGGGCGGGGCCACCTTGTTCTTCACGACCTTGACGCGGGTGGTGTTGCCGACGACTTCCTCGCGGTCCTTGATCGCGCCGATGCGGCGGATGTCGAGACGGACGGAGGCGTAGAATTTCAGCGCATTGCCGCCGGTGGTGGTTTCGGGCGAGCCGAACATCACGCCGATCTTCATGCGGATCTGGTTGATGAAGATCAACATGCAGTTCGAGCGCCCGATGGAGGCGGTCAGCTTGCGCATGGCCTGGGACATCAGGCGGGCCTGGCTGCCCATCTGCATGTCGCCCATGTCGCCTTCGATCTCGGCCTTGGGGACCAGGGCCGCGACCGAGTCGACCACGACCATGCTGACCGCACCCGAGCGGACCAGCGTATCGACGATCTCCAGCGCCTGTTCGCCGGTGTCGGGCTGCGAGATCAGCAGCTCATCCAGGTTCACGCCAAGTTTCTTGGCGTATTGCGGGTCCAGCGCGTGTTCGGCATCGACAAAGGCGCAGACGCCGCCCTTCTTCTGTTCTTCGGCGACCGCGTGCAGGGTCAATGTGGTCTTGCCCGAAGACTCCGGCCCGTAGATCTCGATGATCCGGCCCTTGGGCAGACCTCCGATCCCCAGCGCGATGTCGAGGCCCAGAGACCCGGTCGAGGTGGCTTCGATGTCCATAGCGGGACTGTCGGCGCCAAGCCGCATGATCGAGCCCTTACCGAACTGCCGTTCGATCTGCGCAAGCGCGCTTTCCAGCGCCTTCGACTTGTCCATATCCCGCTTTCCCCCGAGGTCGAGAAGGTTCGCAACCGCCATGTCGTTCTCCTTATTTCACAGCCGCCTGTGGGCGGCAATCCTTGCCCGTGTTCCCCAAGTGTTCCCGGCCTTATGAGGACAAAAGTAGAACATTTCAATCGAATTCTCGCAGTGGCAGTTTTTCCCGGGTTTGGTTAAGGGAGTGTTTACGGCAGCGCCCCATCCGGGGCGCGATGCAGGGAAAGCTGAAGCGGAGGTGCGGAAATGCTGGTGTTCTGGGAGCAGAGGCTGGCGTTCCTGGCCACACCGAAGACCGGATCGACCGCGATTGCCGCAGCACTCGAATCGCTGGCCGCCGTGTCGATCCAGCGCCCGGCGAGAGCCGAAGGACTGGCTGGGCAGCTGGTACCGGTTTCGCCAGCGCGAGGAGATCGAACCGGCGAAATCGACGCGCGACATGAGTTTCGACGACTTCGTGCGCGCCTGGTGCCGCGATCCGCGACCGGACTTCGCGGATGTGGGCAGCCAGGGAAAATTCCTGCGGCCCCGGCAGGGCGCAGGCGCGGACCGCCTGTTCCGCTACGAAGCGATCGGGACTTTCGTGCAGTTCCTGGAAGACCGCCTGGGCTGCGAGATCACCCTGCCGCGCCTGAATGTCTCGCCGGAGGGGACCACCGAACTGACCGCTGCGACCGAGGCCCTGCTGCGCGCCACGGCAGTCGAGGATTTCGGGCTTTACGCAACGCTGACCGGCTAGGCGCGGGCCTGCCGGCGCAGGTTTCAGGGCATGACAGGACGGCGGAAACCCGCTACATTTCGCGGCAAGGGGCCCAGAGACCCCAAGAGGCTTGAGAGGGCGGATCAAATGACCGAGATGATGATGACGCGGCGCGGGCTCGTGCTTGGCGCGGGGACCTTGGCCTTGGCCGGGTGTGGCAACGGGATCGGGTCGAACGGCAGCGCGCAGATCGATGCGCGGGTCGCGGCGACCGAGGAATACCTCTTTAGGCAATACCCGGGCACGCGGGATCTGGCTACCCGCGCGGCGGGGGTGCTGTACATGCCGCTGATGACCGAGGTTGGCGCCGGGTTCGGTGGTGCCTTCGGACGCGGGGCGCTGCGCATCCAGGGGGTCACAGTCGATTACTATTCGGCGGCGAAGGGGTCGTTCGGATTGCAGATCGGGGCACAGCAATATGCCCACGCCCTGTTCTTCATGACCCCCGGGGCGCTGGAAAATTTCCGGCGGTCCTCGGGCTGGGCGGTCGGCGGGGACGTGCGCTATGCAACACCCGAGGAAGGTGCCTCGATCGGCAAGGAGTCGACCGAACTGAACGATGTGATCGCGCTGGTCTTCGGCCAGCAGGGGCTGATCGCGGGCGCAACGCTGAGCGGGATCAAATACACCCGGATCATTCCCTAGGGTTCCGGCCCGGGGCGGGAAACCCGGTCCGCCCTATTGCAGCCGCCGGATCAGGCTGGAGGTGTCGCCCCTGCCCCCGCCGATCAGTTGCACGTCCTTGTAGAACTGGTCGACCAGCGCGGTGACGGGCAGGCGCGCGCCGATCTCGTCGGCGGTGTCTAGGCAGATGCCGAGGTCCTTGCGCATCCAGTCGACGGCGAAGCCGAAGTCGAACTCGTCCTTCAGCATGGTCTTGTGGCGGTTGACCATCTGCCAGCTGCCCGCAGCACCCTGGCTGATCACTTCCACCACCTTCTCGCCGTCAAGGCCGGCCTTCTGGCCGAACGCCAGGGCCTCGGAGAGGCCCTGCATCAGGCCCGCGATGCAGATCTGGTTCATCATCTTGGCAAGCTGCCCGGCCCCGCTGGGTCCGATCAGCCGACAGATCCGGGCGTAGGCCGCCATCACCGGCTCGGCCCGGGCATAGTCCGCCGGATCGCCGCCGCACATGATGGAGAGCTGGCCATTTTCCGCCCCGGCCTGCCCGCCCGAGACCGGCGCGTCGACGAAGGCGAGGCCCGCAGTCGCGGCCTGCGCCGCCAGCTTGCGGGTGATCCGCGCCGAAACCGTGGTGTGGTCGACGAAGACCGCACCCGGCGACATCGCCGAAAACGCGCCCTCCGGCCCGGTGCAGACCTGGCGCAGGTCGTCGTCGTCGCCGACGCAGGCCATCACGAACTCTGCCCCCTTCGCCGCCTTTGCCGGAGTGGCTGCCACCTGGCCAATGTGTCGGGAAAGCCAGGCCTCGGCCTTGGCCGGGCTGCGGTTGTAGACGGTCACCTCGTGCCCCTTGGCCGCAAGATGCCCCGCCATCGGCGCACCCATGACTCCCAGCCCCAGAAATGCAACTTTTGCCATATTCGTCCCCTGCATGTTGCCCTTCACCGGCGCTTGGACTAGGAACCGATCCGCGTGCCTCCGTCAAGGACAGGGCCCCGATGAACCGTCGTACATGCTGACCACCTTTCGCTGGCTGATCCGGATCGTCTCGGGGCTGATTGCCCTGGGGGTCATCGCGGTCTTGCTGATCTATTACATCCTGTCGCGGTCGCTGGTCGACTATAACGAGGATTTCACCGTCGCCGGAATCACGGCTCCGGTCGAGATCGTGCGCAACAACGACAACGTGCCGCATATCTTCGGCAAGACCGACGAGGACGTGTTCTTCGCCCTCGGCTTTGCCCATGCCCAGGACCGGTTGTGGCAGATGACGATGCTGCGGCGCACCGCGCAGGGACGGCTGTCGGAGATCCTCGGTCCTTCGACGGTCAAGGTCGACGAGCTGATGCGGCGCTATGATCTCTACGGCCTGGCACGACAGTCGGTCGCGGCACAGGACGGACAGACGCGCCGGGCGCTGGAGGCCTATGCCGCCGGGGTAAATGCCTGGATCGGGGAAGTGAACAAGGGTGCCCGCGGGCGCGGTGCGCCCGAGTTCTTCCTGTTCTCGAACGAGATCGCAGCCTGGGCCCCGGCAGATTCGATCGCGATCCTGAAACTGATGGCCTTGCAGCTGTCCAGCTCGGTGCAGACCGAAGTCCTGCGGGCACGCATGTCGCTGCTTCTGTCGCCGCAGCGGCTGGCGGACATCCTGCCGGACGACCCAAGCCAGGGCGTCGCCGCGCTGCCGGACTATGCGAGCCTCGTGCCGGGCGTGCTACCGTCGATGCGACCGCTGGAGTTCGCCGGCGGGCCATTCTCGCCGGTGGCAGCGCCCGGAATGGCCGGGGCGTCGAATGCCTGGGCGGCGATGCCGGGGCGATCGGCGGCGGGGGGCAGCCTGCTTGCGAATGATCCGCATCTGAACCTGACCGCGCCGACGATCTGGTATCTGGCACGGCTGGAGTTGCAGTCGGGCGGCGTGATCGGCGGGACGATCCCGGGCGTGCCGCTGGTGCTGGTGGGGCGGTCGGAAAAGCTGGGCTGGGGTCTGACGACAGCCTATGTCGACGATCAGGACGTGGTGATCGAGGCGCTGAACCCGGCCAACCCCGAGGAATACCAGACGCCCGATGGCTGGGCCAAGTTCGAGACCCGCCAGTCGATCGTCAAGGTCAAGGGTGCCGATCCGGTGACGCTGACCCTGCGCTGGTCGCGGAACGGACCGATCCTGCCCGGGGGGCAGTATGACCTCGGCTCGATCACGCCAAAGGGGCATGTGGCTGCGATCAGCTGGACGGCGCTCTCGGGGGCTGACACCTCGATCAGCGGAGCGATGGCCCTGATGCGGTCGCAGGGCATTCCCGAGGCGATTGAAGCGGGCAAGCTGGTCATCGCTCCGGCGCAGAACGTGATGCTGGCGGACCAGACCGGGATCGCGATGCAGCTCATGGGTGCGCTGCCCGCGCGCGATCCGGGCAATCCGTCGCAGGGGCGGATGCCGGCACTGGGGGCGAACCCGGCGGTCGGCTTCAAGGGGGTGCTGCCCTATGCGGACAACCCGAGTTTCCGCAACCCGGCTTCCGGCCTTCTGGGCAACACCAACAACAAGACCGTGGACCGCCCGTTCCCGAAACACGTCAGCTTCGACTGGGGCGACACGCAACGCATCCAGCGCTGGCTGACGCTGATGAAGGCCCGCGAGGTGCATACGCGGGAAAGCTTCATCGAGGCGCAGCTGGACACGGTGAACCCCACGGCGCGCGCGCTGCTGCCGCTGCTCGGGGCAGACCTGTGGTTCACCGGCGAAGCCGCACCCGAAGGCACGCCGGAACGGCTGCGCCAGCGGGCGCTGAGCCTGTTGTCGGAATGGAACGGCGAGATGAACGAACATCTTCCCGAACCCCTGATCGCCGAAGCCTGGATGCGGGCGGTGATGAACCGGCTGATCCGGGACGAGCTTGGCGCGATGGCCGACAACTTCACCCGTGTCTCGCCGGTTTTCATCGAGCGGGTCTTCCGCAATGTCGGGGGTGCCTCGGTCTGGTGCGACGTGATCCAGTCGGCGGCGGTGGAAACCTGCACCGACATAGCGCGGATCGCGCTGGACGACGCATTGCTGCAGCTGACCGAGAAATACGGCAAGAACATCGAAAGCTGGCGCTGGGGGGATGCGCATGTCGCGACAAACGACCATCCGGTGCTGGGAAACGTGCCGTTCCTGAAATACTTCGTCAATATCCGGCAATCCACCAGCGGCGGCGACGATACGCTGATGCGGGGGGTCACGCGGGGGACCGGGGACGAGCCGTATCAGAACGTGAATTCGGCGGGATATCGCGGGGTCTACGACTTCGCCGATCCGGATTCGTCGGTCTTCATCATCGCGACCGGACAGTCGGGCAATCCGCTCAGCCGCAATTACGACGACCTTGGAGAGCTTTGGCGGCGCGGGGAATACATCCCGATGTCGCTGGACCCCGGCCTGGCCCGGGCAGCGGCGGCGGGGGTGATGGTGCTGACCCCGGCCGAGTGAGCGCCACGCGCGGTCCACTTTTCCAGCCCAATGGAATCAATGGCTTGGTTGTGGGCAGCAAGGATTTGGCAAGACTTTCCCGCGACACGGAAAGCCCGGGCGGTTGACCCTGTGACGCCGATCTGACATGCAAGGCTGCGTCTGCAAGAGATTGCGGACCGGGGATCGCGGGAGGTCTGATGAAGGTCATCATCTGCGGGGCGGGTCAGGTCGGCTGGCAGATCGCCCGGCACCTGTCCGGCGAGAAGAACGATGTCACGCTTGTCGACATGAACGCCGATCTGGTCCGCCGCGCGACCGACACGCTGGATGTGCAGGGCGTGGTGGGCTTTGCAAGCCATCCCGATGTCCTGGAAAAGGCCGGAGCGCGCGATGCGGACATGATCATCGCCGCGACACATTCCGATGAGGTGAACATGGTCACCTGTCAGGTGGCCCACACCGTGTTCAACATCACCCGCAAGATCGCCCGCATCCGGGCGCAGAACTACCTCGATCCGCTGTATGGCAATCTGACCAACCAGGACGGCCTTGCCATCGACGTGGTGATCAGTCCCGAACGCGAGGTGGCCGAGGCGGCGCTTCAGCGTCTGGCCGCGCCCGCGACCTTTGACACCGAAAGTTTCATGGGCGGTCGCGCGCAGCTGCTGGGAATCCAGCTGACCGAGGATTGCCCGGTCCTGAACACGCCCTTGCGCCAGCTGAACGACCTCTTCTCGACCCTGCGTGCCATCGTTGTCGGCATCCGCCGCGAGGACCGGCTTTTCGCCCCCGATCCCGGCGACCAGCTTTACGCAGAGGACCAGATCTACGTCTTCACCCATTTCGAGGATGTGAACCGTGCCCTGGAAATCTTCGGCAAGAAGACGAAGAAGCAGGAGCGGGTCGTCATCGTCGGTGGCGGAAACGTCGGGCTTGCCGTCGCCCGCGCGCTGGAGGCCCGCACGGACCGCATCCGTGCCAAGCTGATCGAAAAGCACCGCCCGACGGCCGAAGCTGCGGCCGACGCGCTGGAGCGGACCATCGTGCTGAACGGCGACGGCCTGGACATCGACCTGCTGATGGAAGCTTCGGTCGACCGCGCCGATGCGATCCTGGCCGTGACGGACGATGACAAGACCAACCTGCTTGTCGCCGTGCGCGCCAAACAGGCCGGCTGCCAGATGACCATCGCGCTGGTCAACGACCCGACGCTCGCGCCGCTGATGGCACCCCTTGACATCGATGCCTACATCAACCCGCGCGCCACCACCGTCTCGTCGATCCTGCGCCACATCCGCCATGGCCGTGTTCGCGCTGTCTATTCCATCGGCGATGCCGAAGCCGAGATGATCGAGGCGCAGGTGCTGTCCACCTCGCCCTTGTCGGGGCGTCTGGTGCGCGACATCGCCTTTCCCGAAGGCGTGCTGGTCGGCGCGGTGCTGAAGGGCGACAAGGTGCTGAAGCCGACCGGCGACCTGCGGATCGAGGTTGGCGATGTCATTGCTCTGTTCGCCATGGCGAAGGACGTGCCGGAGGTCGAAAGACTGCTGCAAGTCTCGATCGATTTCTTCTGATGCTGGCGCGGCTTGCCGAACTGCCGCTGTTCGTGGTCCTTCTGGGTCTTTCCGGAGCGATCACCCTGCTGCCTGCCCTGTATGCGATCGGGGCGGACGATGTCGGGAATGCCCGCAATTTCCTGCATTCCGCTCTTGTTCTTCTGGTGGTCTCGGTGATGCTGGGCATCGCGACCGCGGCCTATGCGCCACGCGATCCGGCGCGCAGCCACCTTGCGGCGCTTGTGCTTGCCTATGCTGTCCTGCCCTTCGCGCTGGCCCTGCCCCTGACCGAGGCCCTGCCCGACACCACGCTGATGAACGCCTGGTTCGAGATGGTTTCGTCCTTCACCACCACCGGGGCCACGGTCTATGCCCCGGACCGGCTGGCGGATGCCGTCCATCTGTGGCGCGCCACTGTCGGCTGGTTCGGCGGGTTCCTGATCCTGCTGGCCGCCTATGCGATCCTTGCCCCGCTGAACCTGGGCGGAACCGAAGTCGTGTCGGGCCGGGTGCCCGGTCGGGGTGCCCCGGGTGCCGCGCAGGTTGCCCGGACGGCCAATCCGCAACAGCGGCTGACCCGATTTGCGCTGATGCTGTTTCCGGTCTACTCCGCGCTCACGCTGCTGCTGTGGGGCATCCTTCTGATCCTAGGCGAGACCGGAATCACCGCGCTGATCCATGCGATGGGCACGCTTTCGACGTCGGGGATCACCGGAAAGGTGCCTTTCCAGGCCGCGGGATCGGGCTTTGCGGGCGAAGTTGCGGTGCTTTTCTGTTTCGTCTTTGCACTCACCAGCCGCGCGCTGCCCGGACTGAGGAGCGCCGGGAGCCGCGGCCCCTTGCTGCAGGATCCCGAGCTGCGCCTGGCCGGGCTTCTGCTTGTGTCGGTGACGCTGCTTCTGTATCTGCGGCACTGGTTCGTCGCCGGGCAGACCGGCGTCCCGGGCGAGGTCC
>NCDY01000115.1 GCA_002280405.1 Rhodobacterales bacterium 32-66-9 | reverse complement strand
GTGTCGGTGTTGTTGTTCATGAACACCGCACGGGTCAGCTTCTGAACCAGATAGGTTTCTTCGTTCGTGCAGCGGCTGGAGGTGATGACCCCCACCGAATTCCGCCCGTATTTGGCCTGGATGCCCTTCATCCTGGCGGCGGCAAACTCCATCGCCTCGGCCCAGGAGACCTCCTGCCACGGGTCCGAGATGTTCTCGCGGATCATCGGCTTCAGGATGCGGTCCTGGTGCGTCGCATAGCCATAGGCGAAGCGGCCCTTGACGCAGCTATGGCCCCGGTTGGCCTTGCCGTGCTTGTAGGGCGTCATCCGCACCAGCTCGTCGCCGCGCATTTCGGCCTTGAACTGGCAGCCCACGCCGCAATAGGCGCAGGTGGTGATCACCGCATGCGACGGGGTGCCGATCTCGATGATCGACTTTTCCTGCAAGGTGGCCGTCGGGCAGGCCTGCACGCAGGCACCGCAGGACACGCAGTCGGACGCCAGCGCATTGTCGGTCTTCGCCCCGAACGACACCCGGCTGTCGAAACCGCGCCCTTCGATGGTCAGCGCGAAGGTGCCCTGCACTTCCTCGCAGGCCCGCACGCAGCGCGAGCAGACGATGCACTTCTGCGGATCATAGCTGAAATACGGGTTGGAATCGTCGCGCGGGATATAGAGCGGATTCGCCTCTCCGCTGGTATTCTTCACCTTGAAGTGGGTATCCACGGCCTCATACCGCACATCGCGCAGGCCCACCGCGCCCGCCATGTCCTGCAACTCGCAATCGCCATTGGCGCTGCAAGTCAGACAGTCCAGCGGGTGGTCCGAGATATACAGCTCCATCACCCCGCGCCGCAGTTGTTTCAGCCTGGCGTTCTGGGTGTGGACCTTCAGCCCCGGCGCGACCGGCGTGGTGCAGGACGCCGGGGTGCCGTTGCGGCCCTCGATCTCGACCAGGCACAACCGGCAGGACCCGAAGGCGTCCACCGAATCCGTGGCACAGAGTTTCGGCACCTGAATGCCCGCCTCGGCCGCCGCGCGCATGATGGAGGTGCCCTCGGGAACCGTTACGTCAAACCCGTCGATGCTCAGCGTGACCATCGCTTTCGACTTCGCAGCCGGAGTGCCGAAATCGCGGTCCGGGATGATGAAGTCTTTCATTCGGCGGCCTCCTTCGCGCGGGCGAAATCGTCGGGGAAATGGGTCAGCGCGCTCATCACCGGATATGGGGTGAAACCGCCAAGGGCGCAAAGCGACCCGGATTTCATCGTGTTGCACAGGTCGGCGATCAGCGGGATCGCGCTGACATCGCCCCGCGCCACCCGGTCCAGCGTTTCCACCCCCCGCACCGCGCCGATGCGGCAGGGCGTGCATTTGCCGCAGGATTCGATTGCGCAGAACTCCATCGCGAAGCGGGTCATCGCCAGCATGTCGGTGCTGTCGTCGGCAATCGTCAGCCCCGCATGGCCGATCAACCCGTCCTTCGCGCCGAATTCCTCATACCCGAACGGCGTGTCGAAAAGCGAGGGCGGGAACCAGGCGCCCAGCGGCCCGCCGACCTGCACCGCCTTGACCGGACGACCCGAGGCGGTGCCGCCACCGATCTCATTCACGATCTGGCCCAGCGTCAGGCCGAACGCCACCTCATAAAGACCGCCATGTTTCACGTTCCCGGCGATCTGCAAGGGAATCGTGCCCCGGCTGCGGCCCAGCCCGAAGTCCTTGTAGAACGCCGCCCCGCGCGCCATGATCACCGGCACCGAGGCCAGCGAGATCACGTTGTTCACCACCGTCGGCCGGCCCATGAACCCCTGCAGCGCGGGCAGCGGCGGCTTTGCCCGGACCACGCCGCGCTTGCCTTCAAGCGAGTTCAGCAGCGAGGTCTCCTCGCCGCAGACATAGGCCCCGGCACCGACGCGGATTTCCATATCGAAATTCGGCCCCAGAACCCCGGCCTCCCGCGCAATCCGAACCGCAGCCTCCATCACCCGGATCGCCACTGGGTATTCGGACCGTATATACACATACCCCCTGGTCGCCCCGCAGGCCAACCCGGCAATCGCCATTCCTTCGATCAGGCAGAAGGGGTCGCCCTCCATCAGCATCCGGTCGGCGAAGGTGGCGCTGTCGCCCTCATCGGCATTGCAGACGATGTATTTCTGGTCGCCGGGGGCCTCGGACACCGTCTTCCACTTGATCCCGGTCGGGAAGCCCGCGCCACCACGTCCGCGCAGGCCCGACTCCGTCACTTCGGCCACGATCTGCGCCTTGGTCATCGCCTTGGCACGCTCCAGCCCCTTGAGCCCGCCATGCGCGCGGTAATCCTCCAGCGACAGGGGGTCGATCACCCCGACCCTGGCGAAGCTCAGCCGGGTCTGGCCCTTCATCCACGGGTGATCCTCGACCAGCCCAACGGCCTTCGGATGCGCCGCAAGGTCCCCGAACAGCCCCGGCACATCGGCCACAGCCATCGGCCCAAAGCCCACCCGGCCCGCGCCCGTCTCCACCTCGACCAGCGGCTCCAGCCAGACCATCCCGCGTGAGCCGTTGCGGACCACCTCGACGGAAACCCCACGTCGTGCAGCCTCGGCGTGAATCCCTGCAACCAGCGCATCAGCCCCCAGCGCAACGGCAACGCTGTCCAGCGGAACGAAGATCTTCATTGCGCCACCTCCGCGACGATGCCTTCATCGCAGCGGCCCACCAGCCGTCCATCGACCATCGCCGCCGGTCCGCAGGCGCAGAGGCCCAGGCAGAACACCGGCTCCAGCGTCACCCGGCCATCCGGCGTCGTCTCGTGCCAGTCGATCCCCAGCGCCGCCTTGATCCGCCCCGCCACCCGGTCCGCGCCCATCGCCTGACAGGCCTCGGCCCGGCACAGCTTCAGCACATGCCGCCCCGCCGGGGCCGAGCGGAAATCGTGGTAGAAGCTGATCACCCCATGCACTTCCGCCTTCGACAGCAGCAGCGCCTTGGCGATCTGCGGCACGGCACTGTCGGGCACAAACCCGAACGCCGCCTGAATCGCGTGCAGGATCGGCAGCAGCGGCCCCTCCAACCCGCGATGGGCGTCAAGGATCTCGGCGATCCGGTCAGATTGGGCGTGGGAATCAAGCATGCGGGCAACCTCTGGCTGGCATACCGGGGTATACGCCGATTGATAGGCATTTCAATCCAGATATGCCGTTGATCAATAGGCAAAAGCTATCGAAACAGCCGCACCGCCTCATCCACCAAAGCCTGCAACACCGGCGTCTGCGGGTCGCGCCGGGCCGCGATCAGGCCCACGGTATGCTCCGCTTCCGGCTCGACAATCGGAATCGAATGCAGCCGCCCGTCCGCCACGAACATGTCCGCCAGCTTCTTCGGCACCACCGACGCCCAGCGCCCGGTCAGCACATGGCTGACCAGCGCCATGGTGGAATTCGACTCGATCATCGGCACCGCCGCCACCCCCGCCTCGCCCAGATGCTGGTTGACGATCCGACGGTTCTGCATGTCCGAGGTCAAGAGGCACAGGGGCACCGAGGACAACTCGTTCCAGCTGACATGCCGCCGCGTCGCCAGATCGGACCCCGGCGCAATCAGCAACCGGTAGAACTCTGTATACAAGGGCACCTGCGACACCCGGCCCAAGGGTTCGTTGTCCAGATAGGTGATCCCCGCCTCCAGGTCCAAGGCCTCGATCCCCGTCAGGATTTCGACACTCGTCCGCGACAGGATCGACACCCGCACATTCGGGTGCTTCTGCGTGAAAGGTCCCGTCAGGTCTGCCACCATCGGCAGCGCCGTCGGGATCACCCCAAGGCGCAGGTTGCCCGACAGACCCGACCGGACCACCCGCATCTCGTCCTTCAGCGCCCGCACGTCGCCGACAATGCCCAATGCCCGGTCCAGCACCCGCTGGCCTTCCGGCGTCAGGCCCTGAAACCGGCTGCCGCGAAAGACCAGCTGCACCCCCAGTTGATCCTCAAGCTGCCGGATCGCCGATGACAGCGACGGCTGCGTCACCCCGCAGACCTCCGCCGCCCGGCCAAAGTGCCGCTCCTTGGCCAAAGCGATGAACATTTCCAGCTTGTCGATCATGGCCCGCAGACCCTGCCGCGCCGCGCCCTTGCCCGCAAGCCCCTTGCCGGTCGCAGATCGGGGGCCTACCTCTGGCGCATGAGACGGTTCATCCCCTTCCTGCCAAAGCCCGCCCTCGTCCCGGTGATCCGCCTTGGCGGCACCATCGGCACCGGGACGCGATCCCTGAACGACGAGGCGCTTGCCCCGCTGATCGAGAAGGCGTTCAAGCTGAAGCCCGCCGCCGTGGCGCTCGTGATCAACTCTCCCGGCGGGTCCGCCGTCCAGTCCAGCCTCATCGCCGCCCGCATCCGGCGGCTGGCCGACGAGAAGACCGTCCCCGTCCACGCCTTTGTCGAGGATGTTGCGGCCTCCGGTGGCTACTGGCTGGCCTGCGCGGCGGATGACATCTGGGTGGATGAAAGTTCGCTCGTCGGCTCCATCGGGGTGATCTTCGCCAGCTTCGGCTTCCCCGAGCTGATGGCCCGTCAGGGCGTCGAGCGCCGCGTCGTCACCGCTGGCAAGTCGAAGAGTTTCGCCGATCCGTTCCTGCCGCAGAAGTCCGAGGATATAGAGCGTCTGAAGGCTCTGCAGACTCCGATCCATCAGGCCTTCATCGACCATGTGAAGCGGTCCCGGGGCAAGCGGCTGAACGACGCGGCAGACCTCTTCAACGCCGATATCTGGGTGGGGCAGCATTCGGTGGACATGGGCCTGACCGACGGCGTTGCGCATATGGTGCCCAAGCTGAAGGCCCTCCACGGCGACAAGGTCAAGCTGATCCCCCTTGGTCGCAAGCGCAGTCTGTTCCAACGCTTCGGCCTGTCCTTGATCGACGAAACCCTCGGCGCGGTCGAGGACAGGGCGCTCTGGGCGCGGTATGGTCTCTAGATGCTGGTCAAGATCATCCTGATCTTTCTTCTCGCGATGGTGCTGATCGCGCTGATCGGGCGCGCCGTGTTTCCCTCGGCGCTGCCACGGCTGATGCGCAAACGGCAAGGCCCCCCTCGCTGCGCGGACTGCGGGCGCTATCTGATCGGCCGCACGACATGCGACTGCGGGGGAAGGCGGAAATGACGGCACTGGTGACGGGGGCGGGCAAGCGGCTCGGCAGGGCGATGGCGCTGTATCTTGCCCGTCGGGGACATGACGTGGCGATCCACTACGCCTCCTCGCGCACCGAGGCCGAGGCCGTCGTGGCCGAGATCCGCGCGCTGGGCCGCCGCGCGCAGGCCTTCCAGGCCGATCTTCTGGACGAGGCGCAGGTCCAGGCCCTGATCCCCGCCGCCACCGCCGCCCTTGGCCCCCTGACCGTGCTCGTCAACAACGCCTCGATCTTCGAATACGACCGGATCGACACCGCCACCCGCCAAAGCTGGGACCGGCACATCGAATCGAACCTCCGCGCGCCTTATGTCCTGACGCAGGGTTTCGCCCGCCAGTGCCCGCCCGCCACCCGCGACGACAGCGGCGAACCGCTGGCGCAGGGCATGATCGTCAACATGATCGACCAGCGCATCCTGAAGCTCACGCCCGAGTTTTCCACCTACACCATCGCGAAGATGGGCCTCTGGGCCCTTACCCGGACCGCAGCGCAGGCCCTTGCCCCCCACATCCGCGTCAACGCCATCGGACCCGGCCCGACCTTGCGGGGGGCCCGGCAAAGCGCGGATCACTTCACCAGTCAGCGCGCCGCCACCATTCTGGGCCGCGGGGCGAACCCGCAGGACATCACTGCCGCGCTTGGTTTCTTCCTCGACAGTCCCGGCGTCACGGGCCAGTTTATCGCCGTGGATGGCGGCCAGCATCTCGGCTGGAAAACCCCCGACGTCCTGGGCGTGGAATAGCCCTTCCAAAGCGCAGCCGCGCAAACTTGTCCACTTCCCGCGATGCTGTCACAGCCCGGTCACAATTCGTTTGGAATTTCAGGGATTTGCCGAGGCGGCAAATATTTTCCCCTTTCAAATCAAAGTCTTGAAAAAGTGCCTAAAAAACAGGCAACCGCACGAAGCGGGCAGAATACAAGGGAAATTCCGCACTCCCGAAATCTTCTCCGCAGAGTTATCCCCAGAAACAGGGGACAGCTTTGCTCTTGCCTAGCCCCCCTTTCGGTGGCAGCCCAGATCAAGAATCGACCCAGTGTAAACCATGGACCAGAAACCCCGCAGCGGACATGAGGTGATCCAGGATTACCTCCGCACCCTCGACGGCTCGCCGGGGGTCTACCGGATGCTGAACGCCGCCTCCGAGGTGCTCTATGTCGGCAAGGCGCGCAACCTGAAGGCCCGCGTGTCGAACTACGCCCGCCCCTCGGGCCACTCCGGCCGTATCGCCCGGATGATCCACGAAACTGCCTCGATGATGTTTCTGACCACGCGCAAGGAACTTGAGGCGCTGCTTCTGGAACAGAACCTGATCAAGCAGCTGAAGCCGCGCTACAACGTCCTTCTGCGCGACGACAAGAGCTTCCCGAACATCCTGATCTCGGCCGAACACCCCTATCCGCAGATCAAGAAACACCGCGGCAAGAAGTCCGAGAAGGGCGCCTACTTCGGCCCCTTCGCGTCAGCGGGCGCCGTCAACCGCACCCTCAACCAGTTGCAGAAGGTCTTCCTTCTCCGCAACTGCTCGGACAGCATGTTCGAGACCCGCACCCGGCCCTGCCTGCAATATCAGATCAAGCGCTGCAGCGCGCCGTGCGTAGGAAAGATCACCCCGGACGGCTACGCCACCCTCGTAGACGACGCCAAACGTTTCCTTGAGGGCAAGTCCACCTCCGTTCAGGCCGACCTTGCCAAGGCGATGACCGAAGCCTCCGAGGCGATGGAATTCGAACGCGCCGCCGCCCTGCGCGACCGGATCAAATCGCTCACCCAGGTCCAGCAGACCCAAGGCATCAACCCGCAAGGCATCCCCGAGGCTGACGTCGTCGCCCTCCACCTTGAACACGGGCAAGCCTGCGTGCAGGTGTTCTTC
>NCDY01000114.1 GCA_002280405.1 Rhodobacterales bacterium 32-66-9 | reverse complement strand
CGAACTCGGCCGCCTCGGGCTGAACGACCATCTGTCCAGCCAGCGATCGAACGGGCTGCGCGCTATGGTGCAGCGCATCCGCGAGGAAGCCGCTAGATCGGGATGATGTTTGCTGGAAACATCATCCCGATCTCGGTTCTTGGTGGTCGCGTGAGTGACGCGGAAAACCGGAGTCCAGTTTTCCTCATCACGCTGATTGCCGTCGGGCGCGGGCGGTGTGTGCAGAGAAAGGCAAGCGGGTCACGAACAAACATCCCCGCCGCAGGATACCTGCGACGGGGTGCTTTCGGGGGTGTGTGGAACACGCTTTGGGTAGAAGCGCGGCCAGGGTGGGTAGCCCTGACAAGCACGGGTGTAGCGTGATTCTCTTTCCGGACGGTTAATGAAAGCCGGATTCAGCGTCCGGTTGCAGCGGGTTTTCGACGGGATCGGCCCTGCGGCCTGCTTCATCCCGGGGGACCATCGGGTGTCGGGGTCAAAGCCCGTCGAAGGCGCAGAGCGCATGGACGTCCATGCCCAGGGCCTCAAGCCGGTTGCGGCCGCCGAGGTCGGGCAGGTCGACCACGAAAGCGCAGCCCACGACCTCGGCCCCCAGACGTTCGATCAGGCGGATGCCGGCCTCGGCGGTGCCGCCGGTGGCCAGAAGGTCGTCAACGAGAAGGACCTTTTCCCCAGGCTGCATCGCGTCGTCATGCACCTCGACCACCGCCTCGCCGTATTCCAGCTTGTAGGCTTGGGCAATGGTCTGGCCGGGCAGCTTGCCCTTCTTGCGGATCGGGACAAAGCCGGTGGACAGCTGGTGAGCCACAGCACCGCCGAGGATGAAGCCCCGCGCCTCAAGCCCCGCGACCTTGTCGATCCGCATCCCGGCATAGGGGGCCAGAAGCTGGTCGACGCACATACGGAACCCGCGGGGATCGGCGAAAAGCGTGGTCACGTCGCGGAACAGGATCCCTTCATGCGGGAAGTCGACGATGGTGCGGATGTAGTCCTTGACGGTCTTGCGGGGGGTCATGTCGGGCCTTTCAGAGGACGCGTCCGGCGACGGCATCGAGTTTTGCAAGAAGATCGGGGTCGCGCTTGTCGGGCGCGGTCATGATCGCGTGGGTCAGGGCACGGTCGCAGCCGTGGGGGCAGGGCTGGCGGTCGGGGGTCATCAGGCCGGGCAGGCGGACGACAAGGCCGCGGGCGGCGGCGGCGTTGGCGTGGACGACGGCGATCACCTGCGCCACGTCCACCGCGCCGTGGCTGTCGTGCCAGCAGTCGTAGTCGGTGACCATCGCGAGGGAGGCGTAGCAAAGCTCGGCCTCGCGGGCGAGGCGGGCCTCGGACATGCCGGTCATCCCGATCACGTCGGCATCCCAGGCCCGGTACATCCGGCTTTCGGCGCGGGTGGAGAACTGGGGGCCTTCCATCGACAGGTAGGTGGCACCGATGTGGACGGTCAGGCCTTCGGCCCGCGCGGCAGCCGCGGCGAGGGATCCGAGGCGGGGGCAGGTCGGGTCGGCGAGGCTGACATGGGCGACGCAGCCGGGTCCGAAGAAGCTGGAGGGCCGTTGCGTGGTGCGGTCGACATACTGGTCGACAAGGACGAAGTCGCCGGGGGCGAAGTCCTCTCTCAGCGAGCCGACGGCGGAGACCGCGAGGATGTCGGTGCAACCGAGCCGCTTCAGCGCGTCGATATTGGCCCGGTAGGGGACGGTCGAGGGGTCGTGGACATGGCCGCGGCCGTGGCGGGGCAGGAACGCGACCGGAAGGCCGTTCAGGCGGCCAACCAGCACCTCGTCCGAGGGCTTGCCCCAGGGGGTCTTCACCTTCACCCAGCTCGCGCCTTCGAGGCCGCCCAACTGGTAGACCCCCGATCCTCCGATCACGCCGAGCATGGTCTGCATGGGGCTCTCCCTGATTGGCCGGGGGCGAGGATAGCGGGGCGGGGCGCGTCTGGGAAGAGCCCCGCCCGCGCCTGGTCCGGGAATCCGGCAAAGGAATATCAACGGGTTGGCTGCGGGCGTTCGGAAAGTCGTCAGGTTGTGTCAGTCGACTGAAACGCGCGTCGATTGACTTCGTCGCTCCTCGCTGGAGGCCCGTTTCCCGCACCACGCACGAGGAGGACCCAAAGCGGGATGCGGAAAAGTGGACTCCGGTTTTCCGCGTCAATCACGCGACCACGATGACTCCAGATCAGGATGATGTTTCCATCAAACATCATCCTGACCTAGAGCCGACGCGACTTCATCCGGTCGAGGCCCCAGACGGCAAGCCCGATCACAAGACCCCAGAAGGCCGCGCCAATGCCGAAGGCGGCGAGGCCGGACGCGGTGGTGACAAGGGTCAGAGAGGCTGGCAGGCGCTGGTCGGGGGTGGCGAAGGCCCCGGTCAGGGCCCCCATCAGGGGCGACAGAAGCGCCAGGCCGACAAGGGCCGCGACAACCTCGGCCGGGAGGGCGGCGATCAGGTCGAGGACGGTGGGACTGAGCAGGCCGAGGAGCATCCAGACCCCGGCATAGGCGAGACCAACGGTCCAGCGGCGGTCGCGGTCGGGATGGACTTCCGGGCCAAGGCAGATCGCGGCGGTGATCGCGGCCATGCTGACGGTATGGGCACCGAAAAACGCAATCACGGTCGAGATGGTGCCGGTTGTGGTCAGGGCGGCACTGACCGGGGGCTCATAGCCTGCCGCCCGCAAGGTCGCGAAGCCCGGCAGGTTCTGCGATGCCATGGTCACGAGGTAAAGGGGGACACCGAGGCCAAGGATGACCGACGGGCGGAACTCTGGAGCAGTGGGAGCGAGGACGGGCGCTGCCAGGCGGAGGGCGGAGAGGTCGGACCCGGTGATCAAGGCCAGCACGGCACCGGTGGCGAAGGCGGCGAGGACAGCGAAGGCAGGGTTCCAGAGCCGGACCACCAGGAAGACCGCTACCATCGGCAGGACCAGCGCCGGCAAGGTCTGTGCCGCAATGGCCCCTTTCAGGCAGAAGGGCAACAAGACCCCGGCCAGCATTCCGGCGGCGATACCGTCGGGGATGCGGGAAACGAGGGCTCCCAAAGGCCGGACGAGGCCGGTCGCGGCGATGAGGAGGCCCGAGACGACAAATGCCCCGACGCCCTCGGCGAAGGAAATGCCCGAAGTGGCGGCGATGAGGGCGGCCCCCGGGGTGGACCAGGCGAGGACAACCGGGATTTTTGCACGCCAGGACAGGAAGGCCGAGCCCAGCGCCTTGCCGAGGCTGACAGCCAGAAGCCAGCTGGCGGTTTGTGCCGGGGTGGCCCCGAGTGCCGTTGCGGCGGCCAGGAGGATCGCAACCGACGAGGCATAGCCGACAAGGGCTGCAACGGTTGCCGCCGAGATGACTGATAGGCGCATCCTGTCCCCCGTCTGCGCAACGCGGTCTGGCCGGGGACTATTTCGCGGCTGCCTGCGCATCGCAAGGGGCAAAGACGGCGGCTCCCCAGGGAGGAGGGAGGGGAGCCGCCGCAAGGTCGGAAGCCCCGGGAGGAGGGTGGGACACCCGATCTCTGGTCGGGCCGACTTGGCCCGGAAGGGGGGCGGCGGTGCCCTGGGAGGAGGGCGGGCACCGCCGCAGGATCACGAAGCCCGAGGGAGGAGGAGAGGGCTCCGGATGCCGGCCGGGCCCTGCGGCCCGGAAATCAGGACGGCGATGCCAGGGAGGAGGTTGGCACCGCCGCCGTGTCGGCCGACCCGGGAGGAGGGAGGGTCAACCGATGGCCTTGGGGCTGGTCTGCCCCTGATCGGGGCGGCGATGCCAGGGAGGAGGAGGGCATCGCCGCATATCGCTCTGGTCCCAGGGAGGAGGAGGGGACCTCACGAATTCCTATTTGCCGTAGGCGGCCTCATGCGCGATCTCGGGGATGCCGAGGCGGCTGATGCCAAGATCGGTGAGATCGCGGTCGGACAGGCTGTTCAGTTCGGCCACGGTGCGCAGGTAGGTCCGGCGCTGGGCAATCCTGGTGGCGACCGCGTCACGAAGTGCCGTAAAGCGGTCGGCAAGGCCCTTGCGGGCAAGATCGGTGCTGTTCACATAAGCCATGTCACTCAAGCCTCATAAAGGTGTCAGCAACGTTCTGTCGCGCTGTTAGGGGTAACATGACCCGCATGCTGCGGATGCACAATACCGGGTCTCGGCAATGCTGCCATGCAGCAAGCGCATGGCTGACGCCACGGAATTGTCATGATTTATGAGAGGCTTCGCCGAATTTTTGAGCAGATGGTCAACTGCGCTTGCCCTTGTGCGCAAAGATGGCGACCTTAGTGCAAATCATGTGCAGGAGACGAAACGATGGCGGTCGATCGGGATCGGGTGATGCAGGTTCTGGGCGGGATTGCCCACCCGGGGGGCGGTGATCTGGCGGGTCTGGATCTGATTCGCGCGCTGTCGGTCGAGGACGGTGTCGTGCGCTTCGTGATCGAAGCGGGAAGTCCCGAGGAAGCCCGCGCGCTGGCACCGGCGCAGGCCGAGGCGGAGGCGCGGCTGCGGGCGCTGCCGGGGGTGACGTCGGTGCAGGTGGTGATGACGGCCCATGGACCGGCGGCGAAGGCCCCGCCGCCCAGTCTGAAGATCGGCCAGCATCCGACGCCGCAGGCCGGGGGGCCGCAGAAAATCTCGGGGATCGACCGGATCATCGCGGTGGCGTCGGGCAAGGGCGGGGTGGGCAAGTCGACGGTGGCCTCGAACCTTGCGGTCGCGCTGGCCAGGGCGGGGCGGCGGGTGGGCTTGCTGGATGCCGACATCTACGGGCCGAGCCAGCCGAAGATGATGGGGGTGTCGAAGCGCCCCGCCAGCCCGGATGGCAAGATCATCGAGCCTCTGGTCGCGCATGGCGTGACGATGATGTCGATCGGCCTGATGCTGAAGGAGGACGAGGCGGTGGTCTGGCGCGGGCCGATGCTGATGGGGGCCTTGCAGCAGCTTCTGGGCCAGGTGGCCTGGGGCAGGCTGGATGTGCTGATCATCGATCTGCCGCCGGGGACGGGGGATGTGCAGCTGACGCTGTGCCAGCGGACGCAGCTGACCGGGGCGATTGTCGTCTCGACCCCGCAGGACGTGGCGCTTCTGGATGCGCGCAAGGCGCTGGACATGTTCCAGAAGCTGAAGACCCCGGTGCTGGGCCTGGTCGAGAACATGTCGACCTATGTCTGCCCGAACTGCGGGCATGAGGCGCATATCTTCGGGCATGGCGGGGTGGCGGCCGAGGCGGCGAAGCTGGGCCTGCCGTTTCTGGGCGAGCTGCCGCTGGCGCTGGATGTCCGGGTGGCGGGGGATGCGGGGACGCCGATCGCGGCGACCGACAGCCCGCTGGCCGAGCCCTACGCCCGGCTTGCGCAGAGGCTGATCGCGGGCGGAATGGGCTGATCGACGCCAGGCGGGCCGGGGCGCGAAGGATCGGCGACAGGCGGGGCATCGCGGCCTCCCGCCCGAAAAGGCCGCGGCAACCCCCCTTCCGGTCGCCCGGATGCCATGGGTCGCCCGCAAAGGCCCCGGAGGCGGCGGACGCGGCTGCGGTGTGACGGCTTGAGCCGGTATCTTGCGGGGTTCGCCGCAAGGCGAGATCGCCGCAGCAAAGCCGCCGGACGCGCCCGCGCCACCCCACAGGCCGTTCGACCGGCCTGCGGCGCGCCGACTGCGGATTTCGAATCACACATCACGGGAAATCGTGGGAAACGGCCCTTTGCGGCTGTTCCGGGCCGACCTTCGGGCGCAAAGTCCGCGGGAAACGCGGCAGCGATGGGTCGGTCTTCGCAGATTTCGGGATATCAGGGGAGATCACGGGACTGTCATCCTTTGTGACGGGTCCACTACATCTGGGGTAAGGTTCGCAGGTAAATGTCTACGACTAGGGGGCCGGGGGGATTTCTGGCACAAAATCCAGCATCCGCCAACCGCCGGACACAAGATGCGGAGCCATTTTCCCAAAATTTCCCTTGATCTCCCATGATTTCCCACGCATACATATCTCACGACGATGCGATGGGCAGTGAACGGCAGGGGCGGCTCAAAAGACCCCGAACCAAGGCGTAAGGCAGCTTCATACAGGCAGCCCCTTTCATCGGCGAACAGAGATCCGGCGCGCAAGCGAGCAGCATCTCCCCCAGGTGGCAAGCGTAGCTGGACGCCCAGCGATGGGACAGCGGCGGATCGGGTAGTGGCAGCAACCCGATCCGCCTTTTTCATTTCATCGCAAGGCTTTGGAAGTTTTGATGAAGGTCGCGCACCGCGATGGCAGAGGCGTTCAGAGGCGAGTTCTACCAGAAGGTAGACGGGAAGGCGCGGGTCTCGATCCCGGCGGCCTTCCGACGCATTCTGGAAGCCGATGATCCCGCGACCTCGGACAGCCAGCGCCCGCGGCTTTACATGGTCTATGGCGGCAGGCGGCGGACCTTCGTCGAGTGCTATTCGAAAATCGGGGCCGACCGGCTTGCCGCAGATGTAAATTCGATGGATGACGGATCGGATGAACGGATCAAGGCGGAACTGAACCTGATCACCCGGTCGGCGATGATCGAGATCGAGCCGGATGGCCGGATCGTGCTGCCGCCCAAGGTGCGCGAGAAGATCGGTCTCGTCGGCGAAATCGGCGACAAGGCCGAAGTCGCCTTCGCCGGTCTTTCGAACCGGTTCCGCCTGTATCGCCGCGACGTCTATGACGCCGAGTTTGCCGATGACGAGGACGACGACGATGTCGACCCGCTGACGCTGGTCGGGCGGCACAAGCGGAAGGACTAGGCCATGCCGGGTCCGCTGCCAGGCCCTTTGACCCAAGATCCCCATATTCCGGTATTGATCGAGGCGATCCTGCGGAACTCTGCGCCGGTAACGGGTGTCTGGCTGGACGGGACCTTGGGGGCGGGGGGCTATGCGCGGGCCTTGCTGGCAGCCGGGGCCGAACGGGTGATCGGGGTGGACCGGGACCCTCTGGCGCTGGCGATGGCGGAAAGCTGGGCCGTCGGCGGCGGGCGAGCCTCTGGACGGGGTGGTGCTGGATCTTGGCGTCTCGTCCATGCAGCTCGATCAGGCCGAACGCGGTTTTTCCTTCCTGAGAGACGGCCCGCTGGACATGCGGATGAGCCAGGACGGGCCGACGGCGGCGGATCTGGTGAACATGGCGGATGAGGGCGTTCTGGCGGACATCCTGTACAACTACGGCGAAGAACGAGCCTCGCGGCGGATTGCCCGTGCCATCGTCGGCGCGCGGGCGGCAGAGCCGATCGCGACGACGGCGCGGCTGGCGGAGATCGTGGCGAAATGCCTGCCGCGCCCCAAGCCGGGGCAGTCCCATCCGGCGACACGGTCGTTCCAGGCGATCCGGATCGCGGTGAATGCAGAGTTTTCCGAGCTGGCCGAAGGTCTGCAGGCGGCAGAGCGCGCGCTGAAGCCGGGGGGGCTCCTGGCGGTGGTGACGTTCCACAGTCTTGAAGACCGGATCGTCAAGCGCTTCTTCCAGCTTGCCTCGGGGCATGAGGCCCATGCCAACCGCTACGCGCCTGCGAAGACCGGCACGACTGCCCGGTTCGACATGGTGACGCGCAAGGCGGTCGCGCCGGATGCGGCCGAGATTGCTCGCAACCCGCGCGCCCGGTCGGCCAAGCTGCGGATCGGGCGGCGGACCGCCGCCCCGGCGCACCCGGTTTCTCCGGCCGATCTGGGCCTGCCCGAAATTCAAAAGAAAGGTCGCCGCTGATGCGCCCCGTGTTATACGTCCTGTCGTTCCTTGCGGTGATCGCGCTGGGCTTCTGGGCCTACCGCGAGAATTACGCGACCCAGGCCGCGCTGAAAGAGGTCGAGGGCCTGCAGCGCCAGATCGTCGACCTGCGCGAGGCCCTGTCGGTGCAGCGTGCGGAATGGGCCTATCTGAACCGGCCCGACCGGCTGCGCGACCTGACCACGGCGAATTTCGACCGGCTGGGCCTGTTGCCGATGGAGCCGTCCCAGTTCGGCGCTGCGGCACAGGTGGCCTATCCGAAGGCAAGGCTGCCCGAGATCAGCAACAGCACCGACATCCAAGGCACACTTGCCGCGCCTGAGGAGGGCCTCTAGATGCGCACGCCGCTTCGTCCCCTGGCCCGGATCCTGCAAGCCCGGCAGGAGGGTCTGAACCCGGACATGATCGAGAGGGAAAACCTGAAGCTTCGCCATGACGTGCAGCGGGAAAAGGCACGCGGGCGGGCGCAGTACCGGCTCGTGATCCTGTGCGCAAGTTTCGTCATGGTCTTTGGCGCGATCGGCGCGCGGATGGGCCTGATGGCCGCGACCGAGCCGGTGGAGCCGCGCACCAGCGCGCCGGGTGCCGAGATCATCGCCCAGCGGGCGGACATCACCGACCGCAACGGGCGCATCCTGGCGACCAACATGCTGACCTATGCGCTCTATGCCCAGCCGAAATTGATGGTCGATCCGAAGGGGTCGGCGCGCAAGTTGGGGGAAATCTTCCCCGAGCTGGACGCGGCGGCGCTGGAACGGCGCTTCACCGACGGGCGCAGCTTCGTCTGGGTCCGCAAGGTGCTGAGCCCCGAACAGATGCAGCAGGTCTACGACATCGGCGATCCGGGTCTGCTGTTCGGTCCCCGCGAGATGCGGCTTTACCCGAACGGGACGCTTGCGGCCCATGTTCTGGGCGGCGCCTCCTTCGGGGCCGAGGGCGTTCAGTCCGCAGAGGTGATCGGCACGGCGGGAATCGAGAAGGCGCTGGATGCACGGCTGCGCGACCCGGCACAGGGCAACAAGCCCGTGACGCTGTCCATCGACCTGACCCTGCAATCCACCGTCGAGGAAGTCCTTGCCGCCGGGGTGGGGATGCTGAACGCCAGGGGTGCGGCCGCGATACTGATGAATGCGCGCACCGGCGAGGTCCTGGCGCTGGCCTCGCTGCCGACGTTCGACCCGAACGACCGCTCCTCGGCGCGGACAGACAAGACCGCCGAGCCGGGGGACAGCCCGCTGTTCAACCGCGCGGTTCAGGGCGTCTACGAGCTGGGGTCGACCTTCAAGATCTTCACGGTGGCGCAGGCCATGGAACTTGGTCTGGTGACCCCCGAAACGATGGTGGACGCGAACGCGCCGCTGAAGTGGGGCCGCTTCAAGATCAACGAATTCGACAACAAGAACTACGGGCCGCTTCTGTCGGTGTCCGATGTCATCGCCAAATCCTCGAACGTTGCCACCGCCAACATCGCGCTGATGATCGGCGGCCTCCGCCAGCAGGCCTTCCTGAAATCGCTCGGGTTCTTCGAAAAGACGCCGGTGGAACTGGTCGAGGCGTCCGGCTCGCGGCCGATCATCCCGCAGAAGTGGTCGGACATCGTGACCATCACCGTCGGCTACGGCCAGGGCTTCGCCTCCAGTCCGATGAACCTTGCCACGGGCTATGCTGCGGTGGCCAACGGCGGCGTGCTCATCAAGCCGACGCTTCTGAAGCGCGAGGGGCCGACCACCGGGGTCCGGGTGATGAGCGAGAAGACCGCGCGGGATTCGGTCAAGATGCTGCGCCGGGTGGTCACCGAGGGCACGGCCAGCCTTGGCGACGTCCCCGGCTACGAGGTCGCCGGCAAGACCGGCACCGCCGAAAAGCCCAAGAAGACCGGGGGCTACTACAAGGACCGCAACATCAACACGTTCGGCGCGGTCTTCCCTGCCTCGAACCCGCAATATGTGTTGGTCGTCATGATGGACGAGGCCGTCGACACCACGCTGTCCGAAGCGCGCCGCACGGCGGGCTGGACCGCGGTGCCGGTCGCGGCCGAGATCATCCGGCGCGTGGCACCGCTGATGGGGTTGCGGCCCACGCTTGAACCTCCGGCCACGGATGCGCTAACAGCCGCCAGCAACTGACGGGGATGAAGATGACGGCGCGCGCGATACGGGTATCGGACCTTGGGCTGACGGCCCGGTCGGGCCGTGACCCGGCGCTGTCGGGGCTGACCGTGGACAGCCGGGCCGTCCGCGCCGGGATGCTGTTCGCGGCCTTGCCAGGAAGCCAGGTGCATGGCGCGCGGTTCATAGCGGCGGCACTGGAGCGCGGGGCGGTGGCGATCCTGACCGATGCGGCGGGCGCGCGGATGGCCGCAGAAGTGCTGGCCGAAAGCGAGGTGGCGCTGGTGGTGGCGGAAGACCCGCGCGCGGCGCTGGCCTGTGCAGCGGCATTGTGGTTCGGGGCGCAGCCCGATGTCATGGTTGCGGTGACCGGGACGAACGGCAAGACCAGCGTGGCGACCTTCACCAGGGCGATCTGGGCGGCGCTGGGGCATGAGGCGATCAACATCGGCACCACGGGGATCGAGGGCGCCTGGACGGCACCAAGCGGGCATACGACGCCGGACCCGATCACCTTGCAGAGGCTGCTGGCGGCGGCGGCGAAGGGCGGAGTGACCCATGCGGCGATGGAGGCATCAAGCCACGGCATCGACCAGCGGCGGCTGGACGGGGTGCGGCTGCGCGCGGCGGGGTTCACCAACCTGACGCAGGATCATCTGGATTACCACGGCACGATGGAGGCGTATTTCGAGGCCAAGGCGCAGTTGTTCACCCGGCTTCTGCCCGATGACGCGGTGGCGGTGGTGAACCTGGATGGCGCCAAAGGGTCCGAGATGGCCGAGTTGGCCCTGTCGCGCGGCCTGCGGGTGCTGACCGTGGGCAAGGGGCAGGGGGCGGACCTGCAGATCGCCGCGACCCGGCCCGATGCGACGGGCCAGGAGGTGCGCTATCTGTGGCAGGGCCGGGCGTTCCAGACCCGGCTGGCGCTGATCGGGGCGTTTCAGGCCGAGAATGTGGCCGTGGCGGCGGGGTTGGCGATCGCGGCGGGGGAGGCCCCCGAGGCGGTGCTGGGCGTCCTGCCCCGGCTGACGGGGGTGCGCGGTCGGATGCAACTGGCGGCGACCCGGCGGAACGGGGCGGCGGTCTATGTCGATTACGCGCATACGCCGGATGCGATCGAGACCGCGCTGCGGGCGCTGCGCCCGCATGTGATGGGCCGGATCGTGGTGGTCTTCGGCGCAGGGGGCGACCGGGACCGGACGAAACGGCCGCTGATGGGGGCGGCGGCGCGGGCCCATGCCGATGTGCTTTATGTCACCGACGACAACCCGAGGACAGAGGATCCGGCCAGCATTCGCCGCGCCATCCTGGAGGCCTGCCCCGACGCGCATGAGGTCGGCGACCGGGCCGAGGCGATCCTGCGGGCGGTGGATGCCTTGTTGCCGGGCGATGCCTTGCTGATCGCGGGCAAGGGGCATGAAAGCGGGCAGATTGTCGGGACGGACATCTATCCCTTCGACGATGTGGAACA
>NCDY01000113.1 GCA_002280405.1 Rhodobacterales bacterium 32-66-9 | reverse complement strand
TACAGCGCCTCTTCCACAGCGGTATTGCCGCCGCCGATCACTGCCACCTTCTTGCCGCGATAGAAGAACCCGTCGCAGGTCGCGCAGGCGGATACGCCCTTGCCCGACAGCGCCTGCTCGCCTTCCACGCCCAGCCACTTGGCCTGTGCGCCAGTGGCGATCACCAGCACGTCGCCGATATATTCATCGCCGCTGTCGCCAATCGCCTTGAAGGGCGAACCGCCGGCAATGTCGATATCGACGATCGTGTCCCACAGCATCCGCGTGCCGACATGCTCGGCCTGGGCCTGCATTTCCTGCATCAGCCAGGGCCCCTGAATCACTTCGCGGAAGCCGGGATAGTTCTCCACATCGGTAGTGATCGTCAGCTGGCCGCCGGGCTGCAAGCCCTGCACCACGATCGGCTCCATCCCCGCACGCGCGCCATAGATGGCCGCGGAAAGACCTGCCGGGCCGGAACCGATAATCAGCATGCGTGTGGTGTGGGTTGCCATGGTGCCTTAGAATCCGTGTACCTGTTGCCTGCGGGGCATGTAGTGTTTCGCTTGGCCTGCGACAATCGCAGGCAGGCTTGGGCTGGGGAAAGCTGCACTGTCCTTATCCGCAGCCCGACCCTGCCTTGCCCTTGTTTCCATGGGCACGATTGCGCACAGACCATGGGCAAGAGACCAAGCGACAGGGAAAGAGCCAGGCGATGCAAATCCTCGAACCGATCTACACGCATGACCGTGAGCGCATCGCCGCGCGGGCCGGCAGCACGCTGATCACCTATGGCCGCCTGTGCGCCGATATCGACACGATGGCGCAATGGCTTCTTGCCCAGGGGCTGGAGCCGGGCGACCGCGTGACGCTGCATCCCAACCACCTCGCCAATACCAGCTATTGGGACTGGATCATGCAGCTCGGGGCGATCCGGGCCGGGCTTGCCTGCTCCACCGGCGGGATGCCGCCCAAGGTGGCGGCGAGCGGCGCGATCGGCCCCTATGCGGCTGCCATCGGCAAGATAGACACGCTCGCCCCGCGCGCAAAACCCGCTCGCAAGCTCACCTTCTCCCCGCAAGGTGTCGAGCCGCTCGCCGAGCAGATCGGCCTTCCGGGCGATCTGCGCGATCTTGCCGGGCTTGAAGCGCAATCCGTACGGCTGCTTTCCACTTCCGGCACCACCGGCACGCCCAAGGTCGTGAAATGGGATGCGAAACTGTTCGCCGGACGCCTCGCGCAAGTGCGCGAAACCGGTGACATCACGCCCGATACGGTGCTGCTCACTCTGCTGGGCCTCATCACCACGACCGGGCTGCGATACCCGCTGGCTGCCTGGCAGATGGGCGCAACCGTGCTGCTGGCGACGCTGGGGGACGAACAGCCGGATTTCGCCTCATTCGTCGCGCCGTCCACTTTCGTGGCCGCATCGCCCTTCCGCATGCAGGAAATCCTCAAGCTGGTTCCGGGCGAATGGCCGGGCCGCGACCGGCGAAGGGTCGAACTGTTCGGCGGCCGGGTTGCCCCCCTGCTCCGCGAGACCGTGCTGGCGCGCTGCGGATCGCCCGTGCGGATGAGCTATGGCGCAACCGAAGTGGGCCGCATTGCCGCGGGGGATACATCGCTGGTGCGGCGCAATTCAGGCGCGGTGGGCATGGTCGAGGCGGGAATCACTGTCGAGATCGTCGATGCTCAGGGCAATGCCCGCCCCGCCGGTGAACCGGGAATCGTGCGTCTTCGCTCCAGCTATATGTGCGATGCCTATCTGGGTGTCCCGGCCCAGGCCGGCCCCCGCGCTCCGTTCCGCGATGGCTGGTTCTATCCCGGCGATATCGGCGTTCTGGATGAAGACGGACTGTTTGCGATCACCGGCAGGACATCGGAAACCATCAACATTGCCGGCGCCAAGCTGTCTCCAATCCTGCTGGAAGAACGCCTGAGCAAGCTGCCCGAAATTGAGGACGTGTGCGTCGTTGCCCTGCAACTCGATCAGGGCGACGTGATCGGCGTGGCGGCAGTGCTGGAGCAGGGCAAGGACGTTCCCGCCGTGAGGCCGAAAGTGCGCGCCCTGCTGCCGGAGCAATTCCCGATGGCCCTGTTCAGCGTGCGCTTCATCCCCCGCAACGCCATGGGCCGCATCCCGCGCCAGGCGGTCGCCAAGGATCTCGCCGAACGCCTGCGCAAACGCCAGCAGCAGCGCCGCGCTGCACAGACCCGCACTGCGTGAGCGGCGAGGTACTGTTCTGGTGGTAGCGGAGGAGGGATCCACCAAATTTCTGTAACACGTTGTTTTATATAGGTTTCTACGTCAGGGTCTCCAATAATACCCCCTTCAATACCCCCATCTCGGGACCTTTGCGATGAGTGGAAATTTGATCGCGACAAACCGTTTCATCTACCAGAACAGTGGGCAATTACCGCCTCAATTGGCGGCCGTAGTAGGCAGCGTGGGCGTCACTCACGAAACCTGAGCGCCAATCCAGATCACCCTTCCCACCACATTGATCGCCTTTCGCTGCACACCGTTCCAGCTTGGATGGGAGGGATGATCGGTCAGGACAGAAATGCGATTTTTGCTCGGGTCCAGTGTGATCCGCCTCACGAAAGTCTCTGACGATCCCCGCAAGGGGCTGACTGAGTAGCCCCTAGTCTTCTAGACGCCTTCCACTTTCAAAATCTGCTGCCGTTCGAACTCGGCGGGCGACAGCATCCCGTACCTGACCTGCTTGCGGACCGGGTTGTAGAACATCTCGACGTAATCGAACACGTCCTGCCGGGCTTCCTCGCGGGTTTTGTAGGTCCGGCGCCGGATGCGCTCGCGCTTGAGCGACGAGAAGAAGCTCTCGGCGACGGCATTGTCATGGCAGTTGCGGCGGCGGCTCATCGAGTGCTCAAGGTTGTGAGCCCGGATGAACGCAGCCCAGTCCATGCTGGTGAACTGCGAGCCCTGGTCCGAGTGGATCAGTACCTGGTGCTTCGGCTTGCGCCGCCATACCGCCATGTGCAGCGCCTGCAGCACCACATCGGTGGTTTGCCGGTTTTGCATCGACCAGCCCACCACCCGGCGGGAATAGAGATCGATCACTACAGGCAGATAAGCAAAGCCTTCCAGGGTGCGGATGTAGGTAATGTCTGTCACCCAGGCCCGGTCTGGCGCAGACACGTCGAACTGGCGATCCAGCGTGTTGTCGATCACCAGGGACGGCTTGCCACCATAGCTGCCCGGTTTGCGCTTGTAGCCGATCTGCGCTCTGATACCCGCCAGCCTCGTCAACCGGGCAACGCGATTGGGGCAGCAGGTCTCCCCGTGATCCAGCAGGTCATCGTGCAGCTTGCGGTAGCCATAGACCTTGCCACTGTCGTTCCAGGCTTTGCGGATCAGATCGGTCTGCCGAGCATCTTCCCGGGCTCGCTGGCTAAGCGGGCTCTTCTGCCAGGCATAGAAACCGCTGGGCTGGATGCGCAGGCATCGACACATCGACCGGACCCTGAACTGGTCACGATGCTCCGCAACAAACGCGTATCTCACTTTGCATCCCTGGCGAAATACGCGGTGGCTTTTTTAATATGTCGCGCTCCTCCGTCACATGGGCCAGTTCGCGCTTCAACTGGCGGATCTCGGCATCCTTGATCGCGGACCGTCGTTCGCCCTCTTCCTGGTAGGCATGCAGCTTGTCGATGAATGTGGGCAATTCGCTGAGCGGCAACCGACCAACCGCACGGGCGTGGGGGTACCCCCCTCTAAGCCACAGCCCTTGTCACAATGGTCTTGACACCGAAGTCCATTTGATTAGGACTCCTAACATGATTCGTGACCAGCTTATCTATGGCCTCAGCCGTCTGGCCGCCCTGGCTCGCCAGAAGGACTGGCAGACCGGCGAAGGCGCTGGACTGACTCCCACCCAAGGGGATGCGCTAAGGCTGCTGGCCGACCGTCCGGAGGGTTTGCGCCTGAAGGACCTTGCCGCACAGCTCAGTGTGCGTTCGTCAACCGCCAGCGATGCTGTCTCGGCTCTCGCCAGCAAACACCTTGTGGAACGCAGGCCCGACCCTGATCATGGCCGGGCAATCCGGGTGTCTTTGTCTCTGGAGGGCCGCGCCCTGCTTGGCCAGCTTCCGGACGGCTTTGAAGACATTGTCAGTCTGCTGAGCGACGGCAATGCCGAAAGCTTGCATAGCATAGTCGTGCGAACCATCGCGCAACTGCAACGTTCCGGACGCATTGCGCCCCAGCGCATGTGCCTGACCTGCCGTTATTTTGTGTCCGATACGAGTACGACCGAGTCAGGCGAGCACTATTGCCGATTGATCAACGCTCCGCTTTGCCAATTCGATCTGCGCCTCAATTGTCCTGAGCATGAGGAGGCCTCCTCCTCAGCCTAGATGCCCTCGGGTCGCACCGGGGTAACGCGCACAGCGTCTTCTGTGCCTTTGAATGTTAGGAGTCCTATCATGAAGTTCAAAGCCATTTTCTATCACGCCGGTTGCGGCGTCTGCGTCGCTGCCGAACAGGCATTGGGGCAGGCGCTCGATCCGGCGCGCTACGACGTCGAAATCGTCGACTTCAATTCCGCACCGGACCGGGTCGGCGAAGCTGAAGCTGCCGGTGTGCAATCGGTTCCGGCCTATGTCATCGACGGCCAAGCGTTCCACATCAACTTCGGTGCCTCGATGGCGGCGGTCAAGGGAGAGGAATGATGCGCGCTCCTGCCATAGTCGCGGCCGCGCTGGCCTTGGCCGCACCGGCGGTGCAGGCACATGATGGTGGTGCCCATTCCCAGCACCCGTCGAGCGAGCGAATTCCGGCCTCGCACGAACATACCGGCGGTATCCGTCCAGCAGCGGATACTGCCGTGCAGGCACCGTTCGATATCGTCCACGCGAAGATCAGGACGGAGGGCAATGTGGCTATATTCCACATGGCTGTTTCCGGACGAGCGGGCGTTTCGCGCCCCAACGCAACCGGTCGGTTCGTGGGATCGAGCGTCTTCTCCTACGTCTGGCCAACAACGATCGATCCCTACGAGGTCGGCTTCGAACGCGGCGCTGGCATTCTCGCGCTGGCAGTCACCTCCCACCCGGATTTCGACGACACCCCGCTGTTCGATGAGACCAGGGATGGCAACCTCGCCAATGATGGCGGCGAATGGCACATGCACTGGGTGGTGCTCGGACCGGACGAGGCCTGTGGTGCCAATGGCCTAAAGGTGCAGGATATTCCCGCAGGTACCAGCCCAAGGTTGCCAATGACCTGGCCAGGGGCGCCGATCCTGCTCGACAGTCCCGGTTGGCAGCCCAATCTGACTCAGGAGACGGTTGAAGTCAGAGTGCCCTTCGGTAACATCGCCATCGTCCAGACCGCCGGGTTTGACGGTGTGACGGCCGGATTGCGCGTCAACGAAAGCGCACATTCACCGCTGCTGTGCGTGGCCAACGTGTTCAAGGTCGCCTCAGGCGATCTGAGCCTGCCCGGCAGGGTAAACCAATAGAAGTCCCTGGTAGAAGCCAGAGCCATTCAGGCTCTGTCGGCGGGTCCGGCTTAGGCCGGACCCGAACCAGATTGCGGAGGCCCAACGATGCAAACACCGGCTGACATCGCGTCACTCCTGACGACTAACCCGGACGAAGGCTTTGCCCTCGCCATCAAATTGTCGCGCCTTGCGGTAAAGCTGACGCAGCCCGACGCGGAAATCCGCGCCAGCTTGCGCAGCGAGTATGAGCAAGACGCAATGGCGCTCGTCGCTGTTTCCCACGTCGTGGCAACGCATTTTGCCACGATTGCCGCAGCCAATGACTATTGGAAAGGGTGAAGATCATGAATGCCGAACCGGCCCAGCCTTGGGCGACTACCCGCTGGTTCAACAGTGAACCGCTGACCCTGGAGGATTTGCGCGGACGCGTCATCGTCCTCGGTACGTTTCAGATGCTGTGCCCGGGCTGCGTTGCCAACGGCCTCCCGCAGCTCCAGCGAATCGAGCAGACGTTCAATCGCAGCGATGTCGCGGTTATCGGCTTGCATACCGTGTTCGAGCATCATGCAGCGATGACGCCGACTTCGCTCGAAGCCTTTCTGCTTGAATACAGGATTGGCTTTCCGGTCGGGGTCGATGCGCACGACGACCCGGCCGGCGCGCCCCTCACCATGACCCGTTATGAATTGCGCGGTACCCCGTCGCTGGTGCTGATCGATCGCGTCGGGCTGATAAGATTTCGCGGGTTCGGACACGAACCGGATCTGGCCTTGGGCGCTCGGATTGCACAAGTGATCGCGCAGCATGATGTCGGTGTCACGTCTGCCGAAAATTCCGTCAAAGCCGCCTGCGTGCCCGGTGAAGGGTGCCAATAATTTTGCGAGGAGCGAGCGATATATGGGCAAGACAGCTGTAGCCGTCCGACATGTTGCATTTGAAGATCTAGGTAGCTTCGCCGCCCCGCTTGCTGCACGAGGCTTCGATATTCAGTACCTTGATGCGGGCATCGACGATTTCGTCCCGGCGCTTCGGGCTGAACTCGTCATCATTCTAGGCGGGCCAATTTCATCGAACGACGAGGGACGGTACCCTTGGCTCAAGGCGGAAATCAGCTTCATTCGCGAGCGGCTGGCCCTCGACCTGCCTCTGCTCGGCATTTGCCTGGGCGCACAGCTCATTGCCCGCGCGCTCGGTGCCTCAGTCTACCCGGCGCAAGAACTGGAGATCGGGGTCGCGCCGCTTACGCTTACGAAGGCGGGCGAAAAATCGCCGCTCGCCACGCTTGGCGTGGGGCCAGTGCTACACTGGCACGGCGAAACATTTGATTTGCCTGATGGCGCCGAATGTCTTGCCTCCACTGCCATTTGCGGAAATCAGGCCTTTCGTACCAGTGCCCAAGTCTTGGCCTGTCAGTTTCATCCCGAAGCAGGCGATGGCAAGTTCGAGCGCTGGTTGATCGGTCATCACAGCGAATTGGATGCCAAGGGCATCGACGTCGGCGCCTTGCGCGCAACCGAATTCGCCGAGCGCGATGCAATGCGTGATCGCGGCGAGGCCTTCCTCCGCGCTTGGCTAGACGACATTGCCTGAGGGGTTGCCC
>NCDY01000112.1 GCA_002280405.1 Rhodobacterales bacterium 32-66-9 | reverse complement strand
CGGATGATCCGGCCCTACAACATGGCCACCGGAGCGGCGCCGTTCGAGCATCTGCAGGTTGCGGACCTTGGCGATGTCGCGATCAACACCTTCGACCTGAAGAAGACGGTGGACATCATCACGACCCATTACCGGGAGGTGCTGGCGCATGGGGTGATCCCGCTGACGCTGGGGGGCGACCATACGCTCACCTGGCCGATCCTGCGCGCGATCAGGGAGCGGCACGGGCCGGTCGCCTTGATCCATGTCGACGCCCATGCCGACATCAACGACACGATGTTCGGCGAAAAGGTCGCGCATGGCTGCCCGTTCCGCCGGGCCTGGGAGGACGGCTGCCTGATCAACGACCGCGTGTTCCAGATCGGGCTGCGGGCCACTGGCTATGCGGCGGATGATTTCGACTGGGGGCGCGGGCAGGGCTGGACAGTGGTGCAGGCCGAGGAATGCTGGGGGAAGTCGCTGACCCCGCTGATGCAGATCGTCCGGGACCGGATCGGCGATGCGCCGGTCTATCTGTCCTACGACATCGACAGCCTCGATCCCGCCTTCGCGCCCGGGACCGGGACGGTCGAGCCTGGCGGGCTGACCACCTGGCAGGCGCTGGAGATCATCCGGGGCTGCGCCGGTCTGAACCTTGTCGGGGGCGATCTGGTCGAGGTGTCGCCCCCCTATGATCCAAGCGGCAACACCGCGCTGATCGGAGCCAACCTGCTGTACGAGATGCTGTGTGTCCTGCCGGGCGTGCCGCAGGTGCCTTCACGGTTTTCAGGGCTGCGGTTCTGAATCGGCAGCGGTCGCGCCTGTCTCGACCTTGCACCGCTTGACGCCATCCGTGCCGGTCTGGCAGCCGATCTTGCCCGCGGTGTCGGCGGGCGCCGCCGCCGTCTTGGCGCCCGTGTCGTTCTTGCCGCCGAACAGGCTCGCGAAGAAACCGCCGCCGCCGTCCTCGGCCCCGGCTTTCCCAGCTTCGGCCTCGGCGGCCTTGCGGCTGGTAGCCTCGCGGTTCGCTTCCTCGGCCTTGCGGGCGGCGACGGCGGCACGGTAGGCGTCGCGATCTGCCGCATCCATGGCCGAGGCCAGCACGATGACCGGCACTTCGCCCAGACCCTCGACCTTGTCGATGACGCTTGCGTTCATCGCCTGGACATGAAGCGTCTGAAAGAAGGGAACCAGGTCTTCATCCTTCATCCGCCTGGGGGCCAGAACCCGCAGCTGGATCTGTGCGCCGACATCGGCGACGAAGTAGCGGCCGCGGAAGCCTTCGGGCAGCAGATCCTCGGTCACGTCAAGGCCGCGCACCGTCATGAATTCGGTTCCGCGAAACTCGGCACCCTGCATCTGCAGGGCGAGGCGCTGCTCCAGCGCCATAGAGCTGGTGAAGATGATGTTGGGATAGCGCACTGCCCGGATCAGGACAGTGCGGCCGCCCTTTTCGTAGGCAAGCGTCGCGACCTCGGATCCGGGGTCGCCATCGGCACGCGCCATGGCCTCGATCGCGGCCAGTGCCTTCGTGTCGGCGTTGCGGGTGGACTTCGGCAGGAACGGCTTGATGTCCGCGGCGACGACGGGGCGCGCGGTCCAGCCCTCGGGCGGTTTCGGCAACATTTCGGCCAGCTTTTTCGGCAAACCGCTGGCGGCGGAGGCGCTGGTCAGGCCGGCGATGCGACCGCCCAGGCCCGAGAGGTATTCGGTGAAGGTCAGGCCTTCGGCAGCCTCGCGCCCGGCCCATTTGGCCGACATGCGGTAGTCGAAGACCAGATAGCCGCTTGCGGTGACGGCCAGCAGGATCACGAAGCCGATGAGACGAATCACAAGTCAGTCCTTGGGTGGGGCCGGGGCCGGTGTCCGACACGGTATAGCCGGGAATTTTGGCAAGCTTCGGGCAAGGCGGCGGAAATCTGCGTCCGGATCGGGATGATGTTTGCTGCAAACATCGTCCCGATCTCGGTTCTTGGTGTCGCGTGATTGATGCGGAAAACCGGAGTCCACTTGTCCTCATCACGCCCTAGCCTGGCCTGCGGAGCGAAACCAGCGCGAAGAGCCCCGCCGCGACCACGATGATCGACGGCCCGGTTGGCGTGTCCTGCCAGAGCGACAGGCCAAGTCCGCCAAGGCCGGAGGCGGCCCCGGCGGCGGCGGCAAGGGCTGCCATCGCCTCGGGCGTGCGGGCCAGGCCGCGGGCGGTGGCAGCGGGGATGATCAGCATCGCGGCGATCAGCAGCGCCCCGACGATCTTCAGCGCGACGGCGACGACCAGGGCAAGGGCAAGGACAAGGACCAGCCGTTCGCGGTCGGGGCGGATGCCGGCGGCATGGGCGAGATCCTCGCTGAGGGTCGCGGTCAGAAGCGCCTGCCAGCGCCAGACGAGCAGGGCCAGGACCGCGAAAGAGCCAAGCCAGACCAGGGCCAGTTCGCCGCGGCTGACCGCGAGGATGTCGCCGAAAAGATAGCTGGACAGGTTGGTGCGGACCGCCGGAAAGAAGCTGACCGCGACTAGGCCGAAGGCGAGCGCGGAATGGGCGAGGACGCCGAGGGTGGTGTCCATCGCCCAGCCCCGGGCCGACAGGCCTGCGACGGTGACGGCCATGGCGAGGGCCACGGTCAGTGTGCCGAGGCCGATGGGCAGGTCGGTCGCCAAAGCCAGCGCCACGCCCAGGATGGCGGCATGGGCGGTGGCGTCGCCGAAATAGGCCATCCGGCGCCAGACGACGAAGGATCCGAGAGGTCCGGTGGCAAGAGACAGGCCGATGGCGGCAAGGCCGGCGCGGAGGAGGAAGTCGTCAAGCATGGTCATGCTCGTGGCGGCCACGCTGATGATCGTGGTCGTGGTCGTGGTGATGCGGCCCGCCCTCGTGTCCGTGGTCGTGGTCGTGGCGATAGAGCGCCAGCGCGCCTTGTGTGCCCAGACCGAACAGCGCGCGGTACTCCGGGGCGTTCGACACCACGCGGGGGGTGCCTTCGCAGCAGATGTGGCCGTTCAGGCAGATCACGCGGTCCGAGGCCGCCATCACCACATGCAGATCGTGGCTGATCATCAGGACCGCAGCACCTGTGTCACGCCGGACCTCCTCGATCAGGCGGTAGAAGGCGGCCTCGCCGGGCTGGTCCAGGCCTTGCGTGGGTTCGTCCAGCATCAGCAGCTGCGGCGCGCCCAGCAGCGCCCTGGCCAGCAGCACGCGCTGCTGCTGGCCGCCGGACAGCGCGGTCATCTGGTCCGCCTCGTGACCGGCCATGCCGACACGGGCCAGCGCCCCGGCAGCGGCGGCATCGCTGACGCGGGCGGGCAGGGACAGGAAGCGGCGCACGGTGATCGGCATGGTGCGGTCGATCGTCAGCTTTTGCGGGACATAGCCGATCTTCAGCCCGGGTGCCCGGGTGATCCGCCCCTCGGCCACCGGCACGATGCCGAGAAGCGCCCGCAAAAGCGTCGACTTTCCCGATCCGTTCGGGCCAAGGATTGTCACGATCTCGCCCTTCGACACGGTCAGGCTGATGTCGTGCAGCACCTCGGTCGCACCGAAGCGGACGCAGACATGGGCGGCGGCGATCAGGGTCATGACGCACCCTGGCAGCCGGGGCAGATGCCCAGCGCCTCGATGGTGGAGCGTTCGACGCGGAAGCCCGCGCGGGCGGCTTCGGCGTCCAGAGAGGACCGCGCGGCGGTGGCTGCGGTCTCGGCGACCATGTGGCAGCTGCGGCAGATCAGGAAGGCCGGGGCGTGGTCTTCGCCCACATGGGCGCAGGCGGCAAAGGCGTTCAGGCGCTGGATGCGATGGGCAAGGCCCTGATCCACCAGAAACTCCAGCGCGCGGTAGGCGACGGGCGGCTGGTTGCCGAAGCCTTCGGTGGCAAGGCGGGCGAGGACGTCATAGGCCCCCAGCGCCTTGTGTTCCTCCAGCAGGATCTCCAGAACCCGGCGGCGGACCGGGGTCATTCGGGCGCCGGCCGTCCGGGTCAGCGCCTCGGCCCGGTCAAGGGCGTCTTGCGTGCACTGGGCATGGTCATGTGCGGCAAAGGCCAGGTCGGGCACCGCGCAGCCGGGGCAATCGTGAGGATCGGTCATGGCGCGCATTCCGAGGGGTTGACGTGTTATGATATTACATACACAAGAGACGCCCAAATACACAAGAGACGCCGCAACCGGAAGGCCCGACAGATGCGTTATATCATTGCTCTTGCGCTGACTGCCACCCCCGCGCTGGCCGAGGTGCCGCGCGTCGTGACCGACATTCCTCCGGTCCACGCCCTGGTGGCACAGGTGATGGGCGAACTGGGGCAGCCGGAGCTTTTGTTGGCCAAGGGCGCGGATGAGCATGACTTCCAGCTGAAGCCCAGTCAGGCCGGGGCGGTGGCGGATGCGGACCTTGTGGTCTGGATCGGGCCGGGGCTGACGCCCTGGCTGGGGGGCGCGCTGGAAACACGGCCGGAGGGCGCGGCGGCGCTGGGGCTGCTGGACGCCGAAGGGACGCTGCTGCGCAACTATGGAGACGCGGGCACCGCAGGCAGTGCCGCGGCCGCGACCCCGGTCGATCAGGACCATCGCGGCGACGCCGGGCATGACCCGCATGTCTGGCTTGACCCCGACAATGCCGTCCTCTGGCTGGGGCTGATCGCGGCGGAACTGGGGCGGCTCGACCCTGACAACGCGGCGATCTATGCGGAAAATGCGCGGGTTGCGCGGGACGGGATCGCGACGCTGGAAGCTGAGGTGACGGCGATCCTGGCCCCGGTCAGGGACAAGCCTCTGGTGACCTTCCATGACGCGTTCGGCTATTTCTCGGCTCATTTCGGTCTGACGGTGATCGGCAGCATCGCGCTGGGCGACGCTGCCTCGCCGGGTGCCGCGCGGCTGGCGAAGTTGCGGGCGACGATGCAGGCGGGCGATGTCCTGTGCATCTTCCCCGAGGTGCAATACGACCCGGTGTTGGTCACCCGGATGGCCGAGGGGACGGGTGCCAGGATCGGCGGCGCGCTGGACCCGGTCGGATCGTCGCTGGAGCCCGGGCCGGGGGCCTATGCGGCGCTGCTGACGGGGCTGGCGCGGACGATGGCGGAATGCGCAGGCGGGTGAGCCGGGCCGCAGCCCGACCTACGTCAGTTGCAGAAGCCGATCGCAGTCGACATGGGCGACAAGGTGATCGGCAAGGGCGTCGAGCGTGTCCTCGACGGTCTGGTCGTAGCTTTCCGTTCCCGCCGTAGCCCCGAGGCTGGCAAGGAAGGCGCGGCGGAAGGCGTCTTCGGTGAACATGCCGTGGAGGTAGCTGCCCATCACCCGGCCATCGGCGCGGACCGCGCCTTCGGGCTGGCCTTGCACCAGGAACATCGGGCGGGCGCGGTCGGGGCCGTCGCTGCGGCCGAGGTGGATTTCATAGCCCTTGACCCGGGTGTTTGACGCCGGATGGTGGGCCGTCGCCTCGGTGACACGCTTGTCGGGGGTCATCACGGTGGTGAGGTCGAGAAGGCCGAGGCCGGGGACGGAGCCGGGTCTGCCCTCGATCCCCGCCGGATCGGCGATTTCCCTGCCCAGCATCTGGTAGCCGCCGCAAAGGCCCAGAACCCTTGCACCGCGCCGCAGCGCGGCAGCGAGATCGATGTCCCAGCCCTGGGCGCGGAACTGGGCCAGGTCGGCGATGGTGGCCTTGGAGCCGGGGAGGATGATGAGGTCGGCCTCGACCGGCAGCGGTCGGCCGGGCGCGATGATCTTCAGCGTCACGCCCGGTTCCTGCGCCAGCGGGTCGAGGTCGTCGAAATTCGCGATCCGGTTCAGGTGGGGGACGGCGATGAGGAAACCGCCGGTCCCGCGTGTGCCGCCCAGATCGGCAGCGTCTTCCGCCGGAAGGCGGTGCGCGTCGGGGAACCACGGGATGACGCCAAGGCCGGGCCAGCCGGTGCGCGCCTCGATCAGGCGGTAGCCGTCGTCGAAAAGCCGGGGATCGCCGCGGAACTTGTTGATCAGGAAGCCTTTGATCATTGCGGCGTCGGCGGGGTCGAGGACGGTTTGCGTGCCGACAAGCTGGGCGATGACACCGCCGCGGTCGATGTCGCCGGTCAGGATCACCGGCACATCGGCGGCGCGGGCGAAACCCATGTTGGCGATGTCGCCCGCGCGCAGGTTCACCTCGGCCGGGCTGCCCGCGCCTTCGACGATCACGAGGTCGGCTTCCGCCTGCAGGCGGCGGAAGCTGTCAAGGACCGGGGCCATGAGTTGGGCGCGGGCCTGCAGCGCCTGGGCGCGGCCGATCTCGCCTCCGGTGGCGACGGCGGCGTTGTTCGACATGTTCTGCGGCTTGAACGGGCGCACGGTCAGGCCGGCCCGTGTGAAGTGGCGGCAGAGGCCTGCGACCAGCAGCGACTTGCCGACGTTCGATCCGGCACCCTGAATCATGATCCTCATGTCTTGCGGGCCATGAGCCAGAGGAAGAACACCCCGCCGACCAGACCGGTGACGATGCCGATCGGCATGTCCTCGGGTGCCATCACCACGCGGGCGATGGTGTCTGCGGCGACGAGGAAGATCGCTCCGGCAAGGGCGGAGAGCGGCAGGACGCGGGCGTTGTCGCCGCCGACCGCGAAGCGGACGAGGTGCGGCATCATCAGGCCGACAAAGCCGATGAGGCCGGAGAAGGCGACCATGACCCCGGTGATGAGCGCGCCCGCGACGAAGACGGTCAGCCGGAACCGGGCGACGGGGATGCCGAGGGAGGCGGCGGTCTCGTCGCCGAGCGACATCGCGTTGAGCGCCGGGGCCTGCGTCCAGAGCCAGAGGCCCGCGGGGACCAGGACGGCGACGGGGTAGATCAGGTGGCTCCACTGGGCAAGGCCGAGGCCGCCGAGCATCCAGAAGACGACCGTATGGGTGGCCTTCGGATCGCCGAGGAAGATCAGGATGTTGGCCCCGGCCAGAATGATGAAGCTGACGGCAACGCCGGCCAGGACCAGGCGGTCGGCCGAGGTCGCGCCGGTCACGCGGGCGACGGCGAGGACGAGGAAAGTGGCGCCGAGCGAGCCGCCGAACGCCATCAGCGGCACGGTCAGAAGACCGAGGAACAGGCCGGTGTGCAGCAGGGCGGCAATGGCCCCGAAGGCCCCGCCAGAGGAAATGCCGAGAAGGTGCGGGTCGGCCAGCGGGTTCCGCGTCACCGATTGCAGTCCCAGACGATGGCCTCGCGCGCCGGCGTCCAGTCGGGGGTGACAAGGCCGGGGGCCAGGCGGTTGCCGAGGATGGACCAGACGGTGGCAAGGGGCACGGGGATCGCACCGACGGAGACGGCGACGAGGATGGCAAGCAGCAGAAGCCCGCAGCCGCCCAGCACGAGACCGGCCCTGCGCGACAGGCGCAGGACGGGGTGGGTTGCCGTGGCGAGCGGGGTTTCGGTCATGTCGGCGCCGGGGTCTGTCGCGGCATCCTTTGCAGACCCCGCAAGTTTGCCCGCCGCGAGAAGGCGACCTTGCCCGAGCCCTGCGACACATGCTTCGCCATCATTTCCCCCAGAAACCCGCCACCAGCTTTTCCACCGCGCGGATGTTGCGGGGGCCGGGGGTGGCTTCGACGTAGTCGAGGACGACATAGCGGTCGTTCTTCACCGCGTCGACCGTGGCGAAGGCCGGGTTCGCCTCAAGGAAGGCGATCTTCTGGTCCGCGGTCACATCGCCGTAGTTGACGATCACGATGACTTCCGGGTTGCGTTCGACAACCGGCTCCCAGGCCACGGTGGCCCAGCTTTTTTCCAGGTCGTCCATGATGTTGCGGCCGCCCGCCGCCTCGATCAGGGCGGTGGGGATGGCATAGGCCCCGGCGGTGAAGGGGGTTTCCTCACCCGAATCGTAGACGAAGACACGCAGCGGGCGGCTTCGGTCGACGGAGGCGGTGATCGCGGCAAGCTGCGCTTCATAACCCGCGACGAGGGCCTTCGCGCGCTCATCGACCCCGAAGATGGTGCCGAGGTTCAGAAGATCGGCATACATGTCCTGCATGGTGCTGCGGGACTTGGGTCCGACGAAGATGCAGCTTTCGGTCAGCTCGTAGGTCTTGATGCCGAGGGGTTCGAGCGTCTCGGGCGTGACCTCGCCGCCGACCTTCATGCCGTAGTTCCAGCCGGCGAAGAAGAAGTCCGTTTCGGCGCCAAGCAGGACCTCACGCGTCGGGTAGAGCGCCGACAGTTCAGGCAGTTCGGCGATCCCGGCGCGCAGCTCCTCGTCCAGGGTCTTCCAGCCCGAGACCCCGGTGTAGCCGACCATGCGGTCGCGCAGACCAAGCGCGAGCATCATCTCGACCAGGTTCACGTCATTGGCGATGGCGCGGGCGGGCGGGGCGTCGAAGGTGACCTGACGGTTGCAGCTTTGCACCGTGACCGGGAAGGCGAGGGCCGGAGTGGACAGGGCGAAGACGGCGAGGAGAGCGGTTTTCATCTAGTGATCCAGTTGGAAGGAGAAACGGGGGGTTGCGCCGGTGCGGTCGATCCGGGGGACGACCTGAAAGGCGCGGGCGATGGTGGTTTCGGTCAGCGCCTCGTCCGGCGGGGCGTCGGCGACGATGCGGCCCTGATCCAGGATCAGGACGCGGTCGGCGAATTCGGCCGCGAGCGTCAGGTCGTGCAGCGTGCAGATGACGGCAAGGCCGAGGCCGCGCAGCAGGCGGAGGAGTTCAAGCTGGTGGCGGATGTCGAGATGGTTGGTGGGTTCATCGAGGACAAGAATCCGGGGTTCCTGCGCCAGCGCGCGGGCGACCATCACGCGCTGCCGCTCGCCACCCGAGAGGGTGCCGAAACGGCGGTCGGCCAGGTGGCTCAGGTCCATGCGGAGGATCGCGGCATCGGTGATCGCGCGGTCCCGCGCACCCGGCCCCAGGCCCTGCCGGTGCGGCAGGCGGCCAAGCGCGACGATCTCGCGGCAGGTCAGGGCAAAGTCGGTCGGCTGTTCCTGCAACACGGCGGCGACGATGCGGGCGGCTTCACGCGCGGGGCGCAGCCAGAGGTCGCGGCCATCCAGCACCACGCTGCCCGAAAGCGGGGCCTGATGCCGGTAGAGAAGGCGGAGCAGCGATGATTTCCCCGCCCCGTTCGCGCCGCAGATGGCAAGGATCTCGCCTGCCGCAAGCGTGAAGGAGATGCCGTGCAGGATCGCGGGCGCCCGCGTCGGCCCCCAGGTGACGTTGCGGAGTTCGAGGACGGTCATGGCACCAGCCTTCCAGGCGGGCGGGCACGGGTGCAGGCCGCCGGCAAGGTGAGTATTTGAGCCAAGAGGAAGCGAGTGGTCGAAGCGAGCGTGGTGCGGTTCACTGGATCATCCCCTCACGGGTGACGATCATCGCAGCGGGTATGCGGGCGAGGGTGGCGGCGCAAAGCCGGGGCGGCAGGTCGCGGCCGCCGATCCAGCCATCCTCCAGCGCGGCGTAGGTGCGGGCGAAGGCGACGAGGTCATCCAGAGGCTGATCCGGGTCGATGTCGCCAAAGAGCCAGGTGGCCTTTTCGGTCGCGCGCCAGCCCACCACACAGGGCTCGCCATGGTCGGGGACGCAAGCGGCAAGGCAGGCGGTACCGGAGACTTCGAACGTGTCCCCAAGTCCTGCCGCCGAAATCGCCGCGCGCAGCTTCTTCAGCAGCACGAAGCCCGGCTTGCAGGCATCACCCTTGTGCCTGCAGGCCTTGCAGACAAGGATCTGGTGTGGCGTCGTTTGCGCCACGCAATAGCTCCGGGCGCGAGGCCCCGTCGGATTGCCGTCCATCGAACACTCCATCCGGGGCACCCCGCCCGGGTCGGTTGATTGCGTCGATGGCAGGTCTCCTGACTTCGCGGGTCGCCGCTTCCCCCCACCTTCCCGACCTTTCGGTCAGTGGCTTTCGGAGGTCGCTCGCCGCTTACAGTTGCGGGGGCAGTCGGGGAGTCGGCGGCTGTTGCCTACACCTCACCCCGTTCCCTTTTCACCCGGCCGCGCGTGGTTTGGCCGGGAACCATCCCCCCTTGTTTGCGCCGGAACGCCGAGGCTGGCAAGACGGAAAGCGACACTCGCTGGCCAAGTCGCGCCAGGCGGGATCTGTCGGATCTCAGGGGGGAGAAGGTGGTGGCGAGGGAGGGACTCGAACCCTCGACCTCGCGATTATGAGTCGCGCGCTCTAACCAGCTGAGCTACCTAGCCACTGGGCGGCGGATTAAGGGCGCGGGGGTCCGAGGTCAAGGGTGAATCGGTTCTGCGGCAAGCCTCCTCGTGCGACGCCGTCTTCTCGTCGGTCGGCACCAGCGAAGAGCGACCGAAGGAAGCGATGAGCCTGCGGTCAATGCGCCACCCTTGGCCGACCCGAGGCGGTCGCGGTGAGCCTCGCCTCGATGAACATGGTCCGGCCCTCGATCTCGACCTGCTTCACCGCGCGGTCGACGGTGACCCGCAGATCGACCGCCCCGGCCGCGCGGGCGCGGCTCGAGGCTTCGGCGGCAACAGCAGCCTCGGTCGCGGCAAGAGCGGCTTCGGCGGTGGCAAAGACCTGCAAGCCATCGGCCAGATGCGCGACGAAGCGGCCTTCGGCGGGGGAGGAGACGGTTGCCGTCGCGCGCTGGCTGACCTGGCCTGCGACCGCGCCGATGGCATTCGCGACCCCGGCATGGTCGGGCAGGATCATCGGGCAGTGGAGCCGCTCTCCCACCGCGCCGTAATAGGACGGGGCCGAGGCGCCCAGGCCGATCACCGGGACGCCGAGCTTGACGCTGACCTCGACCACGCCGCGATGGGGCGTGAGGCCCGCCTTGGTCAGCGCATGGCGGGCGAGGGTTTCCGGGGCCTCGGTCGCAAAGGCCTGGTCTTCGCCAAAGGCGGCTTCCAGCAGGCAGTCGACGGTCTGCTCGGTCAGCTGATCCACCACGGCTTGCGCAAAGACCTCCGGCCCGGTCGCGAAACGGTCGCCCGCCCCGGTGCGGCGCTTGGCGATCAGCCGCAGGGCCTTTTCCGCCGCCGCGCCGTCCCAGGCGTCCAGCCGACCCAGAACGTGGCTTGCGTCCGAGGGCGTGACGCCCGAGATCATCACCAGGCCGCGCGCCACCAGCCGCTCCAGCGCCGCGACTTCCAGGCGCGAGGTCAGGGCTGCGGCCATCGGCATCGGTTGGGTGATCCGGTCCAGCACGGCGATCTCGCGGGCGTTCAGGCCGCCGCGCTGGCCGGTCATGGGCACGACGAAGCGGCCATCCATCTCGCCCACCGCTTCGGAGGACAGCCAGCGGTCCAGGGCGGCATGGACCATCGGGCCATGGGTCACGGCCAGCAGCGCCACCGGCATCAGCCGCCGGGGGCCAAGGCGCAGGCCGCCCTTCAGCCCTTCGGTGACCAGATGCACCTCGCTGTCGCCGCCAAGGCCGGTGGTGCGCATCGCCACCGCCTCGACCATGGTGCGGAAGCCGCCGACGCGGGCGCCCTGCGGGTCGATCTCGGGCAGCCCGCCGCGCAGCAGCGCCACATCGGTCGTGGTGCCGCCGATGTCGCTGACCAGGGCATCCGAAGCCCCTGTCAGCCAGCGCGCGCCGACGATGCTGGCGGCAGGGCCACTCAGGATCGTCTCGATCGGGCGTTCGCGGACCATGGCCGCCGAGATCAGCGCCCCGTCGCCGCGCACGGCCATCAGAGGCGCGTCGATGCCGATCTGCGCCAGATGCCGCTCGCAGGCGGCGACGAGGCGGTCGATCATGCCGATCAGCCGCGCGTTCAGCACCGCCGTCAACGCGCGTTTCGGGCCGTTGAGGTTGGCGGAAAGCTCATGGCTGCAGGTCACCGGCCGACCGGTGACGCGGCGGATCAGGTCGCGCGCAGCCATCTCGTGCGCCGGGTTGCGGGTGGCGAACTGCGCGGCGACGGCAAAGCCCGAGACCTCGTCGCCAAGGGCGCGGACCTGCTGTTCCAGAAAGGTGAGATCCAGGGCGGCAACTTCGGTCCCGGCGTGGGTGTGGCCGCCGGGCAGCTTGACCACGGGGTCGCCCTTCAGCGCGTCGGTCAGCCCGCCTCGGCCAAGGTCGGCGTCGTTGAAGCCGATGAAGACCAGCGCCACCCGCGCTCCCTGGCCTTCGACCAGGGCGTTCGTGGCCAGCGTGGTGGAGAGGGACACCAGCGCCACATCCGCCGCCTTCACCCCCGCCGCCGCAAGCGCCGCATCGACCGCCTCGCCGATCCCAACGGCCAGATCGTGGCGCGAGGTCAGCGCCTTGGCCTTGCCGAGGACGGCATTCGCGGCCTCGTCCAGGATCACCGCATCGGTGTAGGTGCCCCCGGTATCGACACCCAGAAAGATCGACATGCTTGCCCCAGACCCAGCCCTGTTTCCCGCCAGCTAGAGCAGGACCGGGCCGCTGTCAGCCCCGGAAACGACATCACTGCCGCCTGCGACGGCGATGTGCGGGGGGCAGGTTCAGCATCGTGCGGTATTTCGCGACCGTGCGGCGGGCGATGGGTGCGCCCCTGTCCGCGAGTGCTGCCGCAAGCGCCTCGTCGGACAGGGGGTGATCGGGATCCTCGTTCGCCACAAGCCGCGCCAGCCGGTCGCGCAGTGCCCCCGCCGCAGGGCCGCCTTCGCGCGGGGCCTTGGTGAACAGCGTCCGCAGCCACCAGGTGCCGCGCGGGGTGTCGACGGCTGTTCCGGCGACCACGCGGCTGATCGTGCTTTCATGCAGGCCGAGGGCCTGGGCGATCTCGGCCATCGTCATCGGCACGAGCGCCCCGAGACCCTGTTCCAGCGCCGCCGTCTGCCGGGTCAGGATGTCCTGCCCGACCGACAGGAGGGTCGCATTCCGCCCCTCGATCATCTTGATCAGCGCCCGCGCCTCGGCCCGACCCTTGGCCCTGCCCTCGGCCACCGAGACCGAGGGCAGGGCGGATCGGTTCAGCGACACGATCCAGCCCGAAGCCCCCTTCTCGGCGATGAGATCGGGCTCGCGGATCGGGGCGGCAAAGGCCTCGAACCCGGCACCGGGCTTCGGGTCATAGCTGCGCAGCCGCCCGAAGGCCTGGCGGAGATCGGCAAGCTCCATCCCGGCCTCGCGGGCGATCCGGTCGATCTCGCCCTTGGCCAGCAGGTCCAGCCGGTCGAGAAGCGCCATCATCGGCGGGTCGAACTCGCCCGCCTCCTGCGCCTGCAGCCGCAGGCATTCGGCCAGGTTGCGGGCGAAAAGCCCGGTCGGCTCGGCCTGGGCCTGCAGCCGGGCAAGCACGGCTTCCACCGCCGGAATCGCCACGCCAAGCTGCCCCGCGATGGAGGCAAGCGAGCGCCCGATCCAGCCCGAGGGCTCCAGCGCCTCGGCCAGGGCCATCGCGATGCGGGTGTCGGCGGCTGTCAGTCGGAGGGCCTCGACCAGCCCCAGGACATGGGCGACAAGGCTTGGCCCGGCGGCTTCCTGCTCTGGCCGTTCGGCATCCCCGGCGAAGGCGGATTTCCAGCGCGGGATCCAGTCCTGCACCTGCGGCCGCGCCAGCAGGATCTGCGGGTTCTCGGCCGCCGCTTCCTCCAGATAGCGCGACAGCCCCGCCGCGTCGGCGCGCAGGATGCGGATCGAGGTCGCAAGCCCTGTCGTCAGCGCCAGGCGCTGGGTCTGGTGGACGGAAATGCGGCTTCTGGATTTCATTTGTGATGAGTCCCACGGTCCGGGGGCCATCGCAAGGCCATGCTGTGGTCAGGCGAAGATCCCCTCGCAATACCACTGGTCGGTGACCGCCCCGCCGCGCCCGTAAAAGAGCCAGAGCCGTTCTCCCCCCTCGGCCTCCACCCGCCAGTAGTCGCGGGTGCCACCGCGCCAGTCGGGGTCTTCGAACCACCATTCGGGTTGCAGCCGTTCCGGGCCTGCCGCCATCCGCAGGGTGAACTCGCGCCGCCGCCAGCGGAACCGGGCGGGAAGGTCGGGGGTTTCCGGTGCCTCCACCGGTTCGGGGCGGAACATCACCAGCGGGCGCGGGCCAGAGGGCGCGGGCCAGGGTCCGTCATGCGGCTGGCTCCAGGCGGCCATCAGGACCTTGGCGGATTTCGCCGGCACATGGCTGTCGGCGGGATGCAGGCGCAGCACCGCCTCGGTGCCCAGCCTTGCCCCCAGCCGGCCGATCAGATCCTCCAGCGGCTGGCCTGGCGCGGGTCCGGCAAGCGCCTGTGCCGTCACCTCGAGCTGCCCGCGATGCTGCAGGGCGCTGACGGCCTCGGTCGCCAAGGCTTCCAGTCGCAGGCAGTCGATCCCGAGGCCCGCGTCGATCTGGTCCAGCTTGAGGTGCAGCAGC
>NCDY01000111.1 GCA_002280405.1 Rhodobacterales bacterium 32-66-9 | reverse complement strand
TGTCGGTCTGCATCAGCAGGTTACGCGCCTTTTGCAGCCGAAGTTCCATGTAATACCGCTTGGGGCTGCGGTTGAGATAGCGGCGGAACAGGCGTTCAAGCTGGCGGGTCGACATCCCCACTTCCTCGGCCAGGTCGGCGGGCGACATCGGGTCCTCGATGTTGCCCTCCATCATCTGGATGACCTGGCTGAGTTTCGGATGCCGCACCCCGATCCGCGTCGGGATCGACAGGCGCTGGGTGTCCTGGTCGGTGCGGATGGTGGAATAGATCATCTGGTCAGCCACGGTATTGGCCAGATCCTCGCCATGGTCGTTGGCGATGATCTTCAGCATCAGGTCGATCGAGGAGATCCCGCCCGCCGTCGTCCAGCGGTTGCCGTCCATGACGTAGACGGATTTCGTCAGCTTCACATCCTCGAATTCCTCGGCGAAACCGTCCTGGTTTTCCCAGTGGATGGTGGCTTTCCGCCCGTCCAGAAGCCCGGCCTTGGCCAGGGCATGCCCGCCGGTGCAGATGCCGCCGATGGTGACGCCACGCCGCGCCTCGCGCCGAAGCCAGTTGACCACGCCCTTCGTGGTGGTGCGCTGGATGTCAAGGCCGCCGCAGACCAGAATCGTGTCCTCGCGGTCCATTTCTTCCAGGCCGAGTTCCAGCCGGAAAGTCGCGCCGTTGGAACAGGATTTCTCGCTGCCCTCGCCGCAAAGGACCCATGCGTACAGCGCCTCGCCCGAGACGCGGTTGGCGATCCGCAACGGCTCGATCGCGCCGGCAAAGCTGATCATCGTGAACTTGTCGAGAAGCACGAAGACAAAGCGTCTTGCGTCCGTGGTCTTCTGCGTCTGGGTGGCCTTGCGCGGCACGAGCGTCATGTCTGCGACCTGAATATGTCGTTTGCGGTCCATGCAATCGCATATTCATGCCCGCCGCAAGAGCCGAAAGCGGTGGTTTTCGCCCGATCTTCGTCCAATCGGCCTTTGCAATGGCGCGGGTGCGGGCGTATACCGCAGCCCGATCTGCAAAAGACCGGAGGAGCAGGATGGGCAAGGGTTGGACAAAGTCGGCATGGCGCGCGAAGCCGCGGGTCCAGATGCCGGACTATCCCGATCAGGCGGCACTGGCCACGGTTGAGGCGCAGCTTTCGAAATATCCGCCGCTGGTCTTTGCCGGCGAGGCACGGACGCTGAAGCGGCAGCTTGCGCTTGCCGGCGAAGGCAAGGCGTTTCTCTTGCAGGGCGGCGACTGCGCCGAAAGTTTCGCCGAATTTTCCGCCGACAACATCCGCGACACGTTCCGGGTGATGCTGCAGATGGCGGTGGTGCTGACCTATGCCGCCAAGGTCCCGGTGATCAAGGTCGGTCGCATGGCCGGCCAGTTCGCCAAGCCGCGCTCGGCCCCGACCGAGGTGATCGACGGGGTGGAACTGCCCAGCTACAAGGGCGACATCATCAACGGCTTTGATCCCACGCCCGAAGCGCGGAGTCCCGATCCGACGCGGATGTTGCAGGCCTATACCCAGGCGGCGGCCAGCCTGAACCTGCTGCGCGCCTTTTCGACCGGCGGCTTTGCCGACATACACCGGGTCCATTCCTGGACGCTCGGTTTTGCCGAGCATGACAAGGCCGAACGCTACCGCGAGATGGCGAACCGCATCTCGGACGCGCTCGACTTCATGAACGCGGCGGGGGTGAACAGCGACACCGCGAACGAGCTGGCGCGGGTCGACTTCTACACCAGCCACGAGGCGCTCTTGCTGGAATACGAAGAGGCGCTGTGCCGCGTCGATTCGATCACCGGCCAGAACATCGCGGGCTCGGGCCACATGATCTGGATCGGCGACCGGACGCGCCAGCCCGACGGTGCGCATGTCGAATTCGCGCGCGGCGTGCTGAACCCGATCGGGCTGAAATGCGGGCCGTCGACCACGGCGGAAGACCTGAAGGTCCTGATGGCCAAGCTGAACCCTGAGAATGAGCCCGGTCGGCTGACCCTGATCGCCCGCTTCGGTGCGGGCAAGGTCGGCGAGCACCTGCCGCGGCTGATCAGGACCGTGCAGTCGGAAGGCGCCAATGTGGTCTGGTCCTGCGACCCGATGCACGGAAACACGATCAAGTCGCCCTCGGGCTACAAGACGCGGCCTTTCGAGTCGGTCCTGCGCGAAGTGCGCGAGTTCTTTGCCATCCACAAGGCCGAAGGCACCGTTCCCGGCGGCGTGCATTTCGAGATGACGGGCAAGGACGTGACCGAATGCACCGGCGGCTTGCGGGCGGTTTCCGACGAAAACCTGGCCGACCGGTATCACACGGCCTGCGATCCGCGTCTGAATGCGTCGCAATCGCTGGAACTGGCGTTTCTGGTGGCCGAAGAGCTGTCCTCGCAGCGCGAAACCGCGCGTCGCGTCGCGCTGTGACGGCGGAAACCTGGCGGCAGGCGGTCCCGCCGTCCGCCTCAGTCGGCGCTGTGAACCAGTGACAGATGACCCATCCGCCGGATCGGGGCCACCTGCGGCATGGCCCGTGGTGCCGGTGCCGGGTCAAGCACCAGCTGCTCTTCGCGCCGCGATGTGATCTGCAGCTTGCAGCGGGCGGGGACGGGATCGGCAAAGCCCAGCACGCCGAGGACCAGCCTGCCTGCCGCGTCGTCGGCCAGTGGCAGCAAGAGGAGGCGCGCCACAACGCCGCTGCCCGGTGCCCGGTCGGACCCGAGATCGATTTCGGCAACCGCTGGGTCGGTGAAGACCTTTTCCAGCGTCTCGGCAAGCTGACCGCGCGACTCGGCGGCAAACAGGCAGCTGACCGGCAGGCCGCGCACATCCGCCGCGGCAAAATCCTCCAGTGCCGAGCCCGCGATCCTGATCTGCGCCAGGCCGCGACCGATCCGGTCGGCCAGAAACACCCGGTCAAGCACGCCGACCAGCCCGCGCGGATCGACGGCGCGCCGGGAGGGCAGCGCCGAACCCTGGCGCAGTCCCTCCCAATAGGCGCGGGCCTGCGACAGACCCCGGAAGACCGCGGGCCGGGCAAGGTCGCGCCGGGGCCGAAGTCGGTCAAGAAAGCCAAGCGTCATCTTTGTCTCCACCCCTTGCAAGACGCCCCTTGCGAGGCATCCACCCGCCGCGCCATGAAAGCAGATACTCCGGATCGCGCAGATTCGGTCGAAAATCTAATCAAATGGTAAACACCGCACGCGGCGGTTGAACGAGGACATGATGATCTCGATGACTGGTTTTGCCGCGCGGCGCGGGGCAGGGGCGGGCTATGCGTGGGTCTGGGACTTGCGGTCGGTGAACGGCAAGGGACTGGACCTGCGCCTGAGGGTGCCGGACTGGATCGAGGGGCTGGAGGCTGCCGTTCGAACCGAAGTGCAGAAGGTGGCGGCGCGCGGCACTGTCAGCCTGACGCTGAGGGTGACGCAGGACGACGCGCGCGACGCTGCCGCCTTTCACCTGAACGAGGCGGTGCTGGGGGCCGCCCTTGCGGCGGTGGCGCGGGTCGAGGCGGCGGCGATGGCGGCGGGCGTCACGCTGCGCCAGCCGACCGGTGCCGATGTCCTGACCCTGCGCGGGGTGATCGATGTCTCGGCACAGGACTCCGAGACCGGGCCGCTGCGGGCGGCTCTGCTGGCCGATCTTCCCGCGCTTCTGGCCGATTTCGCCGCGATGCGCGCTGCCGAAGGTGCGGCGCTGTCCACCATCCTTCTGGCTCAGATCGACCGCATCGCCGGCCTGGCGGCGGCTGCCGGGACCGAGACGGCAAGCCGCGCCGGGACGCAGCGTCAGGCGCTGCGCGAGGCGGTATCGCGGGTACTTGCGGTCACGGAGGCGGTCGACGAAACCCGCCTTGCGCAAGAGCTGGCACTGCTTGCGGTGAAAACCGACGTTACCGAAGAGCTTGACCGCCTGACCGCGCATGTCGAGGCGGCCCGATCGCATGTCGCCGACCCGGACCCGGTCGGCCGCAAGCTCGATTTCCTGATGCAGGAATTCATGCGCGAGGCGAACACCTTGTGCTCCAAGGCGCAGTCGCTGGCACTGACCCGCATCGGTCTTGACCTGAAAACCGTGATCGATCAGATGCGCGAGCAGGTCCAGAATGTGGAATAGTCGATGACCCGGCGCGGACTTCTTCTGATCCTCTCCTCGCCCTCGGGCGCGGGAAAGTCGACCTTGTCGCAGATGCTGCTGGCCTGGGACACGACGATGCGCTTTTCGGTGTCCGCAACCACCCGCGCCCCGCGTCCGGGGGAACGGGACGGTCGCGACTATCACTTCCGCGACAGGCAAGATTTCGAAGCCATGGTGAAGGCGGGCGAGATGCTTGAACATGCCGAGGTCTTCGGCAACCTCTACGGCTCGCCTCGGGGGCCGGTCGAGGCCGCGATGCTGGCGGGAACCGACACCGTCTTCGACATCGACTGGCAGGGCGGCCAGCAGATCAAGCAGGCCATGCGGGGCGACGTGGTGTCGATCTTCATCCTGCCGCCCTCGATTGCCGAGCTGGAGCGCCGGCTGCGCACGCGCGGGCAGGACAGCGACGAGGTGATCCGGGGCCGCATGGCGAAAAGCCAGGACGAAATCAGCCATTGGGCGGAATACGACTATGTCCTGGTGAACGACGATCTTGACCGGACCTTCGACAATCTCAAGACCATCCTGACAGCCGAGCGGCTGAAGCGTGACCGACAGCCCCGGCTGTCTGCCTTCGTCCGGTCGCTGAACGAGGAGTTTGCCGCGCGATGATCTACGCCCTTGACGGAATTGCTCCCGACATCGACCCGACTGCCTGGATCGCACCGGAAGCCACATTGATCGGCAAGGTTGTCGTCGAGGCCGAGGCCTCGGTCTGGTTCGGCGCGCAGATCCGCGGCGACAATGAGGAAATCCGGGTCGGCGCGGGAACCAATGTGCAGGAAAACTGCGTCCTGCACACCGACATGGGCTATCCGCTGACCATCGGCTCCAACTGCACGATCGGCCACAAGGCCATGCTGCACGGCTGCGCCATCGGCGAGGGCACGCTGATCGGCATGGGGGCCACCGTGCTGAACGGCGCAAGGATCGGCAAGGGTTGCCTGATCGGGGCCTGCGCACTGGTCACCGAAGGCAAGGAGATCCCCGACGGCAGTCTTGTGATGGGGGCTCCTGGCAGGATCGTGCGTCAGCTGGACGCGACGGCGCGGGCAAGGCTTCTTGCCTCGGCCGCCGGATACCAGGCCAATGCCCGACGGTTCCGCGCCGGTCTGACCCCGTCGTGACAGCCGTCAGCCTTCCTCGATCAGCTCGATCGTGATGCCCTGGCGCGCCGCATGGCTGCGCAGTTCGCGCAACACGACCTGGCGGTTCGGCAGCTTTGGCGCGACCACCCGCAGCGTCTTGCGGTAATCCTGAGCCCCAAGCCGCTCGATGATCTCCAGCGCATCGAAACTTTTGCAAAACAAAGGTGCCACGACCAGTTCCAGCGTCGCGGGCAGCGGGAGATGGCTGTCAAGGGCGGTCAGGTCGATCGAGGCGAATTCCCCGGGACGCAGGCTGCCTTCGGCCGCTCTTGCTTCCGGGATCCCGATCACCAGACACCTTAGCTTTTGCGACATCTCTTCACCTCGATCCAAGTGAGGCGCCGCCAAACCGTCTGTCAGATGGACTTCCGCCGGGGCCGACCTTTGTTCCGGGCAAAGGCCGGTTCCGCACCGCGTTACGTTTACACCGGCGAATTTACTGCTATTCCCGCGCAAGACAAGACGAGCGACACACGCGAGGGTGGAGTGATGCCAGAATGACAGACTCCGAGTATTCCCGCCTCCTCTCTGGCCTGCCCTTGCCTGCGATGCTGGTGCGCAACGACGAAAGGGTCGTGGACTGCAACAGGCTTTGCACCGGCCTTCTGGGCGAGGGGATCGTCGGGCGGCACCCGGCCATTGCCGTGCGAGCGCCCGCGGTGCTCGAGGCGATTGCGGCGGCCGGACCGGACCGGCAGCCGCGGGAGGCCCGGATGTCTTTGCGACGCGACGGGCAAGAGCAGGTGTTCCAGGTCACCGTCTCGGGCCAGGGGGCGGGGCTGGTCCTCTGTGTCTTCAAGGACATCAGCGCGGAAGAGATGGCCGGGGCGATGCGGCGGGATTTTGTCGCGAACGTCAGCCATGAACTGCGGACCCCGCTGACGGCCCTGATGGGGTTCATCGAGACGCTGAAACACGCGGCCCGTGACGATCCCAGGGCGCGGGACATGTTTCTTGGGATCATGGAGGCCGAGGCTGGGCGGATGAACCGGCTGGTGCGGGACCTGTTGCAGCTGTCGCGGGTCGAGGCGGAAGAGCGGGTGCGCCCGCGCGAGGCGGTGGAGCTGCGGGGGCTCTTGGAGGGGGTGATCTCCAGCTTGCGCGGGGTGGCCGAAAGGACGGGCGACCGGGTGGAGCTGACCGGTGCCGCGGTGACCGTGCCCGGGGACGCCGACCAGTTGACCCAGGTCTTCACCAACCTTGTGGAGAACGCGCTGAAATACGGGGCGGCGGGGCAGGTGGTGCGGGTCTCGCTGTCGGCGGAGGAGACGGTGCGCGGACCGGCGGTGCGGGTCGAGGTCGCGGACGAGGGGGAGGGGATCGATCCGGTCCACCTTCCCCGCCTGACCGAGCGGTTCTACCGGGTCGACACCCACCGGAGCCGCGAGATGGGGGGGACGGGGCTCGGCCTCGCCATCGTGAAGCACATCGTGAGCCGTCATCGGGGCTGGCTGCGGGTGGAGAGCGTGGTGGGCGAGGGGAGCCGGTTCTCGGTGGTGCTGCCGCTGGGGTGAGGTGGGGGCCGCAAGGGACTCTGTCTGTCCACGGTGGACATTTTCGGATTATGGTTTGAAAGCAATGGGTTGCGCGTTGGCGTTAGGGGTTTGTTAAGGGTTTGATTGACGGCTTTTGTTCCAGACGAGCGAGCTCCTTCTTTTACTTCGCATAAGCTTGCTAGAAGCGGCGCTCCATGATTAGACTTGCGCACAAGTTCGCATTGGAGACTTTATTTGCCAGGCCCAAATGACATCATGTCGGCCGTTGAGTTAGCGATTGATCACGTTACTTCAAACGGACTTGATGACCTTGCAAAACCTCCAATGTTTGTTGCGTCCATTGAGCATGCCGTAATTCA
>NCDY01000110.1 GCA_002280405.1 Rhodobacterales bacterium 32-66-9 | reverse complement strand
GGCCTTCGCCTCGGCCTGGGCGCGATCATTGTGGGCAAACTCGGCGCGAACGATGGTCAGGGCCGCGCCATGCGCGGCGCGGGCCTCGGCCTCGGTCAGTCCGACATGGGCAAGTTCGGGGTCGCTGTAAGTGACCCGAGGGATCGCCCGGGGATCGGCCTTGGCTGGCAGACCCAGAACGGCCTGGCGGATGACGATCCCGGCGTGCCAGCCCGCGACATGGGTGAACTGCAGACCGCCCGCCGCATCGCCCACCGCATAGACCCGCCGGTTGGAAGATCGCAGCCTGGCGTCGACCGCAACACCCTTTGCCGTGTATGCCACACCCGCGGCCTCGAGGTTCATCCCCTCCAGCGCCACCTTGCGGCCCGCGGCCATCAAAAGATGTGAACCCGTGACCTGCCTGCCGTCGCCCAGCGTGACCTCGACCGCGCCGACCTGGCCCGAAAGCCGCACGACCGGCTGGCCCTCGACCAGCCGGATGCCTTCGCCACACAGCGCGTCGGTGACGATGGCGGCAAGTTCCGGGTCCTCGCGGCCCAGCGTCTTTGCGCCTTCGATCACGGTGACTTCGCAGCCCAGCCGGCGATGCGCCTGCGCCATTTCGACGCCGATCGGACCACCGCCGATCACGATCAGATGCCTCGGACGGTCGCGGAGATCGAAGATCGTCTCGTTGGTCAGGTAGGGCACCCGGTCCGCGCCCTGAATCGGCGGCACGAAGGGACGCGAGCCGGTGGCGATGACAAAGCGTCGCGCACGGACAGTCGTGTCGCCGGCCGCGACATCGCGCGGGCCGGTAAAACGGGCGAAGGCGCGAATCACGGTGCAGCCCAGGCTCTCGAATCGCTCCTGGCTGTCGACAGGGGCGATCCGGGCAATCACGGCGGCGACGTGATCCTTGACCGCGCCGAAATCGACTGCGGGCGTGACACCGGCCACGCCGCGAAAGCCGCGCCGCTGAGCCTCGGCCGCCTTTGCAGCGGCGATCAGCGCCTTGGAGGGAATGCAACCCGCGTTCAGGCAGTCGCCGCCCATCTCGCCCGCCTCGATCAGCACGACGCGGGCCCCCATCTGCACGGCCCCCGCAGCGACCGACAGGCCGCCAGAGCCCGCGCCGATCACGCAGATATCGGTGTCGATCCGGGCCATGTCAGGACCCTCTCCGAACAGCCTTGACCACCATCGGCAGCGCAGCGAGCACGGCCAGACCAAGGATCGGCAGCAGGACGGGCGGGGTGAACAGGATGCCCAGGTCCGGGGTCTCTCCCCGGGCGAAGACCTCGCCCAGCCCGGCACCGACCGAGGTGAAGACCAGTGCCGCCGGAATGATGCCAAGGACCGTCGTCGCTGCATAGGTCGACAGTCGGGTGCCGGTGAAGGCGGGAATGAGATTGGCCAGGAAAAACGGCACCGCCGGAATGAGCCGCATCAGGAACAGGACCGACCACTCGTTTTCCCTGATTCCTGCCATCAGCCGGCCCGCAGCCCCGCCTGCGGATTGCAGCTTGAGCGCGAAGCGGTCGCCAAAGCCCGACCGCGCGGCCAGGAAGATCGCGATCGCGCCGATGGTGGCCCCGGTGATGTTGTACAGAACCCCGGGAAACAGGCCGAACAGAAACCCACCCGCCAACGTGGCCACCGTGCCTCCGGGCAGGCTGAGTGCGACGATCCCGATATAGACCGCGACAAAGCCCAGAACCGTCATCAGGTAATTGGCATCGCGAAATGCCAGCAATGCTTCGCGGTGCCGGGCAAGGGCCTCGAAGCTGAGCGTGTCGCGCAGCAGGATCGCCCCGGCCAGGGCGGCCGCAAGGATGACAAGGATCGGCAGCCGTCGCAACCAGAGCGCGCGGGTGCCGGGGGAAGGGGCGTGCTCGACAGGGGGCATCGGAGTTCCTTTTGCGCTGCGAGCATGGCGCAGGAACTGGCTGGACGACAGGGGTCTCACGCGGCCTTGATCCATGGCGACCCTGTTTGGCACCGGCTGAAACATTTCCGCTGCGCAGTTCGCGAAATGTTGCAGGAAATCCATGCGCCCCGCGTTGACTTGGCCGGAAACCGACCGTAAAGGACGGGCTTCACGTTACGGGCCCTCGAATCCCGCTGGGGTTCGGGTCAAGTCTGATGGAGAGCCGCGATGAAGCGCACCTTTCAACCGTCGAACCTGGTTCGCAAGCGCCGCCACGGCTTTCGTGCGCGCATGGCAACCAAGAACGGCCGTCTGGTCCTGGCCGCACGCCGCGCCAAGGGCCGGCACAAGCTCACCGCCTGATCCCGCGCCCCCGCCGGGGCGTGCGACAGGGTTTGCGACATGACACCGCCGGAGAACCAGGGCCATGGCATTGCCGCCGAAGCGCCCATCGGCTCTCCGGCGGTTTCGCTTTGCGTGATGGCCAAGCGGGCGGAGTACCTGAAGGCTGCATCGGCCCGGCGGCATGGCACGAACGGCTTTCTTCTGCAGGCCCGCGACAGGGCGGATGGCGAGCCGGTGTCGCGCGTGGGATTTACGGCCTCGAAGAAGATCGGCAACGCCGTCCTGCGCAACCGCGCCAAGCGCCGCCTGCGTGCCCTTGCGCGGGAAGTTCTGGCCCCCCGGGCGCAACCTGGCTGGGATTACGTCCTCGTCGCCCGGCCCGAAGCCACGGTGACCCGGTCCTATGCCGACCTGCGCGCCGATCTGGAACAGGCCCTGCGTTCTGTCCATCGGGGGCGGTCGTGAGCCCGTTCGCGCATCTGGTCGCCCTCCCGGTCCGGGCCTACCGCCTGCTCCTGTCGCCCTGGGTCGGACATGGTTGCCGTTACCAGCCCACCTGTTCCGCATACGCGCTGGAGGCGCTGGAGCGGCACGGCGCGCTGAAGGGTGGCTATCTTGCCGCGCATCGGCTTTGTCGCTGTCACCCGTGGGGCGGGCATGGCTATGATCCGGTGCCGGGTGCCGACCCGGATCACGACGCGGGGCAGTAGGGCCGGATCACGATCCCCCGGGCAGGGATCCTGGCCTTCATGCCATTGTCGCGATCAGCGCGCGCAGGGTCTCGATCCCTTCGCCCTTCTCCGAACTTGTGACCACGATCTCTGGATAGGCTGCGGGATGCGCGCCCAGGGCACCCTTGACCTGGTCCAGCACCGCCTCGCGTTCGGCGCGGCTGATCTTGTCGACCTTGGTCAGCACGGCCTGGAAGGTCACGGCCGACTTGTCCAGAAGCCGCAGTATCTCCTCGTCCACCGCCTTCACGCCATGCCGCGCATCGACCAGAACGAACGCCCGGCGCAGGGTCTGCCGCCCGGCCAGATACTGCTTCAAGAGCCCCTGCCACTTGGCCACCACTGCGACCGGGGCCTCGGCGTATCCATAGCCGGGCAGGTCGACCAGATAGCGTTCATCGCCAAGGGCGAAGTAGTTGATTTCCTGCGTCCGCCCGGGCGTATTCGACGCCCGCGCCAGCGTCTTGCGACCGGTCAGCGCGTTGATCAGGCTGGATTTCCCGACGTTCGAGCGCCCGGCAAAGCAAACCTCCAGACGGTCGGCGGGTGGCAGGCCGGGCATTGCCACCACGCCCTTGACGAAGGTCACCGGCCCGGCGAAAAGAAGCCGTCCGGCTTCCCGCGCTGCCTCGTCTGGTTCGGATGCAAGGGTGAACTGCAGCGTCATGCCGGTTTCCAATCCTGGCCGACGACGATCTGCCCACCCTGGATCACGCGGGCATAGACGCCAAAGTCCTGATGGCCAAAGGCGCTTTCCAGCGCCGCCAGAGTGTCGCCGTTCTCGACGCCGGTCTCGGGGTCGACCTGTGTCGCGACGCAGCGGGTGATGCGTTCCACGACCTCAAGCACGGCATTGCCCAGCCGGAAGTGCTGGCCGATCCAGCCCCATTCCTCCCAGGCGCCGGCGCCGTCCAACCAGAGGTTCGCGCGCCAGCGATGGATCGACAGGTCCAGGCCCATATGCGCCGAAAGCTCGGCCAGCGAGGTCAGCGAAAGGATCGACACCGACGCGAACGCACTGTCCGACATCACCCGCCCGGCCCTGACGACGGCGGCAGGCCGCGCCCGTCCGGGCGGGATCAGGGGATCGGCCCAGGCCAGCAGGCGGGGATGATCGGCCGGGTCGTCCGGCGCGACGGTGATCCTGCCTGCGGCGGGATGGTCCAGCGTGACCCGGCGCGCGGCCTCGTCCAGGCTGGCCGCGATCGCCATGAGCGCCGGAGCCTTCGCCCCGCGGGTGAAATTCTGGCAGGCGTTCCACCCTGGAACCAGGCGCGCGGCTTCGTGGGCGACGGCCCATTCCCGGTCAAACGGCAGCCCCTCACCGGCCGAAAGACGAACGGACGCGAGCATTTCGCGTCCGTAAGCCTTGATCGGATGCCGGCAGATATGGGCCAGCCGGATGGTCATTTCTTTCCGGTCTTCCTCGGGGGCGAAGACTTCGGAGGCGGAGCCTTCGGCGGCGAAGCGGAATTGGCCGGGCTTGGCGCTTTTGCCTCGACCCTGGCGACCTTGGACGCGCGGATGTTGCCGAAGATGTCCGGGCGCTTTCCGTGGCTCCACATGATCAGATACTGCTGGATGAACGTGATCGTATTGTTGGTGATCCAGTAGACCACAAGCCCGCTGGCAAATCCGCCCAGCATGAACATGAACACCCAGGGCATCCAGGCGAAGATCGAGGCCTGCACCGGGTCGGTCGGCGCGGGGTTCAGCTTCTGCTGCAGCCACATCGTGATGCCGAGAAGGATCGGCAGGGCACCGATGAAGATCATGTGCAGGACCGAGCCCTGCACGGGGGCATCCCACGGCAGAAGGCCAAAGAAGTTGTAGAGCGAGGACGGATCGGGCGCGGAGAGGTCCGTCAGCCAGCCGAAGAACGGGGCGTGGCGCAGCTCGATGGTGACGAAGATCACCTTGTAAAGCGCGAAGAAGATCGGGATCTGGATCAGGATCGGCAGGCAACCCGCGGCCGGGTTCACCTTCTTGTCCTTGTAAAGCTGCATCATTTCGCGCTGCAGCTTCTGCTTGTCCTCGCCCGCGCGCTCTTTCAGCGCCTCCATCTCGGGCTGCAGTTCCTTCATCCGCGCCATCGAGACATAGGATTTGTAGGCGAGGGGCAGAACGAGGAACTTCAGGGTGAAAGTCAGAGCGATGATCGCGAGGCCCATGTTGCCGATGAAGGCGTTCAGCCAGTGCAGGACGGCGAAGATCGGCTTGGTCAGGAAGTAGAACCAGCCCCAGTCGATGGAATCGATGAAGCCCGGAATGCCGCCTTCGTTCTGGTATGCGCGGATCGTTGCCCACTCTTTCGCGCCGGCAAAGAACTGGATCGAGGTGGTTGCCGTCGCGCCAGCGGCCAGTGACACGACCGGCTGGCGCACTTCGGCCTGGTAGATGCCTGCGTCGGGCACATATTTGAGCACCGCCTTGAACGGTTTGCCCTGCTCGGGCACCAGGGTGGTCATCCAGTAATGGTCGGTAAAGCCGATCCAGCCATCCTTGGTGGCCTCTGTCACTTCGGCGGGCAGGCCTTCGCGCGTATCCACCGTGAATTTGGGGATTTTGGCGTAGTCAGTCTCTGTCAGCTCGCCGTCGGCGCGCTGGACGGCACCTTCATGCACCACGAAAATGTTCTGCAACTTTGGCAGGCCATTTCGCGCGATGATGCCGTAGGGTTGCAGCGCGACGGCGGCGGTCGAGCTGTTGTTGACCGTATCCTTGACTGTGAACAAGAAGTTCGCATCGACCGAGACTTCGCGCAGGAAGGTCAGGCCCTTGCCGTTGTCCCAGCGCAGCGTGACCGGCGCATCGGGCGACAGGACGGCATTGGCATCGGTGGTCCACAGCGTGTTGGCATCCGGCACATCCCCGGCGGCAAGCCCGGTGCCGGGCAGCCAGCCGAAGACCGAATAGTAGGACAGGTTTTCTTCCAGGCGCCGCCGGTGGCGAGCCCGTCGCCCGCCCTGGAGCTTCCCCCGTCTCTCGGATCGGGCCGCCGCCGGTTCGGTCGTCGCGCCCGCCGCCGTTGCTTCGGGGGTTGCAACAGCGGTCTCGGCCTGAGGCGGGGTCGTTGCCGGCGGCTCTGGCGGCGGAAACAGGACGAACCAGGCGATCATCACCGCCGCGCTCAGAACCATAGCCAGGATCAGGTTCTTGTTGTTCTGCTCTTCCATCTGCCCGCCACCATGCCGATCATCGGATCAGCGGTGCTTCAACGCCAGGGCCGGGCAAAGGTCAAGCGGTTTTGCCCGCAAGGCGCACCGACACCTGATCAATTCCAGGCCAGCTTCATGCCTTCCGCTCCAGCCGGTAACTTCCCTCCGGCAGATTCAACGCGGCGGCCAGGTCGCGAAGCTGGGTCATCGACAGGGTGATCCGCAGCACTTCGTCAGTCTGCGGATCGGCCTGTTCCACCGTCACGCAATCTTCAAAGGCATTGATCACGATGTCCTCCATCAGGGGCAGATCGCCGCCTTCATCCACCAGGGTGATCACGGTGGCGTCGAATTCGTGCTCGATGGTGAACATGGACCGCAGGCTATCGCCCCCGGCCTGCTTCGGCAATGGGCTCGGCATCATGACGGCTTTGTGAGCCTCTCCGACAAACGCCCGGGGCCGACCGCCCTTTCCCTCACCCGCCGATTTGTTACCCTTGTCCGGTCTGTCGAGGGTTCCCATGCGCTTTCCCCTGTTCATCGCGGTCTCGTTTGTCCTGGGCGGTTGCGTCGCCACGCTTCCTGCCCCGCCGCCCGCCGCCCCGACGGCAGCTGTCGCGCCCGCACAGCCGCCTCGCGTTGCCGCCGAGACGTTCCTGTCGGTCGTCGCGCAGGTCGAGCCTGTGGCAGAACGCTATTGCCGCAGCCGGGGCGTGGCGCCGAACTGCGACTTCCGGATCGTCGTCGACGACAGGCGCGGTCAGCCCCCGAACGCCTTCCAGACCCTGGACCGGCGCGGACGCCCGGTGATCGGCTTCACGCTGACGCTGATCGCCGACGCCCGCAACGCCGATGAGCTGGCTTTCGTCCTGGGCCACGAGGCAGCGCATCACATCGCGGGCCATATTCCCAAGCGGCAGGACCAGGCCTTGTCCGGCGCGCTCTTGGCAGGCGCTCTCGCCCAGGCCAGCGGGCTTTCCGCCGAAGAGGTCCGTGCGGCCCAGAACATCGGTGCCGAGGTCGCCGCCCGCAGCTATTCCCGCGAGTTCGAACTTGAGGCCGATGCGCTGGGGGCCGAGATCGCGCTGCTGGCCGGCTATGATCCCGTGCTGGGTGCCGGATTTTTCGACCGGCTGCCGGATCCCGGTGACCGCTTCCTTGGCACGCATCCGCCGAACGCCGAACGCAAGGCGCTGGTGGCCGCGACGGTCCGCCGACTTCGGGGGTCTTGATCTGCGTCAAGGCAGACCGTCGCGACCGCGTTCAGCATGTCGTCATTGGACGGAGGTCTGGACCATGATCGGATATCCCGAAGCACCGAAGGCCTGGTGGCTTACCCGAGGCATGGCGCGGATTTCCGGGGTCAACTTGCCGCGGGCCGTGGTCGAAGGCTGGCTGCAGCGCGACGAGCTGGAAGAGCTGATCATCCGCTGCGCGGCCTGCGGCCGGGGCGCGGCCTGCGAGGCATGGCTGGCCGGGTCCGGCTCAGCCGAGGCAATGCCAGAGTTCTGCCCGAACAAGGCCGGGATCGAAGCTTTGGGCTGACCCGTCGGCGTGTCGCCCGGGCATGTCCTGGCCGCGCGGGAATGATCGTCCGCGACGGCATCCCGCGCGACCGTCTTGCGGCAGTCGGGACAGCGGTCGTGATCATGCCGAGGCCCGCTGCAGCGGAATCCTGATGCGCGCGCCTGCAGCCGCCTGAAGCACTGGCGACGCATCGCATCAGGATGCTTCGAGCCAGCCATCCATTTCGCCCGGCCGCCGCAATCGCCGCACTGATCATCAGGTGGATTTTAACGGGTCGGGCAACGCACCCCGAAAGCGAAACGGTCAAGCTCCGGGGTGGCAGGCAAAAGACCAGTCAAGGATCGCAGGCGTCAGACCAGCCGCCCCCAAAGATCATACTCCCCCGCCTCGTCCACATCGACCTTCACGATGTCCCCCGGGGACAGCCCCTCAAAGCCTTCGTCGATGAACAGGTTCCCGTCGATTTCGGGCGCGTCGGCCTTGGTGCGGCAGGTGGCGCCGTCCGCATCGACTTCGTCCACGATCGCTTCCAGAACCTTTCCAACCTTTCGGGCCAGTTTTGCCGCCGATATCGCCTGCGCTTTTTCCATGAAGCGATCCCAGCGGTCCTGCTTGACGTCCGGGGCCACGTGGCCCGGCAAGTCATTCGATCGCGCGCCCGCGACATTCTCGTACTGAAAACACCCAACCCGGTCCAGCTGCGCGTCGTCCAGCCAGTCAAGCAGCGTCTGGAACTCTGCCTCGGTTTCGCCCGGGTAGCCCACGATGAAGGTCGAGCGCAGGGTCAGATCGGGACAGACCGCGCGCCAGGCGGCAATCTCGTCCAGGGTCTTCGCGGCGGCGGCGGGCCGGGCCATGCGCTTCAGCACATCCGGGTGGGCATGCTGGAACGGGATATCGAGATAGGGCAGCACCAGCCCATCCGCCATCAGGGGGATCAGCTGTCGCACATGCGGATAGGGATAGACATAGTGGAGCCGGACCCAGGCCCCGAGCTTGCCCATCTCGCGCGCAAGGTCAGTGATATGGGCCCTGACGTCGTCGCCCTTCCAGGGGCTGAGGTCATGCTTGCGGTCCACTCCGTAGGCGCTGGTGTCCTGGCTGATGACCAGCAGCTCCTTGACCCCCGCCTCGACCGTCGCCCTTCCAGGGGCTGAGGTCATGCTTGCGGTCCACTCCGTAGGCGCTGGTGTCCTGGCTGATGACCAGCAGCTCCTTGACCCCCGCCTCGACCAGCTTCTCCGCCTCGCGCAAGACGGCATGGGCTGGACGCGAGACAAGCCGCCCCCGCATGTCCGGGATGATGCAGAACCTGCACTTGTGGTTGCAACCCTCGGAGATCTTCAGATAGCTGTAGTGCCGCGGTGTCAGCGACACGCCGGTCGCCGGCAGAAGGTCGATGAACGGATCGGGTGCCGGGGGCACCGCGCCATGCACGGCATCCAGCACCGCTTCGTATTGATGCGGCCCCGTCACGGCCAGCACCTTCGGATGCGCGCCGGTGATATACTGCGGTTCAGCCCCGAGACACCCGGTCACGATCACCCGGCCGTTTTCCTGCAAGGCCTCGCCGATCGCCTCCAGGCTTTCCGCCTTGGCACTGTCCAGAAACCCGCAGGTGTTCACGATCACCGCATCCGCGCCCTTGTAGTCGGGCGAAATCGCATATCCCTCGGCCCGAAGCCGGGTCAGGATACGTTCTGAATCCACCAGCGCCTTGGGGCAGCCAAGCGAGACCATGCCGATGGTCGGCTGGCCGTCGCGCCGAAAGTCGGGCACCAGAGCGCGGGCAAGGTCGGGGCGAAGGAGTGGCGGGTTCTGCGACATGGGCCGCCTATACCCTGCGCGGCACCCGCAGAAAAGCCCGCGCTGTCGGCCAATAGCTGCCAGTCAGGCCCCCCTGACTTGGCAACCCGCCGCGCGGGGACATAAACTCTGGCAAAACAAGAAAATCTTCAGGAGGTGAGCATGCGCTGGATCGTCCGGGTCGGGATCGCACTGGCGGTTCTTGTGAGTCTCGGATTCGGGCTGATGGCCGTGGTCCCGTCCGAACGCATCGCGCAAGCCGTCTCTGGCCAGTTCGAGGCGATGACCGGCCGCAAGCTGGAAGTTCTGGGCGAGGTGAAGCCCCGCCTGTGGCCCAGCCTTGGCGTGACAACTGGGCCGGTCAGCATCGCCAACGCCGACTGGGCCGCCAGCGATGCGCCCCTGTTCCGCGCCGAAAGCCTGTCGATCGACGTGAATCTTGGCGCGCTGCTGGGGGGCGACATCAGGATCCTTGGCCTGACCGCCGATCAACCCGAGATCAGTCTGGAACGCGACAAGGACGGACGGGTGAACTGGGACTTCGCGGCCGGCGCGGCCGGCCCGGCCGGTGGCGTCGGCGCAGTGCCTGCCCCCGCGACCGGCTTCACGCTGGACGAAGGCTCGATCACCGGCGGCTCCATCCGGTTCAACGACCGCCAGTCGGGCCGGATGATCGCGTTGGACGATGTCAATGCCACCCTTGCAATCCCGGACTTTTCCGGCCCCTTCACGCTGACCGCGACCGCGCTCTCCGGGGGGCAGAAGGTGGTGCTGGATCTGACCGGCGAGGTCTTTTCCGCCTTTGCCATGGGCCGCGTGGTGCCGGTCAGGATCAACCTCTCGGCTGGCTCGGCCAAGCTGGGGTTTGCTGGGCGCGGCGGATATGCTCCGCTCGCAGCGGAAGGCGCGCTGATGGCCGACCTCGCGGACTTGCCCGCTCTGGGCGCATTTATTGGCATCGGGCTGGAGCGCCCCGGTCCGGGTCTTGGACGTGACCAACTGCAGGTCTCGGGCCAGCTGACGCTTGACGGCACCGGCGCCGCCTTCCTGCGCGGGGCCGAAATCGTGGCGGACTCCAACCGGATCAAGGGCGATCTTGACCTGACACCCGGCGCGGCGCGGCCCCGCCTGAAGGCGCAGCTTGCCGCCGGAGCGATCACCCTGGGCACCGGCCCGGATGGCGGGTCGGGTGGTGGCGCGGCGGGCGGCATGCAGGCGGAAAGCTGGCCGGCGGGCGAGGTCGACGTTTCTGCCCTGGGTCTGCTGGACGCCGAGATTGCCTTCACTGCGCCCTCGGTCGATCTTGGCGTCCTGAAGTTCGGTCAGACCGCCGCACTGATCACCGTGGACCGCGCCCGTGCCGTGATCGAGATCCGCGGGATCGAAGCCTATGGCGGCCAGATCAGCGGCGACTTTGTCGTGAACGGGCGCGGCGGCCTTTCGGTCGGCGGACGGCTGACGCTTGCCGGGATGCAGACCGAACCCCTCTTGACCGACCTTGTCGGCTGGGACCGGCTGGTCGCGACCGGCGATGCCGACCTGGAGTTTCTGGGCGTCGGCAACTCGGTCGACGCGATCATGAAAAGTCTGCAGGGCCAGGGCGCGCTGCAACTTGGCAAGGGAGAATTGCGCGGTCTCGACATCGCCGGGATGCTGCGGACGCTGGATCCGGGCTATGTCGGCGAAGGCCAGAAGACCATCTTCAACGGAATGGCGGGCACCTTCACCATTGCCAAGGGCGTGCTGTCGAACACCGATCTGAAGCTCGTCGCGCCGTATGTGACCGCCGCGGGTGAGGGCGAGATCGGCTTGGGCGCACGCACGATCGACTACCGCCTGCGGCCCACGGCGCTGGCGGCGGCGGACGGGACCGGCGGGGTCATGGTGCCCCTGCTGATCACCGGCCCCTGGGCCAGGCTGCGGTTCCAGCTGGATCTGGAATCGGTCGCCCGCGAGAAGATGGCAGCGGAAGCAAAGGCCGCCGCCGCCCGCCTGCAAGAGGAAGCCAGGGCCGCCGAGGCTGCCGCGAAGGCGGACCTGGAGCAGCGTCTGCAGGAAGAGCTCGGGATCGAGGTCGCGCCAAGCGAAGGCATGGGCGATGCCGCGAAACGGGGCGCTCAGCAGGCGCTGGAGGACAAGGCCCGCAAGGCGCTGGACGAAGTCCTGGGCGGCAACTGAGCCCCGGCGCTGCCGGTATTGTGACGGGCACAAGTCTTGATGTTGAAGCTGCCGCGAACCCGTGCTGAGACTGCCGGCGTCGGCGCGGGAAGAGGGTGGCGGATGCGGGTCTTCATCAACGGCTTCGGGCGGATCGGGCGGTCGGTCCTCAGGGCCCTTGCCCTGTCGCCGGACCGTTGGCCGGGGCTGGAAGTCGTCGGGATCAACGACATCGCGGCGGCAGAACTGTGCGCCTATCTTTTCGAGTATGACTCTGTCTTCGGTCCATGGCGCGGGACCGCGACCCTGGACTCGGGGGCGCTGGTGGTGAACGGGCTGCGGGTGCCGCTTTTCCGGGCGCCCGATCTGTCGACGCTGGATCTGACCGGCGTCGATCTGGTGCTGGAATGCACGGGCCGGGCCGAAACGCGCGACGTGGCGGAACGGGGCCTGCGCGCCGGGGCGGGGCGGGTGCTGATCTCGGGTCCGTCTTCGGGGGCCGACGAGACCGTGGTCCTCGGGGCGAATGACGCGGCGCTTCGGGATCAGCGGATCGTTTCGAACGCCTCTTGCACCACGAATGCGCTGGCCCCCCTGGCGCGGTTGATCCAGCAGAACTGGGGCATCGTGACCGGGTCGATGACGACGGTCCACTGCTATACCGGCAGCCAGCCGAGCGTGGACGCGCCGGCTGCCGACTGTCAACGAAGCCGGGCGGCCGCCCTGTCGATGGTGCCGACCACGACCTCTGCCGCGCGGCTGCTGGACGGGGTCCTGCCCGACATCGCCGGGCGGGTCGTCGCGCAGGCGGTGCGGGTGCCCGTGGCCTCGGTTTCCTGCGTCGACTTCCATCTGATGACCAAGGCCCGTCCCTCGGTCGAGGAGGTGAACGCGACCTTCCGCGGTGCGGGGGGAGTGATCGGCACGACGGATCGACCGCTCGTGTCCTGCGACCTGCGGGCGCGACCGGAGTCGGTCGTCATGGCCTGTCCCGAGACGAAGGTGACTGCGGGGGGAATGCTGCGGGTCTTCGGGTGGTATGACAACGAGTGGGGGTTCTCGAACCGGATGCTCGACATGGCCCTGCGGATGGGGTGAGCCCCTGCGCTGCGGACAGGCAGGGCATCGGCCTGGAAAAACCCTGCGACGGGGGCGGTCGGTTCAAGGTCCGGCCGCGCCGTCCGTCCTGCAACTGATGCGTTCCGATGGCAAGGCCTGAGCGGGGGGTCGCGGCCCTGGCGTTCAGAGGCTTTGCGGTGCGGTCGCGGTTGGCTTGGGGGTGGCTGCCGCGGATCGCCAGCAGGGGCGGACTCTCCTGCGGATCAGTCGGGGAAAGGAACACGCCATGGCCGGGTGAGGACCGGGCGCTACATGTGGCACCAGGCTTGTGGAGGACGCATGCGTGCATTGATTCTGGGGGCGTCGGGCGGAATCGGCCGGGCGCTGGTTTCGGCCTTGCGTGGGCGGGGCGAGGTCATCGGGCTGTCACGGTCGGACCATGGGCTGGAGGTCACCGACGAAGGCTCGGTCGCGGCGGCCCTTGGTCGACTGGAGCCGGGCTTCGATCTGGTGATCGTGGCGACCGGCGCGCTGGTCCTGGGGGGCGTCGGGCCGGAGAAAAGCCTGCGCGCCGTGACGGCGGAGGGGTTGGCGTCACAATTTGCGGTGAACGCGGTCGGGCCTGCGCTGGTGATGAAGCACGCGCTGCGCCTGATGCCGCGAGACCGCGTCTCGCGGCTGGCGGTGCTGTCGGCGCGGGTGGGGTCGATCGGGGATAACGCTCTGGGAGGCTGGTATGGCTATCGGGCGGCGAAGGCGGCGTTGAACCAGTTCGTGCGGACGGCCGCCATCGAGGCGCGGCGGACCCATCCGCAGTCGGTTTTCGTCTGCCTGCATCCGGGAACGGTTGAGACCGGGTTGGCCCCGGACTTGCGGGCCGGCCATCCTGCCGTCTCGGCGGAGGTGGCGGCGGGGAACCTCTTGCGGGTGCTGGAAGGGTTGGGGCCGGAGGCGACGGGCGGGTTCTACGACTGGAAAGGCGAGGTGGTGCCGTGGTGAGGCTGGTCCTGGTCCTGGGGGATCAGCTCACGCCGGATGTGGCGGCCTTGAAGGCGGCGGACCGGGTGCGCGATGTGGTGGTGATGGCCGAGGTGACGGGCGAGGGGACCAGCGTTCCCCACCATCCGCAGAAGATCGCGTTGATCCTGGCGGCGATGCGGAAGTTCGCTGTTGCGCTGGAGGCCGAGGGGTGGCGGGTCGCCTATTCGCGGCTGGATGATCCGGTGAATGCGCAGTCGATTTCCGGGGAACTGCTGCGGCGTGCGGCGGAGTTCGGGGCGTCGGAGGTCGTGGCGACGAAGCCGGGGGAGTGGCGGGTGTTGCGGGATTTGCAGGACCTGCCGCTGCCGGTTCGGGTGCTGGAGGATGACAGGTTCCTTTGTTCCGAGGCGGAGTTTGCGGCCTGGGCCGAGGGGCGCAAGCAGCTGCGGATGGAGTGGTTCTACCGGGACATGCGGCGAAAGACCGGGCTGATGATGGAGGGGGATCAGCCGGCGGGTGGACAGTGGAACTTTGACCACGACAACCGCAAGCCCGCGAAGGGCGACTTGCTGCGGGCGCGGCCTCGGGACTTCGCGCCGGATGCGGTGGTGGAGGAAGTGCTGGCTTTGGTCGAGGCGCGGTTTCCGCATTTCGGGCGGCTGAGGCCTTTTCGCTGGGCGACGGACCGGGCGGGGGCTTTGGCAGCCTTGGCCGAGTTCGTGGCGGAGCGGTTGCCCCGGTTCGGCGAAGAGCAGGATGCTATGCTCGAGGGGGAGGCTTACCTGTCTCATGCGGTGATCTCGCCCTATCTGAACATCGGGCTGCTGCGGCCGATGGAGGTGTGCCTTGCGGTCGAGGCGGCCTGGAAAGCGGGCAAGGTGCCGATCCAGGCGGCGGAGGGGTTCATCCGGCAGGTGATCGGCTGGCGGGAATATGTGCGCGGGATCTGGGCCTTGCAGGGGCCGGCCTATCTGGAGGGGAACGCGCTGGGGCATTCCCGGGCCTTGCCGGGGGTGTATTGGGGCGGCGAGACCGGGATGGCCTGCATGCGGGCCGCCGTCGGGCAGACGCGGGGTCTGGCCTATGCCCACCACATCCAGCGGCTGATGGTGACGGGGAATTTCGCGCTGCTCGCGGGGGTGGACCCGGCGGCGGTGCATGAGTGGTATCTGGCGGTCTATGTCGATGCCTTCGAATGGGTGGAGGCGCCGAATGTGCTGGGGATGAGCCAGTTCGCGGATGGGGGGATGCTGGCGTCGAAGCCCTATGTGTCCTCGGGAGCCTATATCGACCGGATGTCGGACCACTGCGGGGGGTGCCGGTATCAGGTGAAGGAGAAGGTGGGAGAGCGGGCTTGTCCGTTCAACTTGCTCTACTGGCACTTCCTGGTGCGGCACCGGGAGCGGTTCCGGTCGAACCCGCGGATGGGGCAGATGTACCGGGTCTGGGACGGGATGGAGACGGGCCACCAAAAGGCGGTGCTGGCGGGGGCGGAAAGGGTGCTGGCGCGGCTGGATGCGGGTGAGGTGGTGTGAGGTGTCCACGCGTGGCGGGCTTTCGGGGGTGAGGGATTTCAAGGGGTTGGCTGTGGGCGTTAGGAGTCTGGAAAGGATCGGATTTGGCGGAGCCCGTGCAATGCGCGGTGCGCCGTAGGGTGCGCAACAGCGCACCGGCCGATGATGCGCTGTAGCGCATCCTACGGGTCGAGACCTGTCGGCGTGCCAAGATAATGTGCGCGGACGAGCCTGCCTTTTGTCTCGCCTCTGGCCTTCGGCCAACCGGCCTGGCTGTGCGCGCTGCGCGGGGATGTTCGGGGAAGGGAAAGCGCGGCGCTCAAGGCGGGATGAGGAAAAGTGGACTCCGGTTTTCCGCATCAATCACGCGACCACCAAGAATCGAGGTCGGGATGATGTTTCCAGCAAGCATCATCCCGATCTAGCCGAAGAATCCGGGCCCCGCGCGGGTGAGGAGGGTTTCGGCGAGAGCCTTGCCGATCTGCGCGCCCTCGCTGACCGGGCCGCGCAGATCGCCCGCGACGTTGGCCGAGCCGTCGGGGCGGAGGAGTTCACCGCGCAGCCAGAGGGTCTGGCCTTCAAGGACGGCGAGGCCCGCGATGGGGGTTTCGCACGAGCCGTCGAGGGTGAGAAGGAAGCTGCGTTCGGCCGCGAGGCGGAGGCCGGTGTCGCGGTCGTGGATGGCGGACAGAAGGCGCGCGGTGTGGGTGTCGTCGGTGCGACGCTCGATGCCGATGGCGCCTTGGGCGACGGCGGGAAGCATGTCCTCGGGCGCGATGGCCGAGCGGGCGACC